>JAFAYM010000053.1 GCA_019240395.1 Acidisphaera sp. | reverse complement strand
GGCGATGTCGGCACGACGCGTCTCGGCCGCTTCCAGGCGGTAGGTGCGCACGGTGCGCGCCTGCGAGAAGCTCTCGACGAGGAGGGCGGCGGTCTCGCCCATGCGCTCCTGCATGCCGCCGGAGGCGCGCCGGACGCGGCGGCCGATGCGCTCGATGGGCAGGGCGGCGAGGGGGTAGAGCAGGGCGGCGATCAGGCTCAGCACCCAGTCCAGATAGAGCATGGAGCCGGCCAGGCCGATCACCGTCACGGCGTCGGCGATGCCGTTGACGGCGCGGGTCAGCGCCTCGCGGATGGTGGCGGCGTCGGTGGTGAAGCGGGCGGCGAGCTGGGCGGGCGGCTCGCGCTCGATGCGGGCGAGGTCGGCGTGGGCGAGGTGGTCGAACATGCGTCCCTGCAGGCCGCGGATCACCAGGAGGACGATCTGCTGCACCTGGACGTTCTGGAAATACTGGGCGGCCGCCTTCATGGCGGTGACCGCCAGCACGAGCGCCGGCACCTGATAGAGGATGCGGGCGTCCTTGGCGGCGAACAGGGTGAACGCGCGGTCGATGACCACGGGGTAGAGGGCGGTGGTGCCGGCCATGATGGCGGTCAGCAGCAGGACGAGCAGCAAGCGGCCGCGAAAATGGCGGACGTGCTCGCGCCACAGCCGGCGGAGCAGTACGCGGCTGGTCTCCCTCTCTTGTGTCATGGGGTCTGGGGGCCGCTGCCCCCAGCGGGTCCCACGCTTGAAGAGTGGGGGCAGAGCCCTGGCCTTACCTTCTTTGCCAACTCAACCCGGCAAGCGTCAGCATCGGCGATACACCCATTGTCGAGCCACCAGGCCCGAACAGCGCGGAGCGCCTCTCCGACGGCCGGACCCGGCGCCATGCCGAGCGCCAGGGCGTCGCGTCCCTCGAGCGGGAAGACCGGCCGCGGCATGGCGGCGATCCGCGAGCGCAGCTCGTCCCATTCCGGCCCGTCGCCGGCGAGCCAGAGCCGGTCGGACAGCATGTCGGCGGGCGTATCCGCGAGCGCCCTGCGCAGCGACGCGTCGTCGGTGGGCGGCGTCGGGACAGCGGGCACGCGCAGGCCGTGCAGCCGACGCTGCTCCTCGCCGGAGAGGCGCAGCCGGCCGGCGAGCGTCTCGACGTCGCCGGTGAGCAGGGCGGCGAGGCGGAGCAGCGGGTCGGCCGGCGCGCCTCGCGCCACCAGCCGGGCCAGGCGCGCGGGATCGGCGCCTTCAGGCAGCACGGCGTCGAGCACGCCGAGCCGGGCCATCAGGTCGATCGAAGGGCAAGGGTCGGGGGCGGACAGGATGCGCTTGAGCTCGCTCCAGACCCGCTCGGCGGAGAGGCGGGAGAGGCGGGGAACGGCCCCCCGGATCGCCGCCAGGGCCGCAGGGTCGGGTTCGCCTTTACCGTAGCGGGCATGGAAGCGGAAGAAGCGGAGGACCCGCAGGGTGTCCTCGGTGAGGCGCGTGGCCGGGTCGCCGACGAAGCGCACCCGGCCGGCGGCGAGGTCGGCGATGCCGCCGAAATAGTCGTAGATGTCACCGTCGCGGGTCATCGACAGGGCGTTGATGGTGAAATCCCGCCGCGCCGCGTCTTCCCGCCAGTCCTCGGTGTAGTCGACCACGGCGTGGCGGCCGTCGGTCTCGATGTCGCGGCGCAGGGTGGTGATCTCGAAGCTCGCCCGGCCGTCCGGCGCGGCGGCCAGGGCGGTCACCGTGCCGTGGGCGAGACCGGTCGGCAGGGCGCGCAATCCGGCGGCCCGGAGCGCCTCGATCACGGCGTCCGGGCGGCGCGGCGTCGCCAGGTCGATGTCGGCGACCGGCAGCCCGGCGAGGCTGTCGCGCACCGAGCCGCCGACGAGCCGCGCTTCCGGCAGGGCGTCCAGCACGGCGCGCAATCCCGGCTCGGCGAGCAGAGCGGGGGGGACGATGCGCGTGGCGGGATGGATCACGGCGAGGCCGAGTGGCCGGGCATGATGCGGTCGCCGACCAGCCGGGCCGGGACGTAGCGACCGTGCGGGTCGAGCCGCCGCTCGACGCCGAACCAGACGAGGGCGGCGCCGGTCACTGCCAGGAGCAGCAGGGTGCCCGCCAGCATCGCCGGCGGCGGGGCCAGCCGGCCGAGCCACCACCAGAGCGCATAGACGGCGAACGGCGCCAGGAACAGCGCCAGTTCCACCAGGCGGAGCATCGTTTCTCCTCAGCTCCTGGGACCGCCCGTTTCGGGACCCCTGAGCACGGCGGCCAGGTGCATGAGAATGCCGGCGGTGGCACCCCAGATATAGTGCTCGGGGTGCGGCCACACCCAGAACTCCCGCCAGCGCCCGCGGTAGTGCGCGCGCCGGCGCTGCGGGGCGTGCGGGTCGAGGAGCACGGAAAGTGGCAGCTCGAACATCGCCTCGACTTCGTCGGCCGAGGGCATCAGCGACGGCGACGGCCCCAGCAGGCCGAGCACCGGCGTAATCTCATACCCGGTGCCGGTGACATAGCTGGCGAGCCGGCCGGCGAGTTCGACGGTCTCGGGATCGAGGCCGATCTCCTCCCAGGCTTCGCGCAAGGCAGCGTCCTCGGGGCTGCGATCGAGCGGGTCGATGCGCCCGCCGGGGAAGCTGACCTGCCCGGCATGCGCGTTCAGATGCGCCGTGCGCTTGGTCAGCAGGATGCCGGGGTCGGGGCCGAAGATGATGGGCACCAGCACGGCGGCCGGGATCAGCGGCGGCGACACGAGGTCGAGGGCATCGTCGGATCGGGCGGGGGCGGCGATGGCCCCAGGCGGCGGCACGACTTCCGGCGGCACGGTGGCGGGCGACACGCCGGGTGCGCCATGCGGGTCGGGAGGCGGGGGGCGGGGCCGCGCCAGCCGCGCGCGCAGCTCCGCTTCGGTCACCCCGAGGGGCTCGCCGGCCGGCTCATCCGGACGTGCGGGTCAAGCGAGCTCGCCGCCGGCGGGCAGATCGCCGAGGGAGAAGAAGACGCCGCAACTCCAGACGCCGAGCAGCCGACGGCCGGCGATCAGCTCCGGCACGGCGAGCGCCACCAGCTCGTAATAGACGGCGCGGTTGATGCGCGCCTCGATGCCCCAGGCGCCCTCGCCGCGGCGCAGGCGGATGTAGGGCGTCGGCTCGCAGGTCAGCACGTCGTGCGAGACGCGGATCGGGTGCTCCGGGCCGGCGGTCACCAGCTCGTCGATATTGGTGCGAAAGCTCAGCTTCTGGTCGCGCCCGCAGCCGCACCAGTGCAGCTCGACGGCGACGAAGGGCGCATCCTCGACTTCGATGCGTCCGCGCTCCACGGGGGTCTGCAGCCAATAGGAGCCGTCGGCCTCGCGCTTCAGCACGCTGGCGAACAGGCAGACCAGTTCCTTGCGGCCGATCGGGCTGGCGCGATAGAGCCAGGTGCCGTCCCGGCGGATCAGGAAGTGGAGATCGCCGCATTCAATCGGCTGGCGGGCCGGCCGCGCTGCCCTGGTCGCCAATCCGGCGGACGCCAGTCCGGAGCCCGCAAGTGCCGGGATAGAGCGAGGGTTGTCCGCCTTTAGCGTCGCCGGGCCGGCGTCCGGCTCGGGATGGTGGACCATGCGGCGGCGGCCCATGCCCGGACCGTGCGGTGCTGCTCCGTTCACGTCTGCGTCTCCGTGGCCTCGGCGTGCTTCCGTCCCACGGGCCGATATAGGTAGCATCCCCCCATCGTTGAAAGTGCAGCCCCGCACATTGCGCCGGTCCGGCGCCGGGCTGTCCTCGGGGGATCAGCGCAATGTCTGCCAGCACCGCAGCGGCCGGCGCCGCATCAGGCCGGCCGAGCACCGAGGCCAGCCTGCAGGACGTGGAGGCGCTCGGGCATCGCATCGCGGCGGTGCGGGCGGAGATCGGGCGGGCCATCTTCGGCCAGCAGGAGGTGGTCGATCAGACGCTGATCACCCTGCTGTCGGGCGGCCACGTGCTGCTGGTCGGCGTGCCCGGTCTCGGCAAGAGCCGGCTCGTCGAGACGCTCGGCACGGTGCTCGGCCTGGCCGCCAAGCGGGTGCAGTTCACCCCCGACCTGATGCCGGCCGACATCGTCGGCAGCGAGGTGCTGGACGAGAATCTCGACGAAGCCTCCGGCCAGCGGCGCCGGCTTTTCCGCTTCGTGCCGGGGCCGGTGTTCTGCCAGCTGCTGATGGCCGACGAGATCAACCGCGCCAGCCCCCGCACCCAGTCGGCACTGCTGCAGGCGATGCAGGAAGGGCGCGTTACGGTCGGCGGCGTCGAATACGCGCTGCCGCGGCCGTTCCATGTGCTGGCGACGCAGAACCCGATCGAGCAGGAGGGCACCTACCCGCTGCCGGAAGCGCAGCTCGATCGCTTCCTGCTGCAGATCGACGTTCGCTACCCCGACCTGGCGGCGGAGCGCACGATGCTGCTGGCGACCACGGGGGCGAGCGAGACCCCGCCCGGGCAGGCGCTGTCGGCGGAGGCGCTGCTGGCGGCGCAGTCGCTGATCCGCCGGGTGCCGGTGGGCGAGAGCGTTGTCGAGGCGATCCTGGCGATGGTCCGCGGGGGCCGGCCGGAAACCGCCGGCGACGAGGGCGTGCGCCGGCACGTCGCCTGGGGCCCTGGGCCGCGGGCGGCGCAGGCGCTGATGCTGGCCTGCCGTGCCCGCGCCCTGCTCGATGGTCGGCTGGCGCCGAGCCTGGACGACATCGCCGCACTGGCGCATCCGGTGCTGCGCCACCGCATGGCGCTCAACTTCGCGGCGCGGGCGGACGGGATCACCGTCGCCGAGGTCATCGACCGGCTGGTGGGGCGCCTGGGGTGAAGCCTCTCGCGTCGCGAGGCACGGGAGTCCAGGGCCAGGGGGGTGCCGCACGACGGGCGGAGGCGCTGGCCGGACGGCTGCCGCCGCTGCTGGTCGCCGCCGAGCGGGTCGCCGCCACCGTGGCGCAGGGCGTGCACGGCCGTCGCCGGGTCGGCCAGGGCGAGAGCTTCTGGCAGTTCCGGCCTTTCGTG
>JAFAYM010000084.1 GCA_019240395.1 Acidisphaera sp. | reverse complement strand
GCGGATGGCGCGGTACGCGGCACCGCCTGCGCGCTGCTCCTGTGCCTCGCCGCGGTCTATTGCAAGCAGACGCAGCTGCCGGCCGGCATCGCGGTGTTCGTGGTGACGCTGCTGCGGCGCCCCCGCACGGCGATCGCCGCGGCGGCGATCCCGCTTGCCATCGGGCTCGCGGCGCTGGGCCTGCTGGAGTGGCTGACCGCCGGCGGCTTCCTGCAGAACATCATCGCTGCCAATGTCAACCGCTTCGGCTGGCAGTACGCGCTCCTGGTGCTGCCGTTCGAGCGCACCAGCCTGCCTTCCATGGCGGTGATGCTGCTGGCGGCCTGGAGTATCCTGCGAGGCCTGATGGAGCCGGGACGCTCACTGGCGCAGCGCCTCGCCGACCGAACGAGCGCCGCGCGCGCCATGCTGCTGCTGCACTTCGCCCTCGCCGTCCTGATGCTGCCCGCCCTGTTCAAGTCGGGGAGCAGCTTCAACTACCTCCTGGACTGCTTCTGCGTGGGCTGCGTGCTGATCGGCGTCTGGCTGTGCGACCTGACGGGGACCGGGCGGCAATTCGCCCTGGCCGCGGCGGTGCTGATGGTCGCCGCGCTTTTCCTGCCGTTCCGCCAGTTGCTGGACCGCGTGCCGCAGGCGGAACTCGCTGCCCAGGATGCGCTGGTGCAGCGGATCGCCGATGCCGACAAGCCCGTCGCCTCCGAGGACGTGGCGCTGCTGATGCGGGCCGGCAAGCCGGTGATCTTCGAGCCGGCGATCGCCACCGAGCTCGCCTCTGTCGGCCGATGGGACGAGGCTCCGCTCCTCGCCATGATCGCCCGCGGCGACTTTGCCTTCATGATCACGATCGGCAGCTCGCCGAACGGCCCCTCCCGCCGCACTCCGGCCGTCGAGGCGGCCATGCAGCGCGCCTACCCTCGGCTGGAGCAGGCCGACCCGCTGCACTGGCTGCATCTGCCGGCGGGCTGACCGCGCTTTCCGCCTCGACACCGGGCGGCGGTTCGCGGAGTCTTTCGCGATGGTCCCGCCTGCGCCGGAGTTCGTGCCGCTCACCACCGAGCGCCTCGCCCTGCGCCCGCTCTGCCCCGCCGATGCGGGCGAGCTGCACCGGCTGATCAACGACTGGGAGGTCAGCCGCACCCTGGCCGAAGTGCCGTTTCCCTACCCCCGCGATCTGGCCGACGAATGGATCGTCTCGAGCCGCGCCCAGCTCGCCGCCGGCACCGCCTACCACCTGGCGATCACCGGCCGCGAGGGCGATCGGGAGACGCTGGTCGGCGGCGTCGGTCTGCGGCTGGATGCCGGCCCACGGGTCGGGCGGCTCGGCTACTGGGTGGGCCGCCGATTCTGGGGTCATGGCGTCGCCACCGAAGCCGCGGGTCGGCTGGCGCGCTGGGCGATGGCCAATCTCGATCTCGATCGGCTCGAGGCCAATGTGGCGGTGGACAATGCCGCCTCGACGGCGGTGCTGCGGCGGATCGGCTTTCGCGAAGCCGGCACCGGCGTGTCGAGTTTTCCGGCGCGCGGCGGCGAGCACCCCGTCATCCGCTATGTGGCGACCCGGGAGGATCTGTTCGGCGCGGTCGACGCGGGCCCTGCGCCGCTGGCGGAGGGAGAGAAGCCCCTGCTGCTGGTCGCCGCCTGCGCCTTGGTCGATGCCGACGGCCGGGTGCTGCTGGCGCGGCGGCCGGAGGGCAAGAAGATGGCGGGGCTGTGGGAATTCCCCGGAGGCAAGCTGAATCCCGGCGAGACGCCGGAGGCGGGGCTGATCCGCGAGTTGCGCGAGGAGCTCGGGATCGACGTCACCGAGGCCTGCCTGGCGCCGTTCGCCTTCGCCTCCCATGCCTATGAGCGGTTCCATCTGCTGATGCCGCTGTTCCTTTGCCGGCGCTGGAAGGGCATCCCGCAATCGCGCGAGGGGCAGGCCCTCGCCTGGGTGCGGCCGAACCGACTCGCCGACTACGAGATGCCGCCGGCCGATAAGCCGCTGATACCGCTGCTGCGCGATTTTCTGTGAGGACTGCATGGACGACACACCGAACCCGACTTCCTGCCTGCTGGTGATCGGCAACGAGGTGCTGTCCGGCCGCACCCAGGACGTCAACATCAAATTCCTGGCGACCCGGCTCGGCGAGATCGGCATGCCGCTGCGCGAGGTCCGCATTATCCCGGACGTGCCGGAGACCATCATCGGCACGGTCAACGAGGTGCGCGCCCGCTTCGACCACGTCTTCACGACGGGCGGCATCGGTCCCACCCATGACGACATCACCAGCGAGTGCGTCGCCACCGCCTTGGGCGTGCCCTGGGTTAAGCACCAGGAGGCCTGGGCGCGCCTGGAACGCCACTACAGGCCCGGCGAGTTCAACCCGGCCCGCCAGCGCATGGCGACGATGCCGGAAGGCGCCGTGCTGATCGACAACCCGATCTCGATCGCGCCGGGTTATTCCATCGGCAATGTCCACGTCATGGCCGGCGTGCCGCGCATCATGCAGGCGATGTTCGAGGCGTTGGCGCCACGGCTGCCCGGCGGCAAGCCGGTCATCGCGCGCGCGGTGCACGCCGCCGGCCTGCCGGAGGGCCGCATCGCCGAGGAGCTCGGCGCCATCCAGGCCCGTTTCCCCACGGTCGACATCGGCAGCTATCCCTATTACCGGGCCAGCGGCAACGGTGTCGCCATCGTCGCCAAAGGCACCGATCCGGCCCTCGCCGCGGCGGCCATCGACTCGGTCACCGAGCTGATGGCGCGGCTCGGGGCGACGCCGGTTGAGGGGGAACCGCCAGTCTAGGAAATCGCGATCGCGACACGATATGCGGCTTGCTGCACCGCAATATCGGAGTGCCGGGGATGCCGCTGAGCCCGCCCCAGAACCGCGAACTGCTCCACAGCCGCGACATCGCGCTCCGCGGCTATCTTCGCACCGACGGGCTGGTGGACGTCGAGGCGCATCTCATCGACACCAAGACCTACGGCTTTGACGGCGACGATCGCGGTCGGGTCTCGGCCGGCGAGCCGATCCACGACATGTGGCTGCGGATGACGGTGGACGAGGATATGACGATCGTCGCCTGCGAGGCGGCGACCGACCACAGTCCCTATGCGGTCTGCCCGGCAGCCGCCCCGAATTTCGCCTCGCTCGCCGGGATCACCATCAAGCCTGGCTTTCTGCGCGAGGCCGCCCAGCGGGTCGGCGGAACGCGCGGCTGCACGCATCTTCGCGAGCTGCTGCAGCAGGTGGCGACGGTGGCGTTCCAGACGCTCTATCCCGTCCGCGAACGGCGGGGGAGCGAGCACAAGCCCGGGAACCGGCCGGCGCTGCTGAACTCCTGCCTCGCCTACGGCAGCGACAGCCCCGTCGTGCTGCGGCGCTGGCCGGAGTTCTTCACCGGGAGATCCGAAGAGGCCGCGAAGCAGAGCTAGGGCAATACCCCCACATCCCGTTACTTGAGATCGGGAAGCGCCCCGTGACCAGCGGCGCGGTGGCCTTCTTCCGTGGCCGCCTCGCGGAAATAGCCCAGGGCATAGACCCGCACGGCGCTGGTGCGGCCACCTGGATGCTCCGCCCGTTCCACCAGGCGTACCAGCTCGCCGATGCCGATGCCCTGGCGACCGCAGATTTCATGCAGCGCATCCCAGAGTTCGGGCTCCAGCCGCATGCTGGTGCGGCCCCGTCCGGCAATCACATTTCGGTTGACTAGTCTGCTCGGCTTCACTGGGCTGCCTCCTGCCAGGTGGCCCAGTCAAGCGCGACATGCTTAATATACAGTTGCGTGCGGGCAGATTCTTTGCACGGTCAGGTCGGTTCCTCCGGCGCGCGGAGCGTCAAGGCCAAGGCGTGCAAGCCGCCGGCGAACTCCGCCTCCAGCGCCTGGTGGACCAGGCGCGACCGCTCCACCCGGCTGCAGCCGCGGAACCGCGGCGAGACCAGCACGACCGAGTAGTGGGTCTGCCCGCCGGGAGCCGCGCCGGCATGGCCGGCATGGCGGGCACTGTCGTCGGTGATGTCCAGCCGCGTGGGCGTGAATGCCCGCTCCAGCACGGTCCGCAGCCGTTCGGCACGGCTTTCGGGAGTCAATTGCATCCCCGACATATCCGACCTTTCGCCGCCCGGGCCAAGCACCGGTTGCCATCGTCCTTGCGAGGACGCACATAAGCCACGATGACCCGACGCTCCTCGCGCCCGCGGGCCTATGCGCCTGACCCGGCAGCGCCGGGCCGACCTTGCGACCAGGACGGGTGCACCGTGCCCGGCGAGTACCGCGCGCCGAAATCCCGCAGCCGGCTGGGCGAATACCACTGGTTCTGCCTCGAGCACGTCCGCGCCTACAACGCGACCTGGGATTATTACAAAGGCATGAGCCCCGGCGAGATCGAGGCACAGCTGCGCCAGGACACCTCCTGGCAGCGCCCGACCTGGCCGCTCGGCCGGCTCGGCGGCGCCTATCTCGACGACGAGACGCTGCGCGACCCGCTGCACGTGCTGGCGGCCGGCCGCAAACGCGGGCGGCGAAAACGCCCGGGCGAGGAAGTCCCGTCGGAACTGCGCGAGCCGCTCTCCACGCTCGGGCTGAAATGGCCGACCACGCTGCAGCAGGTGAAGGCGCGCTACAAGGCGTTGGCCAAGCGGCATCACCCCGACGCCAATGGCGGGGATCGTGCGGCGGAAGAACGGCTGAAGTCGATCAATCTCGCCTATGCCGCCCTGCGCGCCGGGCTCGCGGGCGCAACCCGGCTGGCCGCCGCGGGTTGATTACCGGTCCGGCGGCACCGCATTACGCGCGCAGACCTGGCCGTCCGCGGTTTGCTCGCGCCGATGCCGGGAGTAATCTGCCCCGGAACACAGGACAGTTCGCCGATGACCAACATCACCGCCCTCGCCGAAGCCCGCGCCACGCCGACCTCGGCCATCGACCTGCCGGACACCACCGTGCGCGCTCGCGAGACGTTCGAGGTGGACAGCGACATGGAGGTGCCGGCGTTCTCGGTCCGCACCGAGCACGTCCCTGATGTCGACACGGCCTACCGCTTCGACCGGGAGACCACGCTCGCCATCCTGGCCGGCTTCGCCTTCAATCGCCGCGTGATGATCCAAGGCTATCACGGCACCGGAAAATCCACCCATATCGAGCAGGTCGCGGCGCGGCTGAACTGGCCCTGCATCCGCGTCAACCTCGACAGCCACATCAGCCGCATCGACCTGATCGGCAAGGACGCCATCGTCCTCAAGGACGGCAAGCAGGTCACCGAGTTCCGCGAAGGCATCCTGCCCTGGGCGCTGCAGCATCCCTGCGCCCTGGTGTTCGACGAGTACGACGCCGGCCGGCCGGACGTGATGTTCGTGATCCAGCGGGTGCTGGAGGTCGAGGGGAAACTCACCCTGCTCGACCAGAACCGGGTCATCCGGCCGCACCGCTCGTTCCGCCTGTTCTCCACCACCAACACCGTGGGCCTCGGTGACACCACCGGCCTCTATCACGGCACCCAGCAGATCAATCAGGGCCAGATGGACCGCTGGAACATCGTCGCCACCCTGAACTACCTGCCGCACAAGCAGGAGACCTCCATCGTCATGGCGAAGATGGGCATCGACCCGTCCGACACGGCGATGAAGAAGCGCATCGAGAGCATGGTGGCGCTCGCCGACCTGACCCGCGCCGGCTTCGTCAGCGGCGACATCTCCACAGTGATGTCGCCGCGCACCGTCATCACCTGGGCGGAGAACACCCGGATCTTCGGGGAGATCGGCTTCGCCTTCCGGATGACGTTCCTGAACAAATGCGACGAGGCCGAGCGCGCCACCGTCGCGGAATACTATCAGCGCTGCTTCAACGAGGAGATCGGCACCGGCACCCTGGCCCGCAAGGGCGCCTAGAGCGTGGTCGCCTGAATCGGAACGGTGAAGGCGTGAATCACGCGAATAAACAAGGGGATAGAGCATGGCCGGTGCGTCTACCAGCACCGGACATGATCTAGCGCGTCGTGCGCCGATGAGCGGCAGCAAGGACAACACCCGCTCGGAGGAATTCAAGCGCGCCACCGCCGGCGCGCTGCGCGCCATGGCGCAGGAGCCGGAGGTCCAGGTGGCCTTCCAGCCCGGACCGTCCGGCCTCGCCGGCAAGCGGGCACGGCTGCCGCTGCCGACCCGCGCCCTGCCGCCCGCCGAGATGGCCAAGCTGCGCGGCGCCGCCGACAGCCTGGCATTGCGGCTGCGCCATCATGACGACGCCGTCCACGTTGCCCGCACGCCGACCCCGCGGGAGGCGAAGGACGTCTATGACGCGCTGGAGCAGGCACGGGTGGAGGCGGTCGGCTCGCGCCACATGGCCGGCGTCGCCGCCAATCTGCGCGCCCGGCTGGCCGACGAATGCGAGGCCGAGGGCTTCGACCGCATGACGCGGCGCGAGCAGCTGCCGGTGGCGGCGGCGCTCTCGATGCTGGCGCGCGAACGCATGACGGGGGAGATCGCGCCCGAGCTGGCGCGGGGCGTGCTCGACCTCTGGCGCGACACACTGGGCGAAACCGCCGAGGTCGCCATGGCGGAGATGGCGGCGGCGCAGAACGATCAGAACGCCTTCGCCCGCGCCGCCCGCAAGCTGCTGGCCGCCCTCGACCTGGCCGAGGCGGAGGTGGACGCCGAGCCGGACGATCAGACCGAGGAGGGCGAAGACGGCGGCGAGCAATCCGGCGCGCAGGACAATTCGCAGGAAGGCGAAGGCCAGTCGCAGAGCGAGACCGAGAGCATGCTCGGCGCCCAGCCGCAGGAGATGGAGGGCCAGTCGGCCGAGGACGAGACCGGCGACAGCAGCGAGGAGGATGCGGCGGCCGAGGGCGACGACCGTCCCGGCGGCCCGCAGCCCCGGCGCGAGCGCCCCGGCGCCGAGGTCGAAGGCACCTATCGCGCCTATACCCGCGCCTTCGACGAGGAGATATCGGCCGAGGACCTCTGCGATCCCGACGAGCTGGCGCGCCTGCGCCAGCAGCTCGATCAGCAGCTCCAGCATCTGCAGGGCGTGGTCTCGAAGCTCGCCAACCGGCTGCAGCGGCGCCTGCTGGCCCAGCAGACGCGCGCCTGGGAGTTCGACCTCGACGAAGGCATGCTGGATGCCGGGCGGCTGGCCCGCGTCGTCGTCAATCCGCTGCTCTCGCTCTCCTACAAGCGCGAGCGCGACACCGAATTCCGCGACACGGTGGTGAGCCTGCTGATCGACAATTCCGGCAGCATGCGCGGCCGCCCGATCACCGTCGCGGCGATGTGCGGCGACATCCTGGCGCGCACGCTGGAGCGCTGCTCGGTGAAGGTGGAGATTCTCGGCTTCACCACCCGCGCCTGGAAGGGCGGGCAGAGCCGGGAGCGCTGGGTGGCCGAGGGCAAGCCGCGCAACCCCGGCCGGCTGAACGATCTGCGCCACATCGTCTACAAATCGGCGGATGCGCCCTGGCGGCGGGCGCGCAAGAATCTCGGCCTGATGCTGCGCGAGGGCCTGCTCAAGGAGAACATCGACGGCGAAGCGCTGCTCTGGGCGTATCGCCGGCTGCTTGCGCGTGCCGAGCATCGGCGCATCCTGATGGTGATCAGCGACGGCGCGCCCGTGGACGACAGCACGCTGTCGGTCAATCCCGGCAACTACCTCGAGAAGCACCTGCGCGAGGTGATCCGCGACATCGAGCACCGCGACTTCGTCGAGCTGGTGGCGATCGGCATCGGCCACGACGTGACGCGCTATTATCGGCGGGCGGTGACCATCGTCGACGCCGAGGAGCTGGGGGGCACGATGATGAAGAAGCTGTCCGAGCTGTTCGACGAGGATCTGGCGGCGGCCTGGGCGCGGGCGAGCGCCGAACGGGCGCCCCTGGTGGCCTAGGCGCGGCTGCTTGCGGCAGGGTGCCGGGGGCGGTATATGCCGCGCCGGCCGGAGTGTAGCTCAGCCTGGTAGAGCACTGTGTTCGGGACGCAGGGGCCGGAGGTTCGAATCCTCTCACTCCGACCAG
>JAFAYM010000072.1 GCA_019240395.1 Acidisphaera sp. | reverse complement strand
GAAATCGCTCATCAACACCGCCGCCACCGTGAGCGTGCGAACCGAGGATCTCAGCGAGGACCGCGAGCAGATCGCCAAATTCAACTTCACCTACCAGCAGCGCAAGGGCGTGTTCCTGAATTTCATCAGGCAGGACCGCTTCCACCGCACGTTCGGGCGGGACTTCAATGTGTTCGCGGGCCGGCTGGTTCCCGCCTTCATGATCATGGATCAGGAGATCCGCTACCGCATCTTCGAAAAGCAGAACGTGCTCTCGATCATGCAGAGCTGCATGGACGACTTCAAAGGGGTGAACCTGAAGAACTATCTCAGCATGCCCCACCTGAACGCCGACGACTTTCCGAAGATGGAGCATTGCGTCCAGTACGGCGAGAGCACATTCAACTTTCTCTCCCGGCTGATGAACCGGTTTTCCATCTGGTACTATTTCGATCACGATGGAGCCGGCGATCTCGAAACCATGGTGCTCGCCAAGGGAACGGTGAAGCCGACGCCGGCCGACAAATCCCAGGACTGGGAGGGCCAGGATTTCCAGAAGACCACCGGCTTCAAGGCCTGCAGCGTCTTCAACAATCACCCCGATCCGCGCAGCCTGTTCGACCAGGGCTCCATCCAGGACTGGGAAATCATCTTCGGCCTGACGCGTACCTACACGCCGGCGCCGCGCCTGGCCCGTACGGGTGACTTCAACACCGTCTTGCCGACGCAGCCGCTGCAATCCGTCGACGAAGCCCGCACCGAAGTCGACAAGGATCACGACATCATCAACTCGCCCGCCGACACGGTCGGGCCGACGACGAGCTTCGTGCAGGAGGTCTGGCCGGATTCCGGCATCGACAGCAACAAGGACGCCACCGACGATGCGATGACGAGCATTGAGGTGGCGCAAGGCCAGGTTTTCACTGTTTCAGCGACCACCAAGAACCCGTCTTTCTATGCGGCAAAGGTGTTCTGCTATCTGAAGGGTGACGACAACCCGAAATCGACCAATTACCTGATCACGCGCATGTCACTGAATGCCTATGATCGGGACTATGTCTATGTGGTGAGCCGCAAGGGCTTCTTCGGTCTGGAAGCGCTGGTGGACGACATCTTTGGGCCGGCGGCCGGATTCGCCAACCAGGTCACCAGTCTGCAACAGCCGAACCTCGCGGTTTCCATGGCGGCAGCGGGGCTGGCCGAATATCAGAATGCCCCAAGCAGCAACAAGCCGGGATTCGGCAGCTGGTTTGCCGATGGCGCCATCGGCTTCCTGTCCGCGTATATGCCCAACATGACCGGGGTGTTGCAGGATCTGCTGCCGATCCTCAACACCATCATCACCGGGCTCTCGTACATCGTCAAAGGGGTCGTCGATGTCGTTCTTCTCATCCCCGATCTGATCGCTCGCCTTTTCCACCACAAGACCTTGCTGTCCGACGTCAACAATGCGATCACCAAGTTCACCAATGGTGTCGAGAATTTCCTCAAGCATCTGCTGAAGTCTGTCGATGCCGACGCCTGCGGTGTCAGCTTCGTCGCCACCCCGCTCGATCGCGGCAATTTTGCCCCGCCGCTGCCCACCGCCAGGCCCGCGCAGATCTTCGGGCCCCACCTCGCGACGGTGATCGGCGAGAACGGCATCGCCCAGAAGGGCACGCTCTACGCCGACAAGCTGGGCCGCATCCGCGTCCGCTTCCCGTGGGACCGCGCGCCGCCGGGCGCTGCCGCCGACGGCAGCCAGGACGCGCCGCAATTCCTGGTCGGCAACAACACCGCCTGGCTGTTCGTCGGCGACGCCTGGGGCGGCGCGCAGTTCGGCGCGCAATTCCTGCCGCGCGTCGGCGATGAGGTGGTCGTCAGCTTCGTCGACGGCGACCCGGACCGGCCGATCGTCACCGGCCGCGTCTACCACGTCGACAGCTCCGGGGATTCCAACCTGCCATTCCCCGACAAGACCGACACCAAGAAGGTCAACAAGATGTCGGACCTGATGGACCTGACCGGCGGCCCCAACCTCACGCGCAGCGGCGTGCGCACCCGCATCTTCGGCCAGAAGGACAAGAACACGAAATTCCACCTGCTCCGCTTCGACGACGATCCAAAGCACCCGCAGACGCTCATCCGCTCGCAGGGTCGGCTCGACGTCACCGCTTTCGGCTCGCATTTCGAGACAACGGGAGGCGATCGCCACCAGATCGTCGGCGGCAAGGATCCGCAGACCGGCGAGACCTCGGGTGATTCGAAGGCGAAGGTGTGGGGCGAATACGACCTGCACATCGTCAAGGATCGCTACGAGCTGGTGGAGAAGGGCTATCAGCTCGAAGTCACCAAGGACATCAACCTGAAGGTCGACGGCAACTGGGGCACCAGCGTCGGCGGCCGGCTCACCGCGGCGGCCGATACGATCGTCTATTACGCGCAGAAGAAGATCGTGCTGACGGTCGGCGACACCAGCTTCATCAGCATCGAGCCTGGCGGCATCTATGTCAGCGGTCCGATGATCTACAAGAATTCCGGCGGCAGTTGCGAATCCGCGGGGGCGGTGACGATGAGCCCGCTGCACGAGCCGTCGGCCGCCGATCCCGGCAATCCGTAATCCTCGGAGGATCGGCGATGCGCCCGACCCGGCAATTCCATCCGAGACCCGCCTTGAAGGTGACGCTGCGCGAGGCGGAGCTGCAGCTGCATATCGGCGAGGGCGGCTGGCTGCGACTCGACCCGCGGGACGGGACCTATGCGAGCGAGGTGATCGGCGCATTGGGCAGCATCGCCACCGACGAAAATCTCGCCGCGACATTGGAGCGTATCGCTGCCGCGGCGCAGCCGGTGCTGATTGCCAGGCCGCCAGCGGCGACGATGCCGCCGAACGCGTGGAGCCGCCCGGCGGATCTGCGGGGCGCCACCGCCGCCGGGCTGCCGACGGGGCTGCTGGATCGCGACGGCATGCCGGTGCTCGGCACCGGCGGCGGCACCGGCAGCACGGTCAGCTTCGACCCGGCGGATTGGCTGCCGGCGCAGCGGCATCGCGTGCTGCACGCCGCATTGCGCGAGGCCGGCATGGACGCGCAGGGAGAGCGGCAGCCGTCGTCGCCGCCGCCGCGCGACAAGCCCGTCGAGCTGCTGCTGTCTTGCCAGCCGCGGCGGGAAGCCGGGTGCCTGGTGTTTCCCTACCGCCTGGAGAACCGGTCGGACCGCGAGGTATTCGTCATGGGCGGCGTCGCGGTCGAGGCCGCCGTGCCGGAACGGCGCGTTCACCAGGATCTCGCGGTCGTGCTGCTCGGATCGGACGGCGATGCGGTCCTCGGGAAGGTGCCGCCGCCGCTCCCGCTCGACACGCGGCCGGCACTGCCGTGCCTGCCGCTCGCCACCATGCTGCCCTCCGGTGGAGTGCTCGAGCGATTGCTCATCGTGACCGAGCCGCTGGCGGAATCGAGCCCGCTGCTGCCCCCAGCGGACTTGCAGGTGTGCGAGGCGGTGGAGATCGCCGGCGTGGTGTTCAGCATCGCCTACTGGACGCCGGCCGGCGGTGAGCAACGGGCCGTGCCGTTCCCCGACGCGCCCGACAGCCATGATGTGTCCGGGCTCGGCAACCCGGCCCGCGTCACCCAGCGGTTTCCGGTGCGCGGCTTGCGTATGCTCCGGCGGAGCGGCGGCGTGCGCAAGACGGCGCCGGAGAAAGGCCCCGCAAGTTCGGCCGGGGGCGGGAACGGCACGCCGCCGCCGCAACGGACTCCGTCCATGTTGACGCGCACCGCCGCCGCGGGCGTATAGTTCGGCGGCGGCTCGCGCGAGCCATCTTCTCTGATCTCGCCGCACTGGCGGCGTGACCGCTCGGGCCGAGGTTCGGGAGAGAAGCAACGTCATGACCGAAGCACGAATGATGGCCGGCGCACAGGATCTGGTCGCGCGTCCGGCGGTCCGCCACATCGAGCTCGCGGATGTCCGGGATGCCCTTGGCGAAGGCATCGAGGATTTCCGGGAGAGCCCCACCCACCTGGTGTTCGTCGGCCTGATCTATCCCGTCATCGGCCTGGTGCTGGCGCGGATCGTCGTCGGCTACGACGCCTTGCAGATGATCTATCCGCTGGTCGCCGGCTTCGCCCTGCTGGGGCCGTTGGCGGCGATCGGGGTCTATGAACTCAGCCGACGGCGCGAGCAGGGGCCGGAGGTGTTCTGGTGGAACGCCTTCAGCGTGCTGCGCTCGCCGCGGATCGGCGCCATCCTGCTGGCAGGCGCTCTGCTCGTCGCCATCTTCCTGTTGTGGCTGGGGGCAGCCCAGGCGGTGTACGATCTCACCTTGCGTCACCCCGAAGCGCCCTGGATGGCGCCGGAGCCGATCTCCTTCACGGAATTGCTGACCGACGTGTTCACCACTGCTGCCGGCTGGGTCCTGATCATCGTCGGCACCGGGATCGGCTTCGTGTTCGCGCTGGTTTCGCTGGCGGTCGGCGTCGTTTCGTTTCCCCTGCTCGTCGACCGCGAGCTCGGGGGGACGACGGGGGAGCAGGCGGCGATGGCCGTGCAGACGTCGGTGCGCGCCGTCATCGCCAATCCGCTGCCGATGGCGGCGTGGGGATTGATCGTCGCCGCCGGCCTGCTGATCGGCGCAGTGACCGCGCTCGTCGGCCTGGCCGTGGTGGTGCCCGTGCTCGGACACGCGACCTGGCATCTGTATCGGAAGGTGGTGGCGGGTTAGCAGCAAGGCGAGGGCTCCCCCTCCGCGGGCAATTCCACCGGCTTCGCCGGCGGAACCTTCGCCCGCTCCGCCCTCGGACCCGCTGGCGGCGGCCCGGGACCCGACGACCTATACGAGTTCTCGGGCGCGCCGACTCATGGCCGTCATTTCAGCGAAGCGGGAATCCATGTGCGGCGTGGACCCCCGCTTTCGCGGGGGTGACGATAGTGGGTGGCACTCTGTGGGACTTCGTACTAAGAAAAAGAATTCAGCGCGCCAAAAAAGGCGGCGAGTTCCCGGGTCTGCGGGCGCGCGAACAGCGCGTCGGGCGCGCCCTTTTCCCACACCCTTCCGGCGTGCATGAACACCAGGGTGTCGGCGGCGCGGCGGGCGAAGCCCATTTCGTGGGTCACCAGCACCATCGTCATGCCGGCTGCCGACAATTTCTCCAGCACGCGCACCACTTCGCCGACCAGCTCCGGGTCCAGGGCGGAGGTCGGCTCGTCGAACAGCATCACCCGCGGCTGCATGGCGAGCGCGCGGGCGATCGCCACACGCTGCTGCTGGCCGCCGGAGAGCTGGCCGGGATAGGCGTGCAGCTTCTCCGCGAGATCGACGCGCTGCAGCCCCTCGAGCGCCAACTGGCGCGCCGTCTCGCCAGAGAGACCCTTGCCCGCGGTCAGGCCGAGCGTGATGTTGCGCTCGACGGTGAGGTGGGGAAACAGGTTCAGGCTCTGGAACACCACGCCGATCTCCCGGTGCAGCGCCCGCCGCGCCGCCGGGCGGAGGGACAGCGGGCGATCGTCGAACAGGATGCTGCCGCGATCCACCCGCTCGAGCGCGCAGAGACAGCGCAGCAGCGTGCTCTTGCCCGAGCCGCTGCGGCCGATGATCGCCACCACCTCGCCCGGCTCGATCGCCAGGCTCACCTCATCGAGCACCTTGAGCGGGCCGAAGGATTTAGAGATGGCGCAGGCCGCCAGCACGGACATCGATGCGCCTCTCCAGGAATTCGCTCGCCATCGACAGCGGCCAGCACAGCGCGAAATACAGCGCCGCCACCACGGGATAGACCGTCATCGGCTGGAAGGTGACGTTGACGATGATCTGCCCGGCCCGCGTCAGCTCGACGAAGCCGATTATCGAGGCGATTGCGGTGCTCTTGATCAGCTGCACCAGGAAGCCGACGGTCGCCGGTATCGAGATGCGCATCGCCTGCGGCAGGATGACGTAGCGGAGCTGCGCCGGATAGGACAGCGCCAGGCACTCCGCCGATTCCCACTGTGTCTTCGGAATGGAGTCGATCGAGCCGCGCCAGATCTCGCCGAGAAAGGCGGCGGTGTGCAGCACCAGAGCCAGCGCCACCGCCGGCCACGGATCGATCCGCAGGTTCAGCAGCACCGCCAGACCGTAATAGGCGACGAAAAGCTGCATCAGCACCGGCGTGCCCTGGAACAGCTCGATGTAGCCTCGCGCCACCCAGCGCAGCGGCGCGAGCGGCGAACTGCGCGCGACGGCCACCAGCAGGCCGAGCACGGCGCCGCCGGCAAAGGCGACCGCCGAGAGCGCCGCCGTCCAGCGCAGCGCCGCGACAATGAAGAAGAATTCCGGCCAGCCGAAACTGCGGTTCACAGCGGGCGGCCGGCGAAAACCAGCCTCTCGACGCCGCGCAGCACGATGCGGAACGCCAGCGCCATCAGGAGATAGAGCAGGGTGGCGGCAAAGTAGAACTCGAAGGAACGGAACGTCGTGGATTGCAGCGAGTTGGTGATCGCCGTCAGATCCTCGGCGGAGATCGTCGAGACGACGCTGGAGGCCAGCATCAGCAACACGAACTGGCTGGACAGCGCGGGGTAGACGATGCGGATCGCCGGCCCGATGACGATCAGGCGGAAAATCTGCAGCCGCGACAGGCCGAGCGCGCGCCCGGCCTCGATCTGCCCGCGCGGGATCGCCTCGATGCCGCCGCGGAAAATCTCGGCGGCATAGGCCGCGACATTGATCGTCATGCCGAGCACCGCCGCTTGGTCGGCGCGCATGCGGATGCCGAGGGCGGGGAGGGAGAAATAGATGATGAACAGCTGCACCAGGAAGGGCGTGTTGCGGATCAGCTCCACATACGCGCGCACGGCCCAGCGCAGCGGGAGCGGGCCCAGCGTGCGCGCTGCCGTGCAGGCCAGCGCGACGCCGAGGCCGAGCGCCATGGCACTCGCCGAAAGCACCACTGTCTGCTCGGCGCCGTAGAGCAGGCGCGGCAGGTTGTCGGCGACCACGCCCCACTGGAAGACATAGGCCATCGGGCGAAAGGTTTCAGAAGGTCGGCAGCTCCGGCAGATCGAGGCCGGTGTATTTCTTGTAGATCTGCGCCAGCACGCCGTCCTGCTTGTGCAGGAACACCCATGTGTCGATCCAGTGCAGCAGGTCCCAGTCGCCGGGCTTCACCGCGGCCGCGTAATAGGCGGTGGCCACGGTGAATTTCGGTTCGAGGTGCTTGTCGGGGTTGCGGTCGGCGATGGATTTTTCCGCAAAGCCGGACATCCCGGCGGCGTCCACCTGTCCGGAGAGCAGCGCCTGGATGGTGGCGTCGATGTCGTCGAAATAGACGAACTCGGTGCCCTTTGGTGCGATCTTCGGGACCGTCGCTTCCTCGAGCGTCGCGCGGGTCAGTGCGACACGCTTGCCCGCGAGATCGGCGGCGGACTTGATCGCGGCGCTCGCCGGCGCCGCGACGACGATGGAGAGCGCGCCGTGCGGAGCGGCGAAGGCGACGGTCTTGGCGCGATCGAGCGTGATGCTGAGCGAGGAGATCGCCACATCGGCGCGGCCGGCCAGCAAGGCCGGGATGCGGCCGGTCGCCGGCACCTGCACGAGTTCCAGCTCGACGCCGAGATCCTTCGCCATCTGCCGCGCCGCGGCGATCTCCAGCCCGTCAGGCTGCCCGTCCTGTCCGATGAAGCCGAAGGGTGGTGACGTCACCTCGGCGGTGATGCGGACTTTCTTCTCCTTCAGGATGCGGTCCAGGGCCTGCGCGCGCGCCTGTTTCGTGAATAACGGGCCCGCAAACGCCAGGCCGACAGTCACGGCAAGCACCAGCGCGATCAGTCGCCGCATGATAGTCCCCCCTCTGTACTCGGTTTGCGCAGATGTGCCAGGCCGGCGGACAGGGCGCTCTGCAGCAGGCCGATATCGGTGCCGTAGCTGAGGCAGCGGAAACCGCGCGCCCGGAACGCCTCGGCCATCGCCACCGTGCCCGCCAGGATGCCCGCGGGCTTGCCGTGCTTCGCGCAGGCGTCGGCAAGCGTCGCCGCCGCCGCGAGGAAGTCCGGGTGATCGAACTGGCCGGTGATCCCCATCGTGGCGGTGAGGTCGAAATGGCCGAGCCAGCCGATGTCGATCCCCGGCACCGCCATGATCGCCTCGGCGTTGGCGATGCCGGTCGCCGTCTCGATCAACGCAATCACCACCGTGCGGGCATTGGCCTCGCGCATCTTCTGCACGACATCTCCCGCGCGATAGTCGTCATGCGCCATGCCGAAGGCGAGCCCGCGTACGCCGTCGGGCGCATAGCGGCACCACGCCGCGATCTGCTCCGCCTGCTCCCGGGTTTCCACCATCGGCACCATGATCCCGTGTGCCCCGGCATCGAGCAGCGGCGCGATCAGGTGATACGCCGTGCCGGGGACGCGCACGAACGGCACGATGTCGAGCCCGCGCGCCGCGGCGAACTGCGCCTTCATGCTGTCGATCCCGGCGCCGCTATGCTCCATGTCCAGCACCACCCACTCCGCACCCGCCTCGGCCAGGATCGCCATCAGCCCGGGGGTGAAGAATTCGAAGGCCATCATGCCGTAGGCGGTTCCGCCGGCCTGCAGGCGGGCAAGCACCGGGTTCGGCCGCAACGCGCCGGCAGACATCACGGCAGCGGCCGGATCGTCGCCCCGATCAGCTCGGCGAGGATGCCGGGCAGTGTCGGCATGTAGCGCTCGGCGTGGCCGCGCGCATTCGCCAGCTGATAGAGCTGCGAGGCCGCCTGCGCGACGAAAGCCGGCGCCGTCACCGTCTCCGCCATGCGGCAGTAGAAGCGCAGATCCTTGCCGGCGATCCGCAACGGGCCCTTGAGGTGGCTGTCGTCGCCCTCCAGCACCCAGGGCATCAACATCTGGAACATCCGACTGTCGGCGCCGCCGGAGGAGACGACGTCATACAGCGTGCGCAGATCGACGCCGAGCTTGGCCGCCGTCGCCACCGCCTCGGCGATCACCGCGCTGGTGCCGATGGAAATGAAGTTGTTGATCAGCTTCATCGTGTGCCCGGTGCCGATCCCGCCGGTCTCGATGATGGTCACGGCGAAGCAGGCGATGATCGGCTTTATCTTCGCGACGATCTCCGGGTCGCCGCCGACGAAGCTGTTCAGCTGTCCGAGCTCCGCCTCCTTCGGCGTGCGCCCGAGCGGCGCATCCGCCATGGCGCAGCCGCGCGCCGCATACTCCGCCGCCAGCCGGCGCGTCGAGGACGGATCGGCGGTGGTCGAGTCCACGTGGATCATGCCGGGACGGCAACCCTCCAGCAGACCTTGCGGGCCGAGCACCGTGGCTTCAACCTCCACGCTCGAGGGCAGGCAGGTGAACACGACATCGCAGGAGTTGGCGATCTCGGCGGCGCTGGCCGCCTCGCGCGCACCGCTCGCCACGAGATCGTCGACCGGCACGCGGTTGCGATGGCCCTGGATCAGCAGCTCGTGGCCGTGGCGCAGGATGTTCTTGGCGGCGCCGTGGCCCATCAGGCCGACGCCGATATAGCCGATCCGCATGGTGCCTCTTGCTTGGACGTGTCGCGACACTGCGTGGTCTGACAGGAGAAAGCAAGGCGAGGGACTCCGCCCCTCCACCCGGCGAGGGCCGTCGCCCTTGCATCCCTTCACTTCAGAATATTTTGCTTTTAGCTTCGTTGCCTACCGGGAGGGATCGGACCCATGCGAGGCATCACCAGGCGGAGCTTCATGGCGGCCGCCGCGCTCGGCGCCGCGGGACCGGCAATGGCGCAGGACATGACGGAGAACGAGCGCGCGCTGTACGACGCGGCCAGGCGCGAAGGCAAGGTCACCTGGTACCAGGGACAGATCCAGGCGGAGCCGTCCGAGGCGATCGGCCGGGCGTTTTCCGAGCGCTATCCCGGCGTCACCGTCGACGTCGTCCGCAGCACGTCGCAGGTCGCCTTCCAGCGGCTGTCGCAGGACATGCGCGCCGGGGTTGCCCAATGCGACGTGCTGAGCTCGACCGACGCCAGCCACTTCACCTTCCTCAAGCGCGAAGGCCAGCTGCTGCAATACCGCGCGAAGAACGCCGACGGACTTATCGAGGCGGTGCGTCACCCCGACCCCGACGGCTACGTCCAGATCACCTATCTCGGCGTGTACTTGATTGCCCGCAACACGCAGAAAGTGTCGGAGGCGGATGCGCCGAAGAGCTGGAAGGATTTGCTCGACCCGAAATGGAAGAACCAGCTCGCCATCGGCCATCCCGGCTACAGCGGGTCGATCGGCGGCTTCTGCCTGCTGATGCGCAGGATGTACGGCTGGGAGTATTTCACCGCACTCGAACGCAACAAGCCGCAGATCGGACGCTCTAGCGATGATCCGGTGACTCTGCTGAATGCCGGCGAGCGCTCCATCGGCATCGCCGTCTCCACCGGCACGACGCTGCTCAGCAAGTCGCGCGGCAACCCGCTGGCGCTGATCTACCCGACGGAAGGTGCGGAAGGCGTGCCCTCGCCGAGCGGCATCCCGAGCAACGCTCCGCATCCCAACGCGGCAAAGCTGTTCCTGGAGTTCGCCGCGAGCCCCGCCTATTTCCGTGTCACCCGCCAGTTCTTCGACATTTCGCTGCGCCCGGAGGTGCCGCCGCCGGAGGGCGCACGGCCGCTCGATCAGACGAAGCTGATCAGCAACACGCCCGCGGAGCTCGAGGCCGGGGTTCCCGAGGTCAAGGAAGCGTGGCGCGACACCTTCGGGGTCTGACAACCCCGGCCGCGCGGCGCCCGGCTTCCCTGCGGCCGGGACGCTTCGAGCCGGCGACGATCGTCTGGGTGGCGCTGATTGCGGTCCTGCTGCTCCTGGTGGTCGCGCCGATGGTGACGCTGCTGGTCACCAGCTTCCGCAGCCGCACCACCGGTGCGTTCACCTTCGCCAACTATCTGCAGGCCTATGGCCGCCCGCGCTATCTCGAGGCAGTGGCGAACTCGCTGATGCTCGGCCTCGCGGCTTCAGGCTTCGCCGTGGTGTTTGCCGTGCCGACGGCCTGGGCGGTCTCGCGCACCGACATGCCGGGAAAGCGGTTCACCTGGGCGATGGTGCTCGGCGCCTTTGTCGTGCCGCCCTATCTCGGTGCGATCGGCTGGATCCTGCTGGCCGGGCCGAATTCCGGCCTCGTCAACCGGCTCTGGCATTGGGTCAGCGGGGAGCCGACGTCGCTCGTCGATGTCTACAGCTTCACCGGGCTGGCTTTCGTGATTTCGCTGCACGCCTTTCCGCTCATTTTCATTTTCGTCAAATCGGCGCTCGACCTGATCTCGTCGGAAATGGAGGATGCCGCGAACATCCTCGGCGCCGGCACCTGGATCGCCACGCGCAAGATCACGTTGCCTCTGGTGTGGCCGGCGATATTCGGCGGGATCGTGCTGGTGTTCCTGGAAACCATCGCCTTGTTCGGCACTCCCGCGATCATCGGCATCCCGGCGCGGATCAACGTCGTCACCACGCAGCTCTGGCAATTCTTCGAGTTTCCCGTGCAGGTGGAGGTGGCTGCGGCCTACGCCATGCCGCTGCTGTTGATCACCATGGCGCTGATCGGGGTGCAGAAGCTCATGCTGCGCCGGCGTGGCTTCGTGTCGCAGACCGGCAAGGGAGGCGAGCGCCGGCCGATCGCCCTGGGCCGCTGGCGCTGGCCGATGTTTGCGTGGTGCGCGCTGGTCGGCGCGCTCGCGGTGGTGATGCCGTTGAGCGTCCTGCTGCAGGCCTCGTTCGCGCGCGCCTGGGGCCGCGGGCTGAGCTTGGACAATCTGACCTTGGACAACTACGCCTACCTGATCTTCCGCCACGAAACGGCGCTTGCGTCGGTCTGGAACACGCTGTGGTTCTCGGGGGCGGCGGCGAGCCTGGCGGTGGGGATCGCCTTGCCGATCGCTTATATCGTCAACCGCCGGCTGGTGCCGTTCGGCAGCGTGCTCGGCTTCATCGCCATGGCGCCGTTCGTCATTCCGGGGATCATCATGGCGATCGGCTTCTATGCCGCCTTCTCGCCGCCGCCGTTGCGGCTGTATGGCACGGCGGCGATCGTCATCCTGGCGTTCACCGCGCGGTTTCTGCCGATCGCCTATGCCGGTGCCGGCGCCTCGATACTCTCGCTGAACCCCGAGATGGAGGAGGCGGCGCGCATCCTGGGCAGCGGCCGTCTGCGCACGATCGCCAGGATCACCGCCCCGCTGCTGCGCAAGAGTCTGCTCGGCGGCTGGCTCATCGTGTTCATCGTGGCGACCCGCGAACTGTCCACCGCGATTTTCCTGGTCGGTCCGAACACCCGCACGATGGCGGTGCTGCTGTACGATCTGAGCGAGGCCGGCAATTTTGAGGTCCTGGCGGCGCTCGGCGGCATTCTGCTGGCCATCACGATGGTGCTTGTCGCGTTCGGCATGCGACTCGCCGGACGGGATTTCATGCTGCGGCGGAGTTGACTGCCGTCTACCCCCGCAGGGCTGCCTGCACGGCGGCGTCGAGCGCGCTGCGAAACCGGGAGCGGTCCGCCTTGGTGATCGATGGCGGGCCGCCGGTCTGCCGCCCGGTCTCGCGCAGATGCCGCGCCAGTTCGCGCCCGGCGAGTGCGCCGCCGATATTGTCACCGGTCCAGGGCCGGCCCACGGGCGAGACCGCGCGGGCGTTGCGCGCGAGGCAGCGCGCCGCCAGCGGAATGTCGGAGGTCACGCACACGTCGGCCGGCGTGATGCGCTCGGCGATCCAGTCATCCGCCACGTCGGCGCCCTCGCCGACGAGGATCATGCGGACGTTGGGCGTGGCCGGCGGCCGGATCGGGCGCGATCCGTTATAGACGACGAAGACCTGCAATCCGAGCCGATCCGCGACGTCGTAGACCTCCTCGCGCACCGGGCAGCCGTCGGCGTCCACATAGATGTCCGTCATGATGCCATCCGATGCCGTGCCAGGTTATACCGGCCGCCGGGAAGCCGATACATCAAGAACAATTATCGGGAGGCGCTGTTGGACGGGATCTTCGATATCGCCGGCAGACATGTCCTGGTCACCGGGGCTTCGAGCGGTCTCGGCCGGCATTTCGCGACCGTGCTGGCGGCGGCCGGAGCGCGGGTCTCGCTCACGGCGCGGCGGCAGGGCGCTCTGCGGGAGGCGGTGGCGGCGATCGCGGACACCGGCGGGACGGCGCGGGCCGTGACCATGGACGTGACGGATCACGCGAGTGTCGAGGCCGCATTCGATCAGGCCGAGGCGGCATTCGGTCCGGTCATCGTGCTGGTCAACAACGCCGGCGTGGCGGCCGCCGAGCCCGCGCTGGACATGGACGAGGCGGTGTGGGACCGGGTGATCGACACCAACCTCAATGGCGTGTGGCTCTGCGCGCAGAGCGCCGGGCGGCGGATGGTTGCCCACGGGGTTGCCGGCAGCATCGTCAACATCGCCTCGATCGCCGGGCTGCGGGTTGCCGGCGGTCTCGCGCCGTATGCTGCGTCGAAGGCGGCCGTCGTCCAGCTCACCAAGGTGCTGGCGCTGGAGTGGGCGCGTCATCGCATCCGCGTCAATGCGATCGCTCCCGGCTACATCGAGACCGCGTTGAACCGGGAGTTCTTCGCCGGCGCCGCCGGACAGGCGATGGTCAGGCGCATTCCACAGCGGCGGCTCGGGCAGCCGGGCGAGCTCGACGGGGTATTGCTGCTGCTCGCCTCGGATGCCGGCTCCTACATGACCGGCAGCGTGGTGGCCGTCGATGGCGGCCACCTCGTGTCGGGTCTCTGAGATAGTCAGCCCGGCGCCAGCACGAAGGCAATCAGGGCGGATGCGTCCAACCCGCCGGCGCGTCCCCATCCCGTCGTCGCCGTCGTCGCGACATAGACCTCCGCCGCGAAGCCGGCGATGGTGCAGGTGCCCAGAAGATTCGCCACGGTCGCCTGGTAGGGCGCCGGCGGCGTGCTCACCGGGCCGCCGGCGCTGCCGATGCCGGTGACGCCGCGCACGAGCTCGAACGAATAGTTGGCATGGCCCTGCGGCTGGCTGGCCGTGTAGGCGAGGCTGATCTGATCGGTCGCCTTGGTCGCGCTCTTGTACTGGAGATAGCCGCAGGCCGTCGTCGCCGAGACGCCGTTCAGGACAGGCAGCGATATTCCCGCCTTGGCCGGGCTGTTGTCGATATACACGGTCATCGTTGCCGGCGCCGGCGTGATGGTCAGCAAATTCATGCCGGCATCGTAGAACTTGACGGCGATCGTCGAAGTCGTCGCGTTCGGCAAGGTGGTGCTGTCGAGATAGCAGCCGACCAGCCCCGGGTACCACAACTCCAGCTCGGTGAGCGTCGGCACCTTGTAGTAGGGCTGGCCGTTGATCGTCTGGGTCTGGAACACCGCCGGCGTGTAGTCCACGCCATTGGCGGCGTAGGTGGTGTTGTACTGGTCGGTGCGGATGTCGGTGCCGTTGGTGATCACCTGGTAATAGGCCGCACCGACGGCGATCGCCTCGAGAAAGTTCACCATGACCGGCAGGCTGCCGGCGAAGGGCGCGTTGGAGACCTGGAACACGTTGCTCGGGTCGCTCGCGGTGTTGGCGAAGCCGCCGACGATGAAGTTGAACGGCACGAAGCCGATGCCGGCGACGAGCGGCGCTCCGGCCGTCAGGTTCAGCCCGAAGGTCGCCTCCTCGATGGTCTGGTCGGTGGTCACCAGCAGCGTTCCGGGGTGCACGACGGCGATGCAGGAGGGCATGTTGGCCAGGCCGGAGGCGATCACGGTCTTGCTCGCCGGCGCGGTCACGCCGACCGACAGCACCGTATTGGCGGGCGAGCGCTCGGTGAGATAGAGCGTGGTCTCGGTATCGTCGGACCATTCGAGGAAGAAGGGCGAGGTCAGGCCGCTCGCCAGGACGGTCTTGCCGCCGCCCGGAAGCGCATAGCGGTTCACCGCCCCGGCCGTCGCGTTGGAGGTCTGTTCCGTGACATAGGCGGTCTGGCCGTCCGCGCTCATCGCCAGGCCGACGGCGAAGTTGAGGCCGTTCAGCAGCACGGTCTGCGCGCCGTTGGCGAGGCTGATCTTCAGCAGCCGTCCCGAGGCCGCGTATTCCACGACATAGGCGAAGCCATGCGGCTCATCCAGCACCATCTGCTGCGGCGCCGTCATCCCCGAGCTCACCACCGCGGCGTTGGCGCGGTTGGCGCTCGCCAGCGGCACGCGCAGCAGGTTGCCGGCCCGCTCGATGACGTAGGCATGCACGCCATCGGCGCTGGCGACGACATCCTCCGGTTGGAGATATCCGGTGCCCAGGACCGAGTAGGCCGAGGCCGCCTGGTAGGTCACCCATTGCAGGCCGATGTTGTAGCCGTACGAGGTGACCAGCACTTTCGCGTAGTTGCCGGCGGTCGTCCTGACCGCGAAGACATCGTTGGTGACCAGCTTGTTGGTGGGGTCGTCATTGCCGTCGATCGGCGTCGTCGCATAGCTCAGGCCGGGGAGGGATTGCGGCAGTACCGAGGCGAACGGGGTCACTCCGAGATTGATGATCGTCGCGCTGTTGCTCGGCGCCATGCTCCGCACGACGGCGGTTGCCTGATTCCACCAGATGTCCGCGCCGGGCGGCGTCTGTCCCGGCAGCGACTCGGTGCCGTTGTCCAGATCGAACAGGAAGGTTCCCTTCAGCTCCGTCGTTCCTTGCGAAACGACGCTCATCGCCGGAAACAGATCCAGCTTCGAGAGCTTGCCGCCGTATTCCACGAAGAGCAGTCGGTTCTGCGCGGGGAGGAAGTCGCACCCGATCGCACCGGCAAGCCCGCCGACCAGCTGTGTCGTTTGCATGAAACTCTCCTGGGAGGATTGTTGGGGACCGGTCGAGCCGATTTCCCCCGCATACAACCACAGGCAGGCATTCCATTGCAAGACCGAAAGATTCCGGGATCGCAGCAAGCGACCGAGGGCGGCGCCGGGTGCTCCGAGGACGGCTCAGGCGGCGCGGCCGCTCCGCTTGCTCAGCACGCGATGCGCCTCGCGCAGCGCCTCGGCGAAGGTGTCCGCCGGCACCGCCCCGGTGAACAGGATATGGCCGTCGAGCGCGAAGGCGGGGACACCCTGCAGCCCGGCTCGGCGGGCGGCGATGTCTTCCGCCAGCACCTCCTGCCGTTCCGCCTCGCCGGCGAGGAAAGCCGCGACGCGCTCCCGGTCGATGCCGCAATCGGCGCCGATGCCGGCCAGCATGTCGGGATCGCCGATGTCTTTTCCCCCGATGAAATAGGCCCGGAACAAATTCTCCACGACCGCGTCCTGCACCGCCTCCTGCTCGGCCAGCCGGATCAGGCGATGCGCATCCACCGTGTTGGGGGTGCGCTGCATCAGGTCGTGGCGGAATTCCAGCCCGACCTTGCGTCCGGCCTCCGCCACCTGCGCATCCAGCTGCGCCGAGCGTTCGGCGCTGCCGAATTTCGCGGCACGGTAGGCGGCGCGCTCCACGCCGGCTTTCGGCATGTCGGGGTTGAGCTGGAACGGGCGCCAGTGCACCTCGAAACTCAGGCCCTCCGGGGCCAGCGAGGCAAGCGCGCGCTCCATCTGCCGCTTGCCGATGTAGCACCAGGGGCAGATTGCATCCGAGATCACGTCGATCCGCCCGTTCATCGCCCGCTCCTGCTCTCTGTTCCCCAGCGAAATGGGGTGCCGCGCCGCTGGCGCCAGTTCACCCGGGCGACGAGGCTGCCTCCTGCCCTCGCGAGCCGGAGCGGGCGAGCAGGAACAGCCGCCGGAACGGCAGCAGCGTCGTGCCGTCCGGCCGCCGCGGATAGTGCGGCCGCACCGCCGCACCATAGGCAGACAGGAAGCCCGGCCGCAGCGCTTCGGGCAGCGCATCGACGAAGGGGCGCAGGCTGCTGCCGAGCGCCCATTGCACCACCGCGTCCTCGCCGGTCAGAGCATGCACGTAGATCGTCTCCCATAGATCGAGAGCCGTGCTCAGCGGATGCAGCAGGTCCCAGTATTCCTCCGGTGCCAGGATGTCGGCGGCCGAGCTGATCCCGGCCAGGTGCGTCGCCCACGGCCCGTTCGCGGCGATTTCGGACTGCGCACGCCGCAGCGGCGCCGCGTGCATCGCCGGCATCTGTACGGCGAGCCAGCCGCCCGGTGCGAGCAACCCGATCAGCCGGGGGAACAGCGTGCGGTGGTCGGACAGCCAGTGCAGGGCGGCGTTGCTGAAGATCACGTCGGGTGGCGTGTCCGGCGCCCAGGCCGCGATGTCGGCCTGCACGAAGCGGCAGCCCGGCGCGGCGATGCGGGCGCGCTCCAGCATCTCGGCCGAGCCGTCGATGCCGATGATCTCGGCCTTCGGCCAGCGCGCGTGCAGCAGGGCGGTGCCGTTGCCGGCGCCGCAGCCCAGCTCGACGACCCTTGCCGGCGACTCGGCGGGCACCCGCGCCATCAGGTCCAGCGCGGGGCGAAGCCGTTCGCCGGCATAGCGCAGATACTGGCTGGGATCCCAGGATGTGGTCATGTCGTCACCCGAAAAAGCGAGGCGAGGGCTCTTAACCCTCCTCCCGTGCTGCCGCCAAGGACGGCCTCGGCTCGACGTCGCTATCCGGCAGCGTCAGGCGGAAGGCGGTGCCGCCCGGGCCCGTTGCCGCCAGCTCGACATCCCCGCCATGCGCGCGCATCAGGTCGCGGGCGATCGCCAGGCCGAGGCCGCTGCCGCCGCGCCGATAGCTGCCGACGAACGGCCGGAACAGATTGGCGCGCACCGTGTCGGGCAGGCCCGGCCCGTCATCCTCCAACAGGATGGTCAGCACGCCGCCGGCCGTCGTCGCACTGATGCGGGCGTTGCGCGCGCCGGCTTCCCCGGCGTTGCGCAGCAGGTTCGTCACCACCCGGAACAATTGGGTCCGGTCGGCCTCCACCTGCAGGCCGGGCTCCACATCGTCCCGCACCGTGAGCCGCCGCCCCGCGGAAATCTCCTCCGCTGCCTCCTCGATGAGCCCGCGCAGCGGAAAGCGGGCGCGCGCCAGCAGCGGCCGGCCCTCGCGCGCGTATTCCAGCGTGTGCTCGACGATGCCGGTCGCACGGTCGACGACGCGCACCAGCACTTCCCCGGCCCGGCGGACCGAGGGGTCGGCGTTGCGGGTCAGCCGGTCGGCCGCGAGCAGCGCCGGCGACAGGATGCCGCGCAGATCATGGCTCATCTTGGCGACTGCCGTGCCAAGTGCGGCCAGCCGCGCGTTGCGCCACAGCGCCGCGCGGAGCTCGCGCTGCATGTCGGCGAGCTCCCGCCCGGCGGTCGCCATCTCGTCATTGCCGAGCGCGCCGATGTCCCCCCTATCGACCGCGGTCTCGCGCTCGGGATCGGCGCGGAATGCGGCGATGCTGTCGATGATGCGTCGCATCGGCCGCAACAGCAGCGTGTGCATCGCCAGATAGAGCAGGGCGCCGATGCTTCCGGCGATCAGCAGCGACAGCCCGGCGATGCTCCAGGCAAACCCATGCAGCAGCCGCAACAGGCCGCGCTCCTGCACGATCAGCTCGACGACGGTGCTCGGGCGCATCGGACTGGGGCCGATGATGCGCAGCTGCCGATCGTGAGCGCGAAACAGCGCCGAGAGCGCGCGGCGCAGGCCGGTCAGGCTCGATTCCTGCCCCAGGTCGATCGTTGCCTCGGGAGCGATCGGGGCTGGCGGCGGTAGGGCGAGGACGGTGCCGGAGGGCTCCTCCAGCCGGATCATCTCGGCGCCCGACAGCCGCAGCAACTCGTCACGGGTCTGGGTGTCGACCATGCCGCCGGGCGCCGCGGCGACCGCCAGGGCGGCGATGTGCGCCTCGCGGACATGCTGTCCGAGCCAGAGCCGGCGCTCATGAGCCAGGCTGGGCACGAAGATCAGGATCTCGGCGAGCAGGACGACGCCGACGGTCAGCCAGATCAGTCGGGCGGTCAGGCTGCGGCGACGAGCGATCGGTCGCATCGCCTACTCCGCACCGCTCCGAAACGCGCCTCTCATGCTCGTGAGAGTGGGGCAGGAACGCTGCTACGGCAACCGCGCGAGCCAGCCGGCCAGGCGTCTGGACGCGGGGCCGAAGAGGCGGGCGGCGTAGTGGCTCCCGGCCGCCCGCTTGCCGGCCTCCGAGCGGGTGGGATACGGCACGATGAGACCGGCCAAGGCGGCGAGGGGGATGCGCCGGGCGATCGCCAATGTCCAGGCGCTGATCATGTCGCCGGCGCCGGGCGCCAGGATGCCGGCGCCGAGCACCCGTCCGCGGGCGATCACCAGCTTGACTGATCCCTCGCGACGGGCTTCGGCGATCGCACGATCGTTCTCCTGCATGGGCCAGCGCAGGACGATCGGGGTTCGGCCGGCAGCGCGCGCCTCGGCCTCGGTCAGGCCGACCTGCGCCAGCTCCGGGTCGGTGTAGATGACGCGCGGCAGGGCGGCGTAGTCGAGGCGCGCCGGCAAGCGAAACAGGGCGCGCCGGACGATGATGCCGGCGTGGTAGAGGCCGACGTGGGTGAAATAGCGCGGGCCGATGCCCGCGGGGTCGGCGATGTCGCCGGCGGCATAGACGCGCCGGTTGGTCAGGCTGCGCAGTCCGGCGTCGGTGGCTATGCCGGCATCCGTAGCCTGCACACCGGCCGCCCGCAGCCCGAGTTCCTCGAGGTTCGGCCGCCGGCCCGCGGCGACCAGCAGATGCGTGCCGGCGATGCGACGCCCGTCGGCGAGCACCAGGGTCGGTCCCGGCTCGACACGCTCGATGGCGATGTGCTCGAGCAGTGTGACACCGCGGGCCGCGAGCGCCCGGCGCAGACCCTCGGCCAGCTCCGGCTCCTCGCGCGCGGCGATCGTCGCGGCGTCCACGAGGGTGACGCGGCAGCCGAGCGCTGCATGCGCCTGCGCCATCTCGAGGCCGACCGGCCCGCCGCCGATGATCAGCAGGTGCGCCAGGCGTTCGGCCAGGTCGAACAGCGAGGCGTGCGTGAGGTAGGGAACAGCGGCGAGGCCCGGGATCGCCGGCACCGCCGCCCGACTGCCCGCGGCGATGACGATGCGGCGTGCGGTCAGCCGCCGGCCCCCCACCAGCAGCGTATCCGGCGCCGTGAAGCGGGCCTGCTCGCGCAGCACGACGGCGCCGAGGCCGCGGAAGCGTTGCTCGGAATCGGCGGGCGCGATCGCCGCGATCGCCGAGCGGACATGGGTCTGCACCGCGGTCCAGTCGATCTCCGGCGCGGGCAGGCGCACGCCGAGGGATGGCGCGCGGACCGCCGCCTCGGCCGCGTGTGCCGCGGCGAGCAGCGCCTTGCTCGGCACGCAGCCGACATTGAGGCAATCCCCGCCCATGCGGTCGCGCTCGATGAGCGCCACACGCAGCCCGAGCTGCGCCGCCGCGGCGGTGACCGAGAGCCCCGCCGCACCCGCGCCTATCACCGCCAGGTCGTAGTCGGCCATGCGCTCAGGGGCCCGGCGTGCGCGCCCGCCAGCGCCGCCAGGCCACCGGCAGCAAGGAGAGAGCTGCGAGCCCGAGCAGGGGCAGCAGCACCTGGGGCGCGAATGCCGCGCTGAAATCGGGCTCGCGGCCGGCTGACAGCACGGTGCCGAGGCCGGCGCCGAGGCTGGCGAACACCACACTTCCCGGGATGATGCCGAGGAAGGTCGCCAAGGCGTAGGGCGCCAGCCGCATGCCGGCGAGCGCCGGGACCAGGTTCACCAGCCAGAACGGAAACACCGGCACCAGGCGCAGTGCCAGCAGATAGCTGAAACCGTCGCGCTCCAGCCCCGGCCGCATGCGCGCCAGCACCGGCCCGGCCTTCGCGGCGAACATCTCGGCGAAGGCATAGCGCGCCGCCAGGAACAGCACCACCGCGCCGATGGTGGCGCCGAGCACGGTCAAGGTGGCGCAGAGCACGGTGCCGAACAGCGCGCCGCCGATGACGTCGAGCGCCACGCCGCCGGGCAGGGAGAGGGCGGTGATCAGCACATAGACCCCGACATAGACGGCCGCGGTCGCCACGGGATCGGCGATGATCGCCCCCTGCAGCTGCGTCCGGTGCGCGGCAAGCGCCGTCCAGGAGACCTCGTGCTGCAGCCCGAGGCCATAGAACAGCAGCACGATGCCGGCGAGCACGAGAACAGGCAGCAGCCGGATCACCCGCGCCATCGCCCGGCGCTATAGCCTGCCGGCGCCGCGCTGCCTGCCGGCATTCGGCAGGGCTGACGAAGCTGTGACCCGCCCGGGCGGGAATGGCGACAACCGGGTGCGATTGACTGGTATGGTGCGCTGCTCCTATAAGCCGCCGCCTGAGACGGGGCGCACCGGCGGCTCCGCGGCGAAAGCAGAGTATCGTGAAGCGCACCTTTCAACCCTCCAAGCTGGTCCGCAAGCGCCGTCACGGCTTCCGGGCCCGCATGGCGACGGTCGGCGGCCGCAAGGTGCTGTCCAGCCGGCGCGCCAAGGGCCGCAAGCGCCTCTCGGCCTGAAGCCGTCCCGTGGGCGCATTTGCATGGCGCCGGCCTCGCAACGCCTGAAGCGGCGGGCAGAGTTCCTCCGCGTCGCCGCCCGGGGCAGGAAGGCCCCGGTGCATGGCCTCGTGCTGCAGGCGCTCGCCCGCGACGACGATCTGCCGGCACGGCTGGGTTTCACGGTCACGAAGAAGGTCGGCAACGCGGTGGTCCGCAATCGCACGCGACGTCGTCTGAAGGAGGCGGCCAGGCGGCTGCTGCACGAGCAGCAGGTGGCCGGGGTCGATCTCGTGCTGATCGGCCGGGACGCCACCCGCAAGATCAGCTTTTCCGCTTTGGTCGACGATCTTCGCCGAGCGCTCGCGAAGGCTGGGGTGCCTGGGGCCGGTGTGACGTGAGCGGCGCCGCGCGGCTGCTCGCCGGGATGGTGCGCGTCTATCAGTGGACGCTGCGTCCGCTGATCGGCGCCCACTGCCGGTTCGTGCCGAGCTGCTCGGACTACGCCCTGGAGGCGCTGGAGCTTCACGGGGCGGCGCATGGCTCGCTGCTGGCCGGGCGACGCATCCTGCGCTGCAATCCCTGGGTCGCCGGCGGGCTCGATCCGGTGCCGCCCCCCTGTTCGCACGCTATCTGTACGAGAGGCCGCACGGCACGCTGATGGACCAGAGACGGCTGTTTCTCGCGATCGCGATTTCGCTGGCGATCCTGCTGGGGTTCCAGGCGATCTATCGCCAGCTGGTTCCCCAGCCGCCGGCCCAGCAAGTGGCGCGCGTCGCCAGCCCGGCCCCCGGCACGCCGCCGAAGCCCTCCGACACGGTGGGGGCTACTCCCTCGGATGCCGGCACCGCGCCGACCGCGCCGCCGCGCGAGACGCCGCGTCTGCGCATCGAGGCGCCGCGGGTCAGCGGCAGCTTCGACCTGGTCGGCGCGCGGCTCGACGATCTGGTGCTACGCGATTATCACGAGACGATCGCACCGGATTCGCCCCTGGTTCGCTTGCTGGCGCCGATGTCCGGCCCGCAGCCCTATGACGTGCAGTTCGGCTGGAGCGCTGCCGGCGCCAGCGATGTCCGCCTGCCCGGCAATGACACGCAATGGACGGCGTCCGCCGATACGCTCGGCGGCACCCAGCCGGTGACGCTGTCCTGGGACAACGGCGCCGGGCTGACCTTTCAGATCGTGCTCGCCGTCGACGACAACTACATGTTCACGGTGCAGCAGCGCGTCGTGAACAAGACCGGGGCGCCGGTGTCGCTGTATCCGTGGTCGCGCATCCGGCGCGACTACACGCCCGAGGTCGCGGGGTACTATATTCTTCACGAGGGGCTGATCGGCGTGCTCGACGGCACGCTGCGCGAGACCAAGTATGCGACCGCGCGCAGCGAGGGGGAGAAGCACGACGGCGTCGCGCTGCAGATCACCTCGGACGGCGGCTGGGCCGGCATCACCGACAAATACTGGCTGGCGGCGCTGGTCCCGGACCAGGCGATCCCATCCACCGCCACCTTCCGCTCCATCCAGGAGAAGCCGGGGCAGGACCCGAAGACCGCGACGGGCTACCAGGTCGATTTCGTCACCCGCGACGCGCAGGCCGCCGCCCCTGGCGCGACGTCGGCGCTGACCACGCATCTGTTCGCCGGCGCGAAAGTGGTGCACCTGCTCGACGACTATGAGAACGAGTACCACATCCCGAACTTCGACAAGGCGGTGGATTTCGGCTGGTTCTACTTTCTGACCAAGCCGTTCTTTTTCGCCATCGACTGGCTGTATCACCGGCTCGGCAATTTCGGCCTGGCGATCATGGCCTTCACCGTGTTCGTCAAGCTGGTCTTCTTCCCGCTGGCCAACAAATCCTACAAGTCGATGAGCAAGATGAAGCTGCTCGGGCCGAAGATGACGGCCATCCGCGAGCGCTTCAAGGACGATCCTGCGCGCATGCAGCAGGAGATGATGACCATCTACAAGACCGAGGGGGTGAACCCGGCGAGCGGCTGTCTGCCGATGGTGATCCAGATCCCGGTTTTCTTCTCGCTGTACAAGGTGATCTTCGTCACCATCGAGATGCGGCACGCACCGTTCTTCGGCTGGATACGCGATCTCTCGGCGGTCGACCCGACCAACGTCTTCAACCTGTTCGGGCTGCTGCCCTTCGACCCGACGGCGATCTCGCCGATGCTGCATCTCGGCGCCTGGCCGCTGATCATGGGGGGCACGATGTTCCTGCAGCAGCGGATGAACCCGCCGCCGCCTGATCCGGTGCAGGCGCGCCTGTTCCAGTTCATGCCGCTGATCTTCACCTTCATGCTGGCGCGCTTCCCGGCGGGGCTGGTGATCTACTGGAGCTGGAACAATCTGCTTTCGGTGGCACAGCAATGGCTGATCATGCGCAACACCCGCCTCGCCCGGCCGAAGATGGCGCGCACCTGATCGAACTCGGGCGGGCGCTGTTCGCCGGGGATTGCCGCTTCTTCCATGCCGCTCAGCGGCTCGATCAGCTGCCGCCGCCCGGCGGCCCGGAGATTGCCTTCGCTGGGCGCTCGAATGTCGGCAAGTCCTCGCTGGTGAACGCGCTGACCGGCCGCCGCGCGCTGGCGCGGATTTCCGGCCAGCCCGGTCGCACGCGCCAGCTCAACTTCTTCGACCTCGGCGGCAGCCTCGTTCTCGTCGACATGCCGGGTTACGGCTATGCCCAGGCCGGCCGCGCGATCAAGGCGGACTGGCAGGGGCTGATGTTCGATTACCTGCGCGGCCGGCCGACCCTGCGGCGGGTGGTGCTGCTGCTCGATTCGCGCATCGAGCTGAAGGCGTCAGACAGGGCGGTGATGGAATTGCTGGATCAGGCCGCTGTCACGTTCCAGCTGGTGCTGACCAAAGCAGATGGTGTTGCAGCCTCGGCACTCGTGCGCAAGCAGGCGGAGGCGGCCGACGCCGTACGCGGTCATCCCGCGGCGTTTCCGTTGGTGCTGACAACGAGCAGTCAGAGCGGGGCGGGAATCGAGGCGTTGCGGTCCTCGCTGGCGGAACTCACAGAAGGCGAGGGGGCTTTGCCCCCCTCGCCCACCCATCAAAGGCAGAGCCCTTGAAATCTATGCCTTAAGTCATGGGGTCTGGGGGCCGCTGCCCCCAGCGGGTCGAGGGCGGAGCCCTCGCCTTCCTTTACTGCTGCCCGCAACTCATCAACAACGCACGCAAATTGCGAATCGCCGGAAACACCTCCTGATTCCAATCCGCGCCCTGCGCGTCATGCGCCGCCTGCTCGACCTCCACGATCTCCCGGTCCTCCTTGAAGATGCGCTCGGTGAACATCACCAGCAGCGGCCACGCCAAGTCCAGCAGCACGGGATATTTCGGCCGCCGCACCGAGAGCAGGCCGAAGGTGCGGTTGCGGCGCTGCTCGCGATCGAGCGGCACGTAGGCGATCCACAGGTCCATCACCGGCGTGTCGTCGGAGGTGCGGATGCGCAGCGTCTGATACGGGTACTCCGTGCGGATCGTCATGATGTCCTTGTCGGCGGTGGCTTTTCCGCTCGCCCGACGCTCGCCGAAGATCGCCGCCTCGCCGAACGGCTGCTTGCCCTCGGTTCGGGCGAAGGTGTACTTCGCCTCCATCCAGTCATCGCCCTGGCTCTGGCCGACGAAGCGCGGCCGCATCCGGCCCATCTGCTTGCGATGCAGGAACTGGTGGTTCATGTCCATCAGGTTCTCGTGCATGAAGCTGTAGTGGCAGGCAACCTCGCGGCCGAAGCGGCGCGTCTTGTAGCGCTTGTCGGCGACCGACCCCAGCGCCGGGAACGGCACCTTCTCTGCCCGCGCGGGGTTTCCGGGAAACACTAGGATAAGGCCCTCGACTTCGCGGCACGGATACGAGCGCACGCCGTTGGGCAGCTTGTCCTTTCCCAGATACGGCACGTCGATGCAGCGGCCGGAGCCGTCATAGGTCCAGCCGTGATAGCAGCAGCGGATCGCGGTGCCCTCGACGAGGCCCTTGCTCAGCGGCACCTGCCGGTGGGCGCAGCGGTCCTCGAGCGCGAAAACCGGGCCGTTCGCCGGGCGCACCAGCACGATCGGCTCGCCGGCGAAGCGCACCGCGAGCGGCCGGCCGGGCTTGAGCTCCCGCGACCATGCCAGGGGATACCAGTGGTCGGGATGTGCCCCGACGCGCCGCAGATCGCCGACACGGCGGTCGTAGTCCGGTGGCGCCACATCCATTCCACACCCTCGCGTTTTTCCCGTGATGCCCGTTGCCGAGATGCGGGGCGAGGATTCCAGATGCGCGGCTTCGACGCCACCCCGGATGATAGATTCGGTGCAACCGGACGCATCGGCGGGTTGCGCCGATGGGTCCGTACACGAGGTTGTGGCAGCCGGACTAGAGCAATTTCCGTGCTGCCAGGGGCACCGAACTTGCTCTAGCTCTTTGTTTTGGCGAGCAACTTTGTCCGATCGGGTGAATCCACCCGATCGGATGTTGCTCTATGGCAGGATGTTGCTCTGCTGCGCCGCCTGGATTGCCGCCTGTGCGTCCTGCGGCAGCATGAAGCCCTGCGCCTCGAGCTTCTTCGTCGCCGCGGTAACCGCCGCGACGTAGCCGGCCTGAGAACCATACCGTTCCTGAAGCGACGGCCGAGGATCCCCGGACGCCTCGCGCTCGGCTGCCGTCTGAGCGAACGGGATGAAGCTGCCGCTCAGGAAGCAGAGATCGCCTTCGGAGTAGCCGGCAGCGCGCAGGTTCCACCCGGTATAGGTGCCGATCGGCGCCTGGAGTTGGACGGACTGGATGCCGTCGATCTCGTTGCCGTCGCTGTTCACCTTGGGCACCAGCACGAGGTAATCCTGCCCGTCGATCGGAACCGGCGGCTGGATGGTGATGACGCCGGACTCGTACTGCGGCGAGAAGCGCGGGCCGCGGTAGAGATTGGGCAGGTTGTTGACCAGGCCGTTATAGGTCACCCCGGGAATGTTCGGGAAACCGGTGGAAGCCTGGTCAGGCGGAACCAGCGTCCCGGCATTCACCGTGGGAAAGCGGCTCTTCGGCGGGGCCTCGCCGTAGGCCGCCCAGGCCTGCAGCCGCGGCAGCAGCGCCCGCTCGGCGTACTGGTACGGGTTCGGGTTCTGCAGCTGCTGGCAGTAGGGAACGGCGCTGGCCGTGGCAGAAGGCCCATGCTGGGTGCCGGCGAAGTGGAAGATGCGGACATTGCTCGGGATCGCCAGGTCGCGTCCCAGGCCATCCGTCGTGTCCAGCGACATCCGCTCCTGCCACCACTCGAGCGAGCTCATCGTCTGGAAGATCACCGGGCAGGAATTGGTCGCCTCGCAGGTGCTCAGCAGGCCGTCCTTGAGGCCGGTGACCGGGTCGCGGTGCACGGTCCAGGCAAGCGGCATGTCGTCGGTCGCCGCGAGGTGGGTTTCGTGCTGCAGAGCGTTGTACCCCGGCAGGGAGAAGCGGTAGTTCAGGCCCATGCGCGCACCGGCGACGTGCACCTCCATGCCGTCGAAGACCTTGCGGTTCTTCTCATCCAGATTGAAGCCGAGATGCAGATAGTCGCGCTCGAACCGGCCGTCCTGCGAAACCCCGTACCCCAGGACCCAGTGGATGCCCTGCGCGAGCGGATTCGGGTTGCCGTAGTCATCCTGCTTGGCATGGCGCAGGAAGGTCACCCAGTCGCGGGTCGCCGCGAAGCCGATGCCGAGCACCAGCGGGTTCTGCGCGGTGTAGACCAGCTTGTAGATGTGGTTGGTGTCGAAGCCGCCCTGCAGGCAGACATTGGTCAGGCTCGGCGTGCCGGGGAAGGGCGTGGTGGTGCAATCGGCGAACGTCCATTGTGAATTCGGAATGACAACGGGCGGATCGTCGGTGTGCACCTGCATCGTCAGCACGTCGCGCTTGTTGTCCAGACTCGCGGCGGACGGGCCGTTCTCCGGGCCGACGAAGCTGTTGCCGATCACCGTGGACGGCACAGGGGTGGCGAATTCGTAGTCCGTCATCACCCGGCCGGTGATCGTCGAGCCGTCCTTGTGGTGTGCCACCGGAGGGTAGAGAGCCAGCGCGCCAGGGCCCGGGATCAGGTCGCCCTGCCAGCCGCCCCAGGCCAGCGTGAAGCCGAGATTCTGCAGGTAGCCGTCGCCGGCGTTGGTCGGGGTGTTGCCGCCGACGACCCCAATGTTGAAGGCGGACAGCGTGCCCTTGTTGCCGCGGTTGGGAATCTCGTAGAGGATCGAGCCGTTGGCGCGCGACATGTCGATGGGCTTCATGATGTAGACGTCCATCGAGTAGGCGACACGGCCATTGGCGTTGCGCGGCGCCAGGTTGAGATCCTGCACCACGGCGTCATGCGGATCGTTCGGATCCAGCTCGCCATAGGCCGTTCCGGACAGGATCTCGTATTGACCGGCATCGCCGAACGAAGTGCCGCCCAGGGCGGGCGACTGCGTGTTGTTGATCACGAGCTGGGTAATGCGGGCCTGCGCCGGACTGGCCAGGCCGATCAGGCCGGCGGCCATGGAGGCGGCGAGCAGGGCTGGTCGAAGCTGTCGAACGGAGTCTTGCGTCGTCATCGTTTTCTCCCTTTTGGATCGCATGCACGTCGCGAGGGCCTTCGCCTCGCCTTACTGCTCTCCCTTGGTGATCATTCCCGCAGCCCGGCTGCGCGCCGTAAACATGCGCTCGTGCCCGCTCATGACGTGCCTGCGCATCGATGACGCCGCCGCTTCGGGATCACGGCGCACAAGTGCCTCCACGATCGCCGCGTGTTCGGCGACGGAGATCCTGAGTCCCTTGCTGTCTGACAGGCTGTGGCGTCGCAGCAGGTGCATCTGATCGATCACCCGGCGATAGAGCCGGTGCAGGGTCGCGTTGCCGGTCATCTCGACGACGCGATCGTGGAAGGCGATGTTGACCCCGAAATACTCGTCGACCGCGCGGCGCCGGACGATCCGCTCCTGCTGCTCCTGCAGGCGGCGCAGCTCGGCCACCTGCTGCTCGGTGAGGCGGAGCGCGAGCAGACGCCCGGCCAGTTCGTCGAGCCCGGCGCGCACTTCATAGAGCTCGAGGGCCTCGGCCTCGGAAATCTCGCGGATGAAGGCGCCGCGGTTCTTCCTGAGCTGCACCAACCCGGATTCCTCGAGTGCGCGGAAGGCTTCGCGCAGGGTGGGGCGGCTGACATTCAGCTGCGCGGCGAGACTGGCCTCGGGCAGCCTCGCGCCGGCTTGCAGGCGGCCGAGCTTCACCAGGGCGACGATCTCCTCCTGCACCAAGCCCGGCAGCGTGCGCGACTGCAGCAATTCGAGCGGCGACTGGTTCAGGAGCACGGGCGACCCGGGTCGTTCCGCGGTAAGATTGCCAGGTTGCCGATTGCCTGACAATATGGCGGGAGCAGAATATCGGGAGCCACTCGTCCATGCCCTCGGATCACCGCCCCGCCGCCGGCGAGGCGCCGGCGCTGGGCGATCCCGCCGTTACCGGCGTGCTCGCCCAATATCTGGCGAACGCCCGCGCACCGGATCTTCCCACCAGAGTGCGCAAGGAGGCGGCGAGGACCTTCTGCAACTGGCTCGGTTGTGCGGTCGGCGGGTCACGCCACGAGGCGGTGAGCATCGCGATCGGCGCCTTGGAGCCGTTCTCCGGACCGAAGCAGGCAACCGTGCTCGGCCGTGCCGAACGGCTCGACATCCTGAACGCCGCGCTGGTCAACGGCATCAGTTCCCACGTCTTCGATTTCGACGACACGCATCTGAAGACGGTGATCCATCCGGCCGGCCCGGTCGCCTCCGCGGCTCTGGCCTTTGCCGAGTATCGCCCGGTCAGCGGGCGCGACTTCCTGCACGCCCTGGTGCTGGGCGTCGAGACGGAGTGCCGCATCGGCAACGCGGTGTTTCCCGCCCATTACGACGTCGGCTGGCACATCACCGGCACCGCCGGCGTGTTCGGCGCCGCGGCGGCGATCGGCAAGCTCCTCGGCCTCGATGCGCAGCGCATGGCCTGGGCGCTCGGCCTGGCGGCGACCCAGCCTGTCGGGCTGCGCGAGATGTTCGGCACGATGACGAAGAGCTTTCACCCCGGCCGGGCCGCGCAGAACGGCATGACCGCCGCCCTGCTGGCGGCCGGCGGCTATACCAGCTCGGATCGGGCGATCGAGGCGAAGCGCGGCTGGGCGACGGTGCTGTCCACCGCGCGCAACTACGCCGAGATCACCGAAGGGCTCGGCGAACGTTTCGAGATAGGCCTCAACACCTACAAGCCGTTCGCCTGCGGGATCGTCATCCACCCCGCGATCGACGGCTGCGTGCAGCTGCGCCGCGAGCACGCGCTGACGCCCGAGGCTGTCGAGCGCATCGCGCTGCGGGTCAATCCGCTGGTGCTGGAGCTCACGGGCAAGCGGACGCCGCAGACCGGGCTGGAAGGGAAATTCAGCGTATTCCACGCCTGCGCCGTCGCCATCGCCGAGGGCGCCGCGGGCGAGAGCCAGTTCAGCGACGCGGCGGTCGCCAATCCCGTGATCGTCGCCTTGCGCGACCGGGTGCAGGCGACGGCGGCGCCGGAGATACCGCCCGAAGCGGTGGAGATCGAGATGACGCTGCGCGACGGCGGGCATGTCGCGAAATCGGTCCGGCACGCAATCGGCAGCCTCGAACGGCCGATGACGGACGCCGATCTCGAGGCGAAGTTTGCCGGATTGACCGACAGCATTCTCTCGCCGTCCGGTGCGCGCCGACTGCTCGATCTGTGCTGGCGCATCGAGGAGCTTGGGGACGTGGCGGACATCGCACGCGCCGCAGCAATCGCCTGAGGGCAGTTGCGACAGGAAAGCGGGCGGGCGAGTATCCGCAAAGCGCCGGCACGATCCGCGGCGCATAGGGCAGGAGACGCAGCAATGGTCCAGGCCGCAGCGACCACGGTCGCCTCGCAGGCGATAGCCGCCCGCATCGAGCGGCTGCCGGCGTGCCGGTCGCTGCTGCGCATCGTCATCCTGATCGCCGTCGGCGGCTGGTTCGAATTCTACGAGCTGTTCATGCCGGGTGCGATCTCGCTCGGCTTGGTGCATGGCGGGATCTTCGTCGTCCGGGCCAGCGGGTTTTTCGACTACCACAGCTTCCCGAGCTTCCTTGCCTCCTTCTTTTTCGGCATGTTCCTCAGCACCCTGCTGTTCAGCCGGCTCTCCGACCTGCTGGGAAGGCGGGCGGTCTTCATCTGGTCGATGGCGGTCTATTCGCTGTTCAACCTGCTGATCGCATTGTCGAGCTCGCCGGCCTGGATCGATCTTTTCCGCTTCCTCGCCGGCCTGGGCGTCGGCATGCAGCTGATCAACAACGACAGCTTCCAGGCGGAGATCACGCCGCGGTACCTGCGCGGCCGCTACATGGCGATCGCGCTCGCGTTCATCCTGACGGCGGTGCCGATATCGGCCCTGCTCGGCACCTTGCTGGTGCCGTATGCGCCATTCGGCGTCGCGGGATGGCGCTGGGTGGTGATCGTCGGCGCGCTCGGCGGCGTGCTGGTGTGGCTGGTGCAGCGCGGCCTGCCGGAATCGCCGCGCTGGCTAGAGACGCATGGCCGGATCGCCGAGGCGGACCAGGCGCTGCGGCGCATCGAGGCGGCGGTGGAGGCGGAGACCGGGCCCTTGCCGCCGCCGGATGCCGCGACGCGCGAGCCGCCGGCGATCGTCGGCGAATGGGCCGAGATGTTCGGTGCGCGCTATCTGCCGCGCACGCTGGCGCTCTCGGTGTTCCAGTTCTGCCAGACCATCGCGGTGTTCGGCTTCACCTCCTGGGTGCCGATCATCCTGGTGGAGCGCGGCTACAATGTGCTGCACTCCCTGCAGTACACGTTCCTGATCCTGCTGCTGACGCCGGTGGGCGGGGTTCTCGGCGCCTATTTCGCCGAACGCTTCGAGCGCAAGTGGCAGCTGGTGCTGACGGCGATCGGCATCGGGGTGTTCGGCGTGGCGTTCGCCTTCTCGCCGAATATCGGCCTGATCGTGGCCAGCGGCGTGCTGGTGACGCTGTGCAACAACTGGCTGATCAGCGTGTTCCACCCCTATGCGGCGGAACTGTTCCCGACCCGGATCCGCGCCCAGGCACTGGGATTTTCCTTCTCCTGGAGTCGCGTAAGCGCGATTTTCGTGGGCTACGGCGTGTCCGCGATCCTGGCGCGCGGTGGCCAGATCGGCGTCTTCTTCATGATCGGCATCGCCATGCTGCTGATCGTGCTGTCGATCGGCATCTTCGGCCCGCGCACCAACGGCCGGCGGCTCGAGGAAGTCTCGCCCTGAGAAAAGCGAGGGCTCTGCCCTCGACCCCAGACTCCATTTCTTAAGTCAGCGGGTTTGGGCCCGCGGCCCCAATGGGGTCCCATCTTTCAGCGTTTGGGGGCAAAGCCCCTCGCCTTCTTTCAGGATTTCTTGCAGAACGGCGCCCGTGTCCTGTCCCAGGTCGGGCGGTATGTGCAGCGGTGGGCTCCCCCATTCGTCGACGCGCAGCGGCGAGCGGACGACGGATACTGATCGCCCATCACCGCCGATCTCTTCGATGCTGCCGTCATGGAGAACCTGCTCGGACCGGATCGCCTCGTGCAGTTCCAGGACCGGGCTGCAGGGAACGTCGGCGGCCTCGAGGACGGCCAGCCACTGCTCCCGCGGTCGCGTGGCGAACACCGCCTCCAGCATGCCGACGAGTTCCTTGCGGTTGCGCAGCCGGGCGGAATTGGTGGCGAAGCGCTCGTCGCTCGTCCACTCGTCGCGGTCCACCGCGCGGCACAGATTGAGCCAGAAGTTGCGGGTGAACGCGCCGACCATGACGTACTCGCCGTCGGCGCAGGCGAAGGCCTGATACGGCACGATCTGCGCGTGGCCGCGGCCCAGCCGGGGAATCCTGGCGCCGAGGTCTGCCACCGAGGGGATGTAGTTGCACATCAGGTTGAGCGCGCTTTCGAGCATGGAGACTTTCACGTGCTGGCCGTCGGGATGCGCGTCGCGCACGTGCAGCGCCGCGAGGATGCCCGACAGTGCGAAAAGCCCGGTGCCGAAATCGGCGATGGGCAGGCCGATCCGCACCGGCCCGCCATCGGCCTCTCCGGTGACGCCCATCAGACCGGAGACGCTCTGCACGATGATGTCGTTGGCCGGGCGGTCGGACCACGGGCCGGACATGCCGAACGCCGAAATGGAGCAGTAGATCAGCCCGCGGCGCTGCATGCGCAACTGCGCGAAATCCAGGCCGAGTCGTTCGACGACACCCGGGCGGAAGTTTTGCACGACGATGTCGCTGTGCCCGGCCAACTCGCGGGCGATCTGCGCGCCCTCCGGCGTCTGCAGGTCGAGCGCCACGCTGCGCTTGTTGCGGTTCAGGCTGAGATAATACTCGGAGTTGCGCGGCGGAAATCCCGGCATCGGGCTGCCCATCGTGCGCGCGCCGTCGCCGGTGCCCGGCCGCTCGATCTTGATGATCTCGGCGCCCATGTCGCCCAGGAACATCGTCGCGAACGGGCCGGCGGCGGCATGGGTGAGATCGAGGACGCGCAGCCCCGCGAGCGGCAGCCCCGTGGTCATTCGGCTCGCCTGCCGTCGGACACGTAATCGATCGCCATCGGCAAGGCGCCGCCGTCGCGTGAAGGCAGGGCGATCACCGCGCGGCCCGGCATGATGTTCTCGCCGCGCTGGTTGATCCCCTCGATCGAGCAGGCGACATAGCCGATGCCGCTCCGGTCGCCGCGCCATTTCTCCAGCACCTTGCCGCCGATGCGCAGCACGTCGCCCAGGAAATTCATGCCGCGATACTCGATATCCACCTCGGCGACCCAGCCGTCATCGCCGCACCAGTTGGTCACCAGGTGCGTCGCCCAGGCCCCGCGCTGCGAGCCGTAGTCATAAGGCGCCGGCATGCCGATCTCCGCCGCCATGAAGGGGTCCCAGTGCACGCGCTCCACCGCCTGCCAGATATTCGTCTCGGGATCGCGCACCGCCACCTTCGGCGAACGTCGGCGATAGGTGAGCCAGTACTGGCCCGAGCGGATGTGCGGCGAGCCGATGCCCATCATCCAGGCGATCATGTCCGAGACGGTGAGCGGCCCGCGGACGATCGGCTGCAGCGCCTCGCCGCTCTGCACGTCTTCGTAAAACCGTGGCTCGGCGCCGCGCACGATCTCCGCGGCGATTTCGGCGTCGATCTGGTCGATCTCCGCCTCGGTGTAGCGCGCCTTGGGAATGGCCGCGTATTTCCCTCGGCTCTTGCCGGCATGCCGCTCCACCCGGAACGCCGACATCAGGCAGCTCGCGACGATTTCGTTGCGCTGGTTGTAATAGGTGAACTCGCGCGTCTGGATTATCGAGCGGAGGGCGAATCCGCCTTGCTTCTCCTCCAGGCCGACGAGCTTCTTGACGGCGCGGATTTCGTCGCCGGCGAGCACCGGGCGGTAGTAGATCCAGCGGTCGCGGGAGTGCAGCCCATGCACCCCGGCGAGCCCCTCGCCGCGCCGCATGTCCCAGCTTCCCCAGGTCACGCCGTAAAAGAAAGCCGGCGGCGCGATTTCCCGGCCGAAACGCGAGCGCGCGGCGTGCTCCGGGTCGATCCAGAGCGGGTTCATGTCGCCGATGGCGCGGGCGACGTGGCGGATGCTGTCGGCGTTGACGTAGCGCAGGAACGGCTCGTTGATCGGCTCTTCGATGTGCATCCGGCGGCGGAGCTGATCGAGGCCCTCCTCGGTGATCTTGCCGTAGACGCGCTCGCGCGGCTCCGCGGCCGTGGCACCCATCGCCTCTCTCCTTTCCCGCTAGCTCAGTACTGCATCCGCGGCGTTGAGGGTTTTCACGCCGGGAATGTCCGTGCTCCGCTCGAGCAGGGATTTTTCCTTCTCGAGGTCCGCTGTCGTGAACTTCGGCTGCGTCCAGTTGACGGCATCCCGGCTGAACGCGAGCTTCAGGGTCTCGGGATCGATGCCGGGATAGGCCTTGACCAGCGCGGCCAGCGCCTGATCCGGCTGGCTCGAAATCACCGAACCGACATCGGTGAAGACGCTGCGCAGCCGGCTCACCAGATCCGGGTTCGCCTGCGCATAGGAGCGCAACACCTCGATGCCGGCGACACTGGTCGGGGCATTGCGCTCCGGCAGCTCGCCATGCGGCGCGTCGATCCAGATCACCCCCTTGCCGCTGCGGATCGGCGGCACCCAGAACGGCGAGCTCGCGATGAAGCCGGCGATCGCGCCCGCCTCCAGCGCGGCCAGCATCGCCGGCTGCGCCATGTAGACGAAGCGGGGCTTGGATCCGACCTCCTCGCAGGAGGATTTCACCGGCAGCAACAGTGCCGAGGTGGCGCTCGGCACGGCGATGGCGAGCCCGTCCAGCGCCTTGAGCCGCTCGTTGACCGGCGCCTTGAGGTCGACCGACAGCTTTTCCGCCACCGACTTGGCGAGCAGCACCGGCGCCGATGTGCCGCGATACAGGTTGGTCACCAGAACCACATCCAGCCCGCGCGCGCGGGCGCTGAGCACCTCGCCGGGGCCGGAGCTGCAGAACTGCACCGATCCCGCGACCAGCGCCGCGGTTGCAGCGTTGCCGCTGTCCATGACGATGATCTTCGCGTCCAGACCGTGCTTGGCGAACAGTCCGAGCTGCTGGGCGATGCGCAGCCCGCCATAGGCCAGGCTGTTGGAGCTCAGTGCGATGGTGACGGCCGTCATCGGCTCGGCACGCGGGCGGGAGGCCAGCAGAGCCGCGCCGGCTCCCGCGAGCAGCATTCCGCGACGGCCGATCGGATTTTCCATGAGATCCTCCGGGAATGGCTCGCAACAGGGCAGGCCAGAGACCGCGTGGCGGCCGGGAGAACGGTAGGTCGCCCGGCTTCACCTCGTCAAACATCGCCGAGATCGCGATGCAAATCGCGCGAAATCCGCCTACACTGCGCGCGATCCGCCGGGGAGGAAAAGCATCGCTGTGTCAGCCGCCGCTGCACCGGTCAGGCAGGCTCCCTGCGATATCGTGTTTCACGAGACCGTCGTCCGCTTCGGAGCCCTGACGGCGATGGGGCCGACCAGCCTCGCCGTGCGCGCCGGCGAATTCCTGACCGTCGTCGGGCCTTCGGGCTGCGGCAAGTCGACCCTGCTGAACCTGATCGCCGGGACATTGCAGGCCTCCTCGGGCCAGGTTTTGTACGACGGACGGACCGTCTCCGGCCCGAACCCGCATGTCGGCTACATCACCCAGAAGAACTACTGCCTGCCCTGGCGCACCGTGGCGGCGAACATCCGCCTGCCCCTGGAGTTCCGGCGCGTGCAGCGGGCGGAGGCGGAGCGCCGGGTTGCGGCGGCGATCCGCCAGGTCGGGCTTAGCGGGTTCGAGCACGCCTATCCCAGGCAGCTCTCCGGCGGCATGCTGCAGCGCGTGATGATCGCCCGCACGCTGGCCTACGGCCCGGCCACCTATCTCATGGACGAGCCGTTCGGCAGCCTCGACGCGCAGCTGCGCCTGCATATGCATGTGGAGTTGATGCGCCTGTGGCGGGAGACCGGCTCGACCTTCGTGTTCGTCACCCACGATCTGCATGAGGCGATCGCGCTGGGCGACCGTGTGGTGGTGATGTCGGGGCGGCCGGGGCGGCCGAAGTTCATTCTGGGTATCGATCTGCCGCGTCCGCGGGATGTCGTGGCGCTGCAGGGCGACCCGCGGTTCGGCGCGTATTTCCGCCAGCTCTGGGACGCCATCGATGTCCATTGAGCAGATCGGGCAGGACGTGCCGGCCCGCATCGACGCACCCGCGCCGGCCGTCGCCCGACCACTCGGCGCCGGGCCGTTCGGCGCCATGCTGGCCAGCCGCGCCGGACTCGCCGTCGTGCAGGCGGTTATCCTCGCCGTGATCATCGCCGCTTGGCAGGCCGTGGCGGACGGCATGCACACCGAGTTCTGGACCAGCAGCCCGCTCGGCGTCGCACGGGCGCTGGCGAAATGGTGGAGCTCCGGCACATTGACGACCGATCTTCGGCTGACCCTGTTCGAGGCGGGATGCGGCTTCGTCGCGGGCAGCCTGGCCGGCGGGATCGTCGGCTTCGTGCTGGGCTGGATACGCGGGCTCGGCGATGTGTTCGAGCCCTTCGTGCTGTCGCTCTACACCCTGCCGAAGATCGCGCTGGCGCCGCTGTTCGTGCTGTGGTTCGGCATCGGCCCGCTGAACAAGGTGATGTTCGCCGGCCTGCTCGTCTTCTTCATGGTGTTCTTCACGACCTTCCAGGGCATCCGGCAGGTGGACCGCGACATCGTCGCCAATGCGCGCCTGCTCGGCGCCTCGCGCGCGCAGATCTGGACCAAGATCGCCATGCCCTATGCCGCGGTGTGGATCTTCACCGGGCTGCGCATCGGCCTGCCCTACGCCCTGATCGGTGCTATCGTCGGCGAGTTCGTCGCCGCCGATTCCGGGGTGGGCTTCCGGATCAAGGAATCGACCTCCTATTTCGACACGGCCGGGGTTTTCGCCGGGCTGGTCGTGCTGATGGCCGTCAGCCTGCTGTTCCTCGGCCTCCTCAAGATCGTCGAGCGGCACGTGCTGCGCTGGCAGGATCCCGGCATGACGGTGACCGCTCCGGACCACCAGGCGTGACATCCCCCGCGGATCAGGAAATGGGAAAATGCAATTCGGATTGACCGCTGAACAGCGCGCCATGGTCAATGCGGTGCGCGAGGTGACGCAGGGCGAGTTTCGCGGCCGCGCCCGGCAGTACATGGACGGCAGCTTTCCCTGGGAGAATATCCGTCTGCTCGCCAAGCTCGGCATTCTCGGCATGGCGGTGCCGGAGGAGTACGGCGGCTCGGGTCTGCCCGTGCTGGATACCGCACTGGTTCTCGAGGAGATCGCCAAGGGCTGCTACGTGACGGCGATGGCGGTGATGGGCGAGGTCGGGGTGCAGACCAGGATCATCGCCAATTTCGCCCCGGAGGGCATCAAGCGCCGCATCCTGCCGGCGGTGTGTACGGGTGAGTGCATCCTGGCCGTGTGCATGACCGAGCCGCATGCCGGGACCGACGTCGCCAGCTATCGCACCAACACCACGACGCATGCCGACCATCTCGTCCTCAATGGC
>JAFAYM010000054.1 GCA_019240395.1 Acidisphaera sp. | reverse complement strand
CGGCGAACAGCTTGTTCGAGGCCAGCACGGTCGCGACGATCAGGTCATAGAGCGGCGTCAGCCACCAGCAGGCGCGGCCCACCCAGTTGCTCAACGTGGACCGATCCAGCGTCACTCCTTGGCGTGCCAACATCTGAGTTTGGCGATACAGGGGAAGTCCATCGCAGAACTTGCTGACGACCACATGCACGATCAGCGCCTCGGTCGCCATGCCGGCATCGACCGGCCGCTCGGGCGCCGGCGCCACCGCGATGACATCGTCGCAGCTGCGGCACACATATCGAGGCCGGCGTGTGACACGCACCCGCAGCTGTGCCGGCGCGATGTCGAGCTGTTCGGTGCGCAGTTCACCGATCGCTTGTAGTGAACCGCCACAGCACGGGCAGTCACGGTCTTCGATGTCGATCACCACCTCGTCGCGCGGCAGGTGCATTGGCAATGCGCCATGATTGCGATTGGGGCGGCCATCGTGTCGCCTGCGACGTCTACCCGCAGCGTCATCGACAGCATCCTGACTGGCCTAGTTCGCAGCGACCGTCTGCTCCAGATCTTCCGTAAGCGTGAGCCGATCGGCATGCTTGACGTTTGTGGCGGCGGGCTTTGACGATCTGTCCGATAGACCCGGAGTCCGTCGATGGACATTGATACGGACAAGATCGACGAGGCAGTGCTCGCTCTGCTCCACCTGACGCTGCACGATGGTGTTCGTGCCTGGAAGGGCCACGATTGGGACGCGCTGGATCGTCTGTATCAGAAGGGGATGATCGATAACCCGGTCGGCAAGGCGAAGTCCGTGGTGCTGACCGATGAAGGGCTGGCGGAGAGCGAGCGGCTGTTCAGGAAGCTATTCGAGCGATCGTCGCCGCGGTCGTGATGCTCAGGCGGCCAATGCTTGTGATGGCATGAAGTTCCAGGGCAGCAATTCCTCGAGGCGGTTGTTGGGATGACCACGCGCCAGGCGGTCCAGCAGGCTGGCGAGATAAGCCTCGGGGTCGAGACCGTTCAGCTTTGCAGTCTCGATGACCGTATACAGGATCGCCGCGCGGTCACCGCCGCTATCGGAACCGAGGAACAGAAAATTTTTGCGCGTGATTCTCGCACAGCCGGCAGGCGTATTTTGGCCGCACGTGTCTGATCACCTTGAGCCTCGCAGGGATCTTCTCCAGCACCTCCGTGACGAGCTCGCCCAGCCTGGCCAGACGTGCAGGATCGCAATTGCCGCAACTGCAGAGGATCTCAGGCTCATGCACCACCACCTCGCGCGGCAGATGCGGTGGCAGCGGTTTGCGACCCGACTTCCCGCGTGGCCGGGGAGCACAGTGACGATCCCGCTCGGGACGCGCTGCGAGGTGTTCGCCGACATCTTCCTCGCAATCCTCCAGCCGCATCTCGAGCTGGGCTATGTCGTTATCCAATTTCTCCGAGGACCGGCCGTAGCGCTGCCGTCGCAGCGTCGCCAGCTGCATCTTGATCTGCTCAATCTCCAGCAGCGCCGCTGTCAACTTTGCCTTGACGATGGCCGCTTCCGCGAGTTCTGCCTCGCGCGACGCGATGATCGCGTCCCGTTCCGCCAACTCGCGACGCAGAGCCATGATCTGCTCTTCAGGCGACAGCGCTTCCGCCATCCCGCGAGCCTATCCGATTCGCAACATGGGTACCAGAACAGACTGCCGCCAAAGCGCAGGTTTCTGCGGTCACACAACAACTTCGGGCCTCGCCGTCCAAGCCGTGGCGCGCCAGTCGATCGATTCCAACAACATCGACAATTGCGCCATCGTCAGCGTCACGACGCCGTCCTTGGCTTGCGGCCAAATAAAGCGGCCACGATCCAGCTTCTTCGCGTACAGGCACATTCCCTGACGATCCCAAAACAGAATCTTGATCAGGTCACCTCTGCGGCCCCTAAAGATGTAAAGCGCGCCGCTGTAGGGATCATGGTTCAGTGCCGTCTGCACCTGGGCAGCCAACGAGTGGAAGCCCTTCCTCATGTCGGTCACGCCGCACGCCAGATAGATCCGAACCTCACCAGCCGGAAGCATCACCGACCATCCAGAATGGTCAGCACGCCGCGCAGCACTTTCAGATCTGCACCATGGCCAATGCGCACTCGAGCGCCGCTGCGCATCTCGATCTCGATCAACCCATTAAGCCGCGAGGTCGCATCAGATGGCGCCGAAGAAGTCCCTGCGGTATCCGACATCAACTGTACAGGAACAAAACCCGGGCTCGCATTCACGCTCAGCTGGCGTCGCCATGTGAACAATAAGCCGGTGCTGATCTCGTGCCGTTCCGCAACCCGCTTCGCCACCGCGCCAGGTGCAAACGCTTCCTCCACGATCCGAAGCTTGTCGGCCGCTGTCCATCGCCGCCGCCGTTCACGGCGGACCCGAACCTCAATCTGCTCAGGAAGCTCGCTCTCAAGAGGCCGCTTACGAGCCTCGTACGACGCCTCGCCCATCTCCGCGGCCGCCCATCTCGATCACGGATCCAAGCATCGCCGTCACGCCCGCGTCGGGGAAGGTGCCGTCCAACTCACGCTTACGCTGCTGGTCGGCTGGCGACCGATCAGCCATCATGAATGCGGCAAAGCAGCGGCACTGCCGGGATCGCGATGGTTCCCGCGATCCGGTGGTCGATG
>JAFAYM010000006.1 GCA_019240395.1 Acidisphaera sp. | reverse complement strand
GGCCTTGTCAGCGCCTCCAGCGCCGCCGCCGCCGCGGTCAGCTCCATGCGGTTATTGGTGGTCGCCGGCTCGGCCCCCGACAGCGCCCGCTCGGCCTCCCCGAAGCGCAGGATCGCCGCCCAGCCGCCCGGCCCGGGATTGGGCTTGCAGCCGCCGTCGGTCCACACCTCGACGACCGTCTCAGAACCCATACGCCTGCACATCCGCGGCCGCGAGGTGGAAGCGCAGCCGGCGCAGATAGTCGATCGGGTCCTTGCGCGTGACATAGGCGTCCGCCGGCGTGTTCAGCCAATCGAACAGCCGGGTCAGCAGGAAGCGGATCGCGGCACCCCGGCACAGCACCGGCAGCGCCGCGCGCTCCGCCGCCGACAGCTCGCGGCGCTGGTCATAGGCGGTCAGCAGCGCCCGCGCCTTGGTCACGTTGAGCGAGAAATCCGCCTCGAAGCACCAAGCGTTGAGGCACACCGCCAAGTCGTAGGCCAGCAGGTCGGTCGCCGCGAAATAGAAGTCGATCAGGCCGGACAGCCGGCCCTCCAGGAAAAACACATTGTCGGGAAACAGGTCGGCATGGATGTGGCCGCCGGGCAGGCTGCCCTCCGCCGGCCAGTCCGCCAGGATGCGCGCCAGCGCCGCCTCGAGCTCCGCGCCGAGCCCGGGATGCACGGCATCGGCCTGCGCCGCCGAGCGCGCCAGCAGCGCCGGCCAGCTCGCCGGCCCGAGCGCGTTCGGCCGCACCGGGGAAAAATCCTGCCCGGCGAGGTGCAGCCCGGCCAGCGCCTCGCCGACCGCCGCGCAATGCGCCCGGCTCGGCCGCCGCGGCCACACCCCCGGCAGGAAGGTGGTGATCGCGGCATGCCGGCCGCTGAGCCGGCGCAGCGCCGCCCCGTCGCGCCCGGCCACCGGCAGCGGACAGGAAATGCCGCGCCGCGCCAGATGCTCCATCAGCCCGAGAAACCACGGCAGATCCTGCGGATCGACGCGCTTTTCGTAGAGCGTCAGGATGTAGTCGCCGCCGGTGGTGCGCAGCGAAAAATTGCTGTTCTCCACACCCTCGGCGATGCCGCGGAAGGCGACCAACCCGCCTATGTCGAATTCCGCGAGAAAGCCGGCCAGCGCCTCATCGGACACTTCGGTGTAGACAGCCATGCCTCGAGAGGAACCTACCCGCCCAGCGCGGCCGGCAACTTGAAGACGACGTCTTCCTGTGTCACGCGTTTTTCCTCGATCGCCAGCGCATACCGCTCGCCCAGCCGGGCCAGCAGCTCGTCGACCAGCACCTCCGGCGCCGAGGCGCCGGCGGTGACGCCGAGCGTGCCGACGCCGTCGAGCACCGGCCAGTCCAGCGCCCGTGCATCCGGCAGCAGGATGGCGCGCGGCGCCCCGGCGCGCTCGGCGACCTCGCGCAGCCGCTGCGAGTTCGAGGAATTCGGGCTGCCGATCACCAGCACCAGGTCGCAGGCTCCGGCGATCGCCTTCACCGCCGCCTGCCGGTTGGTCGTGGCGTAGCAGATGTCCTCGCGCCGCGGCCCCTCGATATCGGGGAAGCGGTCGCGCAGCACCGCGACGATCGCCGCCGTGTCGTCCACCGAGAGCGTGGTCTGGGTGATGAAGGCGAGCCGCCCCGGATCGGCCGGGCAGACGCGACGCGCCTCCTCCTGGTTCTGCACCAGGGTCATCGCCCCGGCCGGCAACTGGCCCATCGTGCCCTCCACCTCGGGATGACCGGCATGGCCGATCATCAGGATGTGGCGCGTGCTCTCGCCGCCGCCGGCGAAATGCCGCTCGGCCTCGCGATGCACCTTGCTGACCAGGGGGCAGGTGGCGTCGAGCGTCAGCAGGTTCCGGCGCTGCGCCTCCTCCGGCACCGATTTCGGCACGCCATGCGCCGAGAACACCACCGGCGCATCGGCCGGCACCTCGCACAGATCCTCGACGAAGATCGCGCCCTGCCGCTCGAGCTGCTGGACGACGTGGCGGTTATGGACGATCTCGTGGCGCACATAGACCGGCGTGCCGTAGCGCCGCAGCGCCTCCTCGACGATGCGGATGGCGCGGTCCACCCCGGCGCAGAAGCCGCGCGGGCCGGCGAGGAGGACGTGGAGCGCGGGCTGGCGAACCATGACGCATCTGAAGATGGGATCGCGCCGGCGCTCTGCCATCGCCGGCGGTTGCCGCCGGGGAGGCGGCACAGTATGCCCGCCCAAGCCACGCGCGGAGCCCTGCATGCCCCTGCCCCGTCCCGTTTTGCTCGCGGCCCTGCTGGCCCTGGCCGGCTGCGGCGGCGGTGGGGGCCCGCAATTCCCCCCGGATTGCTCCCGCACCGCCATCCTGGCCGATGCCGCCGATCTGAGCCGCTACCGCTCCGAGACGACGGCAGCGCACGACGTCATCGACCAGCTGCTCGGCGGCCGCATCACCGGCATCACCGGCTCCTGCGCGCGCGGCGAGCACAACACGCTCGACGAGACGATCCAGGTCTCGCTCGAGATAAACCGTGGCCCGGCCGCCCGGGACCGTACCGCCGAGTTCGCCTATTTCATCGCGGTTTCCCGCGGCGAGCAGATACTCGACAAGCAGGACTACACCTTGCAGGTGGAGTTTCCGCCCAACGTCGACCAGCTGCATCTGCGCGGCGAGAAGGTGCACCTGGTTCTGCCGACCCCGTCGGGCGTCACCGGACCCGCCTACACGGTGCTGACCGGGTTCCAGCTGACCCCGGCCGAACTGGCGCTCAATCGGCAGCGGCAGAATGCGCCGAGGTAAGCAAGGCCAGGGCTCCCCCTCCGCGGGCAATTCCACCGGCTTGGCCGGCGGAACCTTCGCCCGCTCTGCCCTGGACCCGCTGGGGTCCGTCGACCCCAGACCCCACTACTTAAGTCAAGGGGTCTGGGGCCCGCGGCCCCAGCGGGGTCCCACACTTCAGCGTTTGGGGGCAGAGCCCCTCGCCTTCTTCCCTTCATGACCCTCGCTGCCGTCACGATGGTCTACAACGAGCCGGACTACCTGCCGATCTGGGCGGCGCATTACGCGCGCGAGGTCGGGGCGCGGCACTGCTACGTGATCGACCATGGATCCGACGACGGCAGCACCGCGGGGCTCGGCGAGATCAACGTGGTGCGCATCCCGCGCTCGCCGCAGGACGAGGACCGGCGGGCGCGCTTCGTCTCGCATTTCTGCGGCGCCCTGCTGGAGTGGTACGACCGGGTGATCCACACCGACGCCGACGAGATCGCGCTCGCCGATCCCCGTCACCACACATCGCTTGTCAGCTATTGCGAGGTCCGGCCGCCGGAGGTCACCACCGCTCTCGGCTTCGATCTGCCGTACCTCGCCGGCGATCCACCCTACGACCCGTCCCGCACCGTCACCGAGCAGCGACCCTGGGCGCGCTTCCACGCCGCGATGTGCAAGCCGGTGCTGATCGCGCGGCCGGTGAACTGGCCCGCGGGATTTCATCGCGCCGACGCGCCGGTGGTGTTCGATCAGCTCTATCTGTTCCACCTGCGCTGGTTCGATCGCGACGTCGGGCTGCGGCGTCTGGCCCGGACGCGCGCGCAGCCCTGGGCCGACCCGGAAGCCTGCTGGTGGCAGCGCGTCGATGACGCCCGGCATCTCGAGCTGTTCGACACCTACACCGCGTTGCCCCGCCGCCGGGCGGTCGCCTTCGATCCCGATGCACCGCCGCTGTCGGTCGCCATCGCGGCGGCGCGCGGCGCCGCTTCCCTGAACCAGGACTTTGCCGCGGACGAGCTGTGGGCGCTGCCGGCCTGGCTGCGCGGACGCTTCTGAGACGCTACAGCGCCAGCGCTTCGTCCTCCCAGGCGCCGCGGACGAAGCTGACCACTTCGAAGGCCCCGCTGTCGGCCCACATCAGCGACAGCACCTTGGCGCCGCGCCAGACATCCAGCCCATACGGCAGATCGGGCCTGGTGTGCTGGCGCTCCAGGGCGTGCCGATAGCCCGGCGAGGCGGCCTCCTCCGGCGCCAGATCGTTGAACGGCGTCCAATGGGTGAAGCTCCAGGGCTCCATCTCGAGCCCGATCAGCCGCACCGAGCCATGCTGGTTCTCGATCCGCCCGCGCGCACGCACCAGCGGCAGGACGCGGTCGCGGATGGCGAGCGCGCGTTCATCGCTCGAGGTGACGAGCTTCAGGGTCATGGCGGCGCGCTCCTGTCCATTGCCGATCATAGCGCCACGCCCGCCCTCAACCGCCAGTTTTCATTGCGCAGACTATCGGCAGCAGGCCGCGAGGAAGCCGTCCCAGATGTGCCTGAGCGCGGGGTCGACGCCGAGTTCGGGATGCCCTTGCAGACCGAGGAAGAAGCGATGCGCGGGGACTTCGATCGCCTCGGCGACACCATCCGCGGCGACGTGCAGCACGCTTCCCGCCGGCGGATCGGCGACGATCTCGGGATTCAGCGCATAGCGGTGGTTCACCCGCACCGCCGCCCCGTCCGGCAGCAGCCGGGCGAGGCAGGAATCCGGGCGTGGGATCAGCCGCCGCTCGCCCAGGCGATGCTGCGCGCCGCCATCGCCATCGCGCAGCCGCACGAAACTGCGGCGCTCCCCCGGACCGGCGATCTCCTCGAACGCGGCGTCCGGCCACCGCGCGCCGATCAGCGCGGTCGCCATGCTCTGCATGCCGAGGCAGAGGCCGAGCGTCGGCAGGTCCTGGTCCAGCGCGCTCTGCGCCGCCGCGATCTGCGCCGGCACCTGCCGCATGTCGCAGCCGCCCGGCAGGATCAGCCCATCGAGCCCCGACGGGATCGCGCCGTCGAAGAACACCGGCTCGACGGCAAGCCCGGCGCGCTCGGCGGCATCCGCCAGCGTCGCCAGCACGGCGGGATAGACAAGGCGATGATGCAATGCCTCGCCGACGATGCCGACGCGGCAGGCCCGGCCGGACGCCGGCGGCGGGATCGCGGCGGCGAGACGCGGCCGGCCGAGCGCGTCGGCGAGGATCGGCACGGACGCGGCGTCCACCCGCTCGCTGCCCGGCGGCGGCACGAGGCGCGGCGCGGCGAGCACGAGCACCTCCGCCTCCGCGGGCGGCGCCGGCGGCAGCGCCGTGCCGGTCGCCCATTCCAGCCAGAAGCAATCGTTCGGCAGCAGCGCGCCGTGCGCCGCGACGAACTGGCGATCCGCCGGCGGCAGCGCGCGATCCTCGACACGCCCGGGCCGGAACGCCGCCA
>JAFAYM010000289.1 GCA_019240395.1 Acidisphaera sp. | reverse complement strand
CTGCAGGAACGCCTGCGTGCGCGGGTCGGCAGGGCGATCGAGGATTTCCGACGGCGGCCCGTATTCCACCAGCACGCCGTCCACCATGAAGCCGATCGTGTCGGCGACCTCGTGGGCGAAGGCGATCTCGTGCGTCACGATGATCATCGTCATGCCGTCACGTGCCAGCTGCTGGATCACCTCCAGCACTTCGCCGACGAGTTGCGGATCGAGCGCCGACGTGACCTCGTCGAACAGCATCGCCCGCGGCTGCATGGCGAGCGCCCGCGCGATGCCCACGCGCTGGCGCTGCCCGCCCGACAGACGGCTGGGATAGGCGTCGATCTTGTCGCCGAGCCCGACGCGGTGCAGCAGATCCCGCGCCAGCTCGGCCGCCTCGTGCTTGCCGATGCGCTTCACCGTGACCGGCCCCTCCATCACGTTCTGCAGCGCCGTCATGTGCGGGAAGAGATTGAAGTGCTGGAACACCATGCCGACCTGCGCCCGGAACGGCGCGAGTTCGCGGTCCGGCGGCGGTTTCTCGCCCTCCTCGAAAGTCAGTGACTTTTCGCCGATCCGGATGGAACCGCGGTCTGGCTGCTCCAGCAGATTGATGCAGCGCAGGAGCGTCGACTTGCCGGCGCCGCTGGGACCGACCAGCGCCACGACGCCCCCGCGCTTCACCTCCAGGGAGACGCCCTTCACCACCTCCAGCCGCCCGAAGGATTTCCGGATCTCCCGAACCGCGATCGCCGACTCGGTCATTCCCGCTCAATCCGCGCGTGCGAGTTGCCGCTCGAGGCCGCCGGCGGCGAGCGTCAGCGGATAGAGGACGATGAAATACAGCACGGCGACGCCGGTATAGAGCTCGAGCGGCCGGTAGGTCATGCTGGTGACGGCGCCCGCCTGATAGAGCAGGTCACCGACGGCGATGACCGACAGCAGCGACGTGTTCTTCAGCTGAATGACGGACTGGCTGATGAAGGGCGGCACCATGCGCTTTACCGCCTGCGGCAGCACCACGCGGCGCAGGCACTGGTTGCGCGTCATGCCGAGTGCCCGCCCGGCATCCCATTGTCCCCGCTCAATCGAGATCACCCCGGCGCGGAAGATCTCGGAGTAGAACGATCCGACATAGAGCGAGAGGGCGATGGCGCCCGCCAGATAGGCCGGGATATCGACGCCGACCAGGATCGGCATGGCGTAGTAGAACCAGACGAGCTGAACCAGCAGCGGCGTGCAGCGGAACGCCTCGACATAGGCGGTCAGCGGAACCGTGACGATGCGGTGGCGGGAGATGCGGCCGAGACCGGCGAACAGCCCGATCAGCAGGCCGGCCGCCACGGTGCCGACGGTGTACAGCAGGGTGACGCCCAGTCCCTGCAGCAGCAGGGAGCGGTACTGGATCAGCGCATGGAAATCCCAATGGTATGGCACGCAGCACCTCCTGGCATGGCCGATCCGAGAGGTCGCCGGCGAGCCGGTCGGGTGTAACGCTCCCTGGCTTCGCGACCCCGACCGCGATCAGAACTGGACGCTTGCGGGCACGTCGTCGGCGGACAGCCCGGCGAGCTTCAGATTGTCGAGGATCCACTCCCGCACCTGGCCGAGCTCGCGGTAGTAGGTACCCCAGACGCCGAGAAAATTCGCCAGCCGCGCATCGCCCTGGCGCACGCCGAAATAGCTGCTGAGGGTCAGCACCGGCGTGGGCGTGATGATCTGGCCGAGCTGCGGGTTCTTCTTGTGCGAGAGAATGCCGATCAGCGTCGTCGCCACGTTCGCGTCGGCCCGGCCGGCGACGACGGCGAGGATCGCTTCATCGCGCGTCTTGAAGCTGGTGATCTGCGCCTTCGGGGCATAGCGCTTGGCGATCGCCTCGTGCACCGATCCGGCATCGACCGACAGGCGCACGTTCGGCTGGTCCAGCTCGGTCCAGGTCTTCGGCGCGAAATCGGCGCGCGGCACGATGATCAGGCCGAGCGAGTAGATCGGGCGGGTGAAGTCGATCACCATGCCGCGCGCCGGCGTGGCCTGCAGGCCGAAGGCGATGTCGATCTTGTTGGCCTGCAGGTCGAGCACCGAGCCGCCCCAGGTGGTCTCGACGACCTGCAGCTTGACGTCGAGGATCTTGGCGATGCTCTGCCCCATGTCGATGTCGAACCCGCTCCATTCCCCGGTCTGCGGGTCCTTGTGGAAGTTGGGCTCTTCGCCGACGACGCCGCCGACCCGCAAGGTCCGCGTGCTCATGATGCGGTCCCAGGTGCCCTGGCTCTCGGCGGCCATTGCCGACGGCGCCGCCGCGAGCGCCAGCGCCGCGGG
>JAFAYM010000246.1 GCA_019240395.1 Acidisphaera sp. | reverse complement strand
GGCCAGCTTGGCAAATTCCGTGCCGGCTGTCGCGCATTACTTCGCACGGGCGAGCCGCCCGAGCAGGGCCATCGCCGCTGCCGGCGCCCGGACCTTCGCCCCGCTGATGAAATAGACGAAGCAGTCGAGCGGCTTTCTGCCCGTCTTGCGAGCAGGTCCGGCCAGCGGCAGCTCGGCCACGGTCTTGCCCGCAGCCCAGCGGCGAAAACGGTCCGCCCAGGCATCGAGCGCCTCGGGCGAGTAGCCCTCCGGCCTGCCCTCCTCGTTTCGTTGCAGCCGGGCGTAGACGAAATCCGCGGTGACATCGCCGAGCAGCGTGTGCTTCTCGGACTCGACGATCGCCCAGGCCACGCCGAAGCGGCGCAGCAACGCCGGAAACTGCGGATCGACGAAGCTGTCGTGCCGGGTTTCGACGACGTGGCGCAGCTGCAGCCCGTTCTGCGCTTTCGGCAGCAACGCCAGGAAGCTCTCGAAATCGGCGGCGTCGAACCGGGCGGTCGGCGGGAACTGCCAGAGGAGCGGACCGAGCTTTTTCCCGAGCTCGACGATGCCCGAGCCGAGGAACCGCTCGATAGAGGGGCCGGCCTCGGCCAGCACGCGCCGATGCGTCGCCACCCGCGGCGCCTTGACCGAAAAGACGAAGCCGTCGGGCGTTGCCGCCCTCCAGCGCCGGAAACTCTCAGGGCGCTGCGAGCCGTAGAAGGTCGCGTTGATCTCGATCGAGGTCAGCTGGCGGCTGGCGTGGTCGAGCTCGCGCGCCTGCGGCAGGCCGGGCGGGTAGAACACGCCGCGCCACGGCGCGAAGGACCAGCCGCCGACGCCGACGCGGATGGCCGCCATCAGCCCGCGGTGAGCAGGCGTTCTTCCAGCGGAAAGGTGCTGAGCAGCTGGTAGCCGTTCTCCGTCACCAGCACCTGCTGCTCGAGCTTGACGCCCTCGCCGCCGCCGACCTCGCCGATATAGCTCTCCACGCACAAGGTCATGCCCGGCACCATCGTCGCGTCATAGCCGCGGCCGAGCGCGATATCCTCGCGATGCGGAAAGCTCGGCCACTCGTCGCACAGCCCGACGCCGTGGGCGAGACAGGAATAGCGCTGTTCGACGAAGCGCTGCGGAATCCGCCAGGAGCGCTCGGCGAATTCGAACACGTTCACGCCGGGTTTCACGAGCTCCAGATTATAGGCGATCTGCTCGCAGGCGAGGGTGTACAGCTCCCGCTGCGCCGGGGTGGGGCGGCCGGGACCGCAATGCAGGGTGCGGGAAATGTCGGCGCAGTAGCCGAACGGGCCGATCTGGTCGGTGTCGAAGGCCACGAGGTCGCCGGCGCGGATCAGCCGGTCGTTGGCCTCGTGGAACCAGGGATTGGTGCGGCCGCCCGAGGCCAGCAGCCGGCACTCCAGCCATTCGCCGCCGAGCCTTGTGTTGGTCTCGTCGAACTGTGCCCACAATTCGATCTCGCTGAGCCCTGGTTTCAGCCATTCCTGCATCTTGTAGATGCCGGCCTCGCAGACCGAGAGCGCCTGCAGCATGCAGGCGATCTCGTCGGGCGACTTCACGGAGCGGGCGAGCTCGCAGGGCTCCTGCGCATCGCCGACTTCATAGCCCAGCGCCTCCAGGGCACGCAGCGGCGTCGGGTCGAGCTTGTCGAAGGCGATCCGCCGCTCCTCGCCGATCTTCTCGCGCAGAAGGTCGGCGAGTTCCTTCGCCCACAGCGTCGCCCGCTCGCCCATCCGGTTGCCGCCGGAGAAGAAGAACACCGAGCGCGCCTTGCGGACTTCGGCGATGGTTTCGAGCCCGTCAGAGAGATGCTCGCAGCCGTGATAGTCGAACAGCACGCAGCGCCCGTGCGCCGGCACGAACAGATAGCGGGCGGGATTGTGCAGCGTCCACACCGCCATGTTGCGGCTGCCGCTGGCGTAGCGGATGTTGATGGGATCGAACAGCACGGCCGCGGCGTAGCCGAGGCGCTTCAGCTCGGCTTGCACCCGGCCGAGGCGGTAGGCGCGCATGCGCGCCATGTCCGGCTGCCCCTCCCAGTCCTTCAGGCCGAAACCCGGCGTGCGCTTGGCGAATAGCGTCGAGTCCATTGGCTTGCCTTTCAGTTGAGCAAGGCCAGGGGCTCCGCCCCCGGACCCCGCTGGGGGCAGCGGCCCCCGGACCCCTTTACTTAAGGAATGGATGCAAAGGCTCCGCCTTTGCTGGGGGGTCGAGGGCGGCAACGCCCCCCTCGCCTAACTTTCTTAACTTCTGCAAACTCCGCAGCCTCTCCGGCACCGGCTTCCCCGGATTCAACGACGGCCAAGCCGCATAGGAAACCTCGCCGACATAGATGTCGCCCCGCGAGTCCACGGCGATCCCGTGCGGCGACATGAACTGCCCCGGACCCTGTCCCGCCGCGTCGTCGATGTTGCCCAGCCGCGCCAGCACGCGGCCCTCGCTGGTCGTGATCGTGAGCCGCGGTCCCAGATTGGGATAGCTGCGATTGACGTTCAGATACGGCCCGATCTCGCCGATATAGCACAGGGGACATTTGCCGGGCGGCATATAGAGGCCGCTCGGACGATGCAGATTGTTCCACTGCGTCTCGAACCGCCCTTCGCCGTCGAACACCTGCACGCGGTGGTTCTCACGGTCGGCGACGTAGACCCAGCCGTCGGCATCGCAGCAGATATTGTGCGGCAGGTTGAACTGCCCGGGATCGCTGCCGGGCTCGCCCCAGGATTTCAGCAGCTTGCCGTCAGGCGAATATTTGTGGATGCGGGCGTTCGCGTAACCGTCGGAGACATAGATCTCCTGCTTCGGCGACAGCGCGGTGTGGGTGCAACGATTGAACGGCTCGCCGCTCATGAAGCCGCTGGGCCGACCGGGGATGCCGATGGTCAGCAGCACCTTGCCCTCGAGGGTGCACTGGCGAACGGTGTGGTCGCCGTCATCGGTGCACCAGATCGTATCGTCCGGCGCCATGTGCAGGCCGTGCGCGTGGCGGAACACGCCTTCGCCCCAGGAGCGCAGGAAGTTGCCGTCGCGATCGAACACGATCATCGGGTGCTCGCCGCGGTTGAACACATAGACCTGGTCGTGCCGATCCACGCCGACGGCGGCGGCATCCTTGAACAGCCACCCGTCCGGCAGCTTCGCCCAGTCCTCCACAACCTCGTAGGCGAAGTCGCCGCTGCCGAGAGTGACGCCCATCGCAAACCCCTGACCCGACCCTGTCCCCAGCAGCCAGGATAGGCGCCGCCTTTCTTGCGTCAATGGAACAGCGTTCAGCTTGCCTTGGCGATGGGCTGGGAGCATCGTCGGATTAATGAAACTGCGGTGGCCGCAGGCCATCCAAGTGGAGGAGCGGCCATGCCGGACGGAGCCGATCGCGGGCGCGCGGGCATCACACGTCGTGGGGTGCTGCTCGGAGGAGCGGGCCTCGCCGCAATCGACCCGATCCGGGCCATGGCCGAGAGCGGCTTCGACTGGAAGCGCTACAAGGGCCAGCACATCGAAGTCTCGCTGCAGAAAAGCCCGCGCGCGGACCTGCTGCAGCAACACCAGAAGGAGTTCGAGGACCTCACCGGCATCAGCGTCGGCGCCGAGCAGATCCCCGAGCAGCAGCACCGGCAGAAATTCGTCATCGAATTCAGCTCCGGTCACCCGAGCTTCGATGTGGTGAACCTCGCACCGCACGTGCAGAAGAAGCTGGTCGGCAAGACCAAGTGGCTGGAGGATCTGCGGCCCTACATTCAGGACAGCAACGCCACCTCGCCCGATTTCGACTTTTCCGACTTTTCCAAGCCGTCCCTCGACTACGCCACGCAGCCGGACGGGCGGCTCGACATGCTGATGTGGAATCTCGATTACCAGGCGCTCTACTGGAACAAGGGGCTGTTCGCGCAGAAGGGCGTCGCCTACCCCAAGTCGCTCGCCGAAATCGCCGACGTAGCCAAGGCACTGCATGATCCCAAGCGCAACATCGCCGGCTTCGTCGCGCGGGGGCTGAAGAATGCAAACGCGCCGGTATGGACCGAGCTGCTGCTGGGCTGGAACGTCAACTCCATCGATCCCGACCTCACCATGCACACGGATGGCGCGGAGGCCATCGCGGCAGCCCAACTCTACCAGACACTGCTGAAGGATTACGGGCCGCCCGGCGTCTCCGGCTTCAACTGGTACGAGGCGCAGACCAGTTTCGTGCTCGGCCGCGCGGCGATGCTGCTGGAGGTCACCGGCTTCGCCCTTCCGTTCGAGAACCCGAAGACCTCCCGGGTGGTCGGCAAGGTGGGCTACGGCGTGGTTCCGCCGGGGCCGAAGGCGCAGATCGCTGGCCTCACCGCCGATGCGCTCGGCATCGCCGCGAAGAGCCCGAACAAGGGACCGGCGTGGCTCTACATGCAATGGGCTTGCGGCAAGCAGATGATGGCGCGGCAGCTCTCCGGTGGCTACGGCGCGCCGCCACGCATGTCGGTGTTCAAGATGGCGGAGGAGGACCGAACACGACGGCGCCGCGGCCCTGGCTCGAGCTCGTGGCGCAATCGGCGCCGCTGGCGCGGCCCGTGCTGCCGCAGATCATTGCGGTCACCGAGTTCCGCGACATCTTCGGCATCGCGCTGACCAACATGATCGGCGGCGCCGATCCGGCGGCGGAGCTGAAACAGGCGACCGTGCAGTTCAAGCCGATCCTGGAGAAGACCGAGAACAGCTGACCTGCCGACAGATGGCCGATACGATCACCGCCCAATCCGCCGCGTCACCCGCACTCGCTCTCAGACACGGCCGCAACTACGCGCGCCGCTATTGGGTGTTCATCGTCCCGGCGGCGCTGGTCGTTCTGACGGTGATCGTCTTTCCCTGGTTGTTCACCCTCTATATGTCGGTGCACGAGTGGCATATCGGGGGCACGCGCAGCTTTGCCGGTCTGGCCAACTACGCCCGCCTGTTCACCGACGACCGCTTCCACTGGGCGGTGCTGCACACGCTCTACTTCACCGTGCTGGCGGTGGTGGCACCGCTGGTGCTCGGCGTCGCCGCCGCCGAATGCTTTCACCGCAATTTCCGCTTCCGCGCGGTCGCCCGCACCATCTTCATCCTGCCGATGATGGCGACACCGGTCGCCATCGCCCTGGTGTGGACCATGATGTTCCACCCGCAGCTCGGCGTGCTGAATTACCTCCTCACCTCGGTCGGTTTGCCGCCCTCCACCTGGGTGTACGATTCCACCACGGTCATCCCCACGCTCGTGCTGGTGGAGACCTGGCAGTGGACGCCGCTGGTCATGCTGATCGTGCTCGGCGGCCTGGCGAGCCTGCCGACCGACCCGTACGAGGCGGCGCGGATCGACGGCGCCGGGCCCTGGACGATGTTCCGCCTGATCACCCTGCCGCTGGTCTGGCCGTTCATCGTCGTCGCCCTGGTGATCCGCACCATCGACGCGCTGAAGGCGTTCGACACTATCTTCGTCATCAGCCAGGGCGGGCCCGGCACCTCGAGCGAAACCATCAACATTTTCCTCTATCTCCAGGCCTTCGCATTCTACGACATCGGCTACGCCTCGGCCGTGGTGGCGGTGTTCTTCGTGCTGATCGTGGCGATCAGCCTGGTGCTGCTCGGCGTGCGGCAGCGGGCGCGCTGGCAGTGAGGAGCTATCGCCTGCGCCGGATCGCCGGGCGCTTCGGACTCTATCTCTCGGTGCTGGCGCTGATCTCGCCGGCGCTGCTGGTGTTCCTCTGGATGATCTCGCTCTCGCTGAAGACCGAGATCGACAACATGGACTACCCGCCGGTTTTCATCCCGCATCCGCCGACGCTCGACAATTTCGCGCAGGTATTCGCCCGCAACGACTTCCTCACCTACACCAAGAACTCGGTGATCGTGTCGTTCAGCGCCACCGCACTCGCCCTGCTGGTCGGCGTGCCCGCGGGCTACGGCATCGCCAAGGCGCGCGCTACCCGCGCGGCGATGCTCATCCTGATCGCCCGCATGACCCCCGGGCTCTCCTACCTGATCCCGCTGTTTCTGCTGTTCCAGTGGCTGAGCCTCACCGGCACGCTGGTGCCGATCGTCATCACCCACCTGGTGATCACCGTGCCGATCGTGGTGTGGGTGATGATCGGCTTCTTCGAGGGTCTTCCCGCCGAGCTGGAGGAAGCGGCGCTGACCGACGGCGCCACCATCTGGCAGGCGTTCCGCCACGTCGCGCTGCCATTGGCGCGGCCGGGCGTGACCGTTGCCCTGATTCTCAGCTTCATCTTCAGCTGGAACAACTTCATCTTTGCCGTCGTGCTGGCTGGGCGCGAGACCCGCACCTTACCCGTGGCGGTGTACAACGTGCTCACCTTCGAGCAGATCAGCTGGGGGCCGCTCGCCGCCGCGGCACTGTGCGTCACCGCGCCGGTTCTCCTGCTGACCCTGGTGATGCAGAAAGAGATCGTGGCGGGACTTACTGCGGGAGGTGTGAAAGGGGGATAGCAGAAGGTAGATAAGAGGCAGGACAAGGCATGCAAAGACCAGACGCTCACGGCATCATCAGCAATCTGGATACGACCTCGGACAAAATCCGGGCACTGGCCCACGCCGGTTACGATCGCACCGAGATCAGCCAAGTGCTTGGCATTCGCTATCAGCACGTACGCAAGGTTATGGTTGATGCGGGCATAGTCGGCGGCCTCCGCCGCAAGGTGGAAGCCGAGCGCGAGCCGGTCCTGGTCGATGCCGGGCCGGCACCGCGCGAGGTCACTTCTTGGGATGTGCTGCTGAGCGCCGGTTTCCAGCATCTAGGTCAGTGGACGCTGGAATCCGAGAGCGCCATCAGGCTCGACGCAAAGGCTCCAAACAGGCCCGGCGTCTATGCCTTCGTGCTAGGCGGCTCGGTCGCGTATGTCGGCTTGACCAACAACAGCCTACGCGCTCGCCTCGACCAGTACCGCGCTGGCCACAGAGGTCAGAAGACCAACGCCCGCGTGAAGGAGTTGATCGTCAAAGCGCTTGCAGATAGCCAGCAGGTGAAGGTGCTGGTCGCGACACCGGAGCCGCTTCAATGGAACCGGCTGCCGGTGATCACTGCGGCCGGCCTCGAGGCGGGGCTGATCCAGATGATCCGTCCGGCCTGGAACATCACGGGGGCGGCATGAGCGACGCTCGCCATAACCGCAACCGGCGAGCTGCGCCAGACCGACCAGGGCCAGGGCCCTGCCCCGGACCCGCTGGGATTAGCGCACCCGAGATGGCATGAGCGTGCAAACCGAACCCACCCCGCGGCTGGCGCTGAACGACATCAGCTGCGTCTTCGGCACCACCACCGCGGTCGATCGGCTCAGCCTGGCAATCCGGCCGGGCGAGTTCGTCTCGCTGCTCGGGCCCTCCGGCTGCGGCAAGACGACGACGCTGCGCATGATCGCCGGCTTCATCAAGCCGAGTGCGGGCACCATCACCATGGACGGCAGCGTGATTTCCGCGCCCGGCTCGTCCCTGCCGCCGGAACGCCGGCAGATGTCAATGATCTTCCAGAGCTACGCCATCTGGCCGAACATGACGGTCGCCGAGAACGTCGCCTTCGGCCTGCGGCTGCGGCGGATGGACCGCGACACCATCAACCGCAAGGTCGCGGAGATGCTCGACACCGTCCAGCTGGCGTCCCTGGCGCAACGCTATCCCGCCGAACTGTCGGGCGGCCAGCAGCAGCGCGTGGCGCTGGCGCGCGCCATGGTGATCCAGCCGCGCGTGCTGCTGCTCGACGAGCCGCTCTCGAATCTGGACGCCAATCTCCGCGAGGAGATGCGCTTCGAGATCCGCCGCCTGCACGACGCGTTTCATTTCACCACGGTCTACGTCACGCACGATCAGGGCGAGGCGATGGTCACGTCGGACCGCATCGCGGTGATGAACCGCGGCCGCATCGAGCAGGTCGATGCACCCTATACGCTCTACACCAGGCCGAAGACCCGCTTCGTCGCCACCTTCATCGGCCGCACCAACCTGCTCGAGGGCGAGTGCCTGGGCGAGAGGATCGTCTTCGACGGCTTCAGCCTGCCGCGCGCGCGCTTCGAGGCGGTGGAGGGCCGTGCGCTGTTCTCGCTTCGGCCGCAGAGCATCGCCCTGCATCGCGCGGCGGCCCCGGACCTGGTGGCCGGCACGCTCGTCGAGCGCGCCTATCTCGGCGAGTCCTGGGATTATGTGGTCAGGCCGGAAGGCGGTTCGGTGCTGCTCAAGGTTACCGCGACACCGGTGGAAATCTTCGAGGTCGGCGAGAGCGTCTGGCTCGAAGTCGATCCGGCGCAGATGGCGCAGATCAGCGAGGAAGGCGAGGGGGCTTTGCCCCCTCGACCCCCACCAAATCCGTTGCGCGCTCTTCGCGCGACGGCAATGCCTTTGAAACCGTTACTTAAGTAGAGGGGTCTGGGGCCGACGGGCCCCAGCGGGTCGAGGCCAGAGCCCTCGCCTCTCTTACTGTCTTTGCGGCATCCCCTGCGGCACCACCGTGCGCACGATGGAGGCGTCCAGCGCCTCATAATCGTGGTAGCCGATCGTCGCGTACAGCTCCGTCCGGGTCTGCATCCGGTCCAGCATCTTCTGCGTGCCGCCGTCGCGCCGGATCGCCGCGTACAGCTCCTCCTGCGCCCGCGCGGCACAGCGCAGATCGCTGACCGGCCAGATCACCATCCGGTAGCCCAGCTCCTGGAACTCCGCCGCGGTCAGGAACGGCGTGCGGCCGAACTCTGTCATGTTGGCCAGCAGCTTCACCCCGGGCATCCGGGCGGCGAACTCGCGGAACATCTCGGGCGTGGTCAGCGCCTCCGGGAAGATCGCATCGGCCCCGGCCTCGAGGTAGAGCCTGGCCCGTGCCACCGCCCCGTCCATGCCCTCGCTGGCCGCGGCGTCGGTGCGCGCGATCACCTGCAGGTGACGGCGGGCGCGGATCGCGGCTGCCACCTTCGCCGCCATGTCGTGCGGGTCGGCCAGCTTCTTGTCGTTGAGGTGGCCGCATTTCTTGGGCAGCAGCTGATCCTCGATCTGCACCGCCGCGCCGCCGGCATCCTCGAAACAGCGCACCATGTTCATGACGTTCAGCGCCTCGCCGTAGCCGGTGTCGCCGTCCACCAGGATCGGCAGCCCCGAGGCGCGGGAAATCTGGCGGATGAAGAAGCAGACCTCGTCCACGGTGATCACCCCGAGATCGGGCAGTCCCATCGAGGCGCTCATCGCCGCGCCGGAGAGATAGAGCGCCTCGAACCCCGCGGCGCGCGCCTGCAGCGCGGCCATCCCATTATGCGCGCCGGGCATCTGCAGGATCTGCGGCCGGTCGATAAGCGAGCGGAAGCGCTCGCCGGCTGTGGCCTCGGGCAGGTCGGCGGCAACGAGATAGGGCATCGGGACCTTCAGTAGCTCAAGGAGGGGCAGTAGCTCAGGGGTGGATCACTCGGACGCTGTCGCGCCGAGTTCGTGCAGCCGCCGCGCCGCCTCGCCGTCGCCCAGGGCGGCGGCCTTGCGGTACCAGCTCACGGCGGCGGCCTGATCCGGCTGGATGCCCTTGGCGCCGATGCTGGCGAGAAAGGCGGGGTCGTATGTCTTGCCGATGGCGGTAGCGGCCGGACCGCTGCCGGCCGCGGCGGCGCGGGCATAGAGCAGGCGTGCCGCCGAGAGGTCCCCCTCGGCGACCGCGGCGTTGCCGCGATTGATCAGCGCGGCGAGCAGGGCGGGGGAGATCGACGGCGCCGCCGAAGCTGCCGGGGCAGCGGGCGCTGCCGGAGCCGAAGCGGCAGCCGAAGGAGCGGCGGGCGCGGGCCCGAGAGCAGGCGCGGGTGCCGGGGCGGCGGCCGGAGGGGGCGCTGCCACGGGGGGCGTCGCGATTGCGGCGGGCGTCGGGGCCGGGACGCCAGTCGGGGATGACGGCACAGCGGCGGGTGCTGCCGGCGTCTGCTCGGCTGGGCCGGCCGAAGCGGCGGGACCCGGAGCCGCAGGGGCGGGCAGGGCCGGCGATGCCGTGGCGTCCGCAGGGCGGGACGCGCTGCCGCCGGGAGGCGGCACGAGCACTGCCTCTGGAACGACGGGCGGCGCAGCCGGCACCGCCGCTTGGGAGGGGGGTGGCGAGGCGGTTGCCTGCGCTGCCGGCGAGGACGGAGCCGGGGCGGTCGGGGCAGCCAGTTCCGGCGCAGACGCTTTGAGTGCGGTTTCACCCGCCACGACCGGCCTTTGTCCGGATGCCCCGGCCGGGATTTCAGGAGCGGGCTGTGCCTGCGCCGGCGGCGGCTGGGGGGCAGCAATTTCCGGCGGCGGCGTCGGGGCCGGGGCGCGGGCGGGAACGGCGGCCGGTACGGCGACCGGCGGAGCGCTGGCAACCGCCGCCGGAGCGACCGGCGTCTCCGAGCTCGGGATTACGGGACGCGGGACAGCAGCGGGCGGGCCGGGGGCGGGGGCGACGGGCGAAACAATCGGGGCCGGCGTCGGCACGGGAGGAGGCGGGGGCGCCGGCTCGGGAACTGCGGCGGGAGCCGGCGCCGCGGTGGGGGAAGCCGCCGATGTCGCGACATGGCTCGGTCCGGCATCGGTCCCGCTCTCCGTCTGCGCCAGAGGCACGCTCGTTGCGGGAGCGCTGGTCGCCAGCCGCGGGCGGGAGAGGCGGGCGGCAACCTCCTCCACCTTCGCCAGCGCCGCGTTCGCCTGGGTCGCCAGGACGCCCCGGGCCTCGGCCAGAGCGCCCGGCGCCCGTGCAACGATGGCCCGGGCCTCTTCCTGTCCCCGGGGCGTTTGCGTCAGCCAGTAGCCGACGGCAGCCGCCAGAAGGAGGACCATGATCGCCGCCGGCCAGGCCGGTCCGAGGCGTCGCGGCTGCGGCTGTTCCGGCTGCAGGAGCCTGGCCGGCTTCCGCTCCAGGGCCTTCTGCTCGGCAGGTTTTCCCTCGGGGCGCTTGGGGTTCCACAGCTCGTCCAGCACCGCCACCGCCTCGCTGACGATCTGCGGCGTGATCCGCTTGCGGCGGCTGGCGGCGCCGAGCACGAAGCAGCGGTCGGCAATGGCGCCGATCCGGCCCGGATTGCCGTGCCCATGCATCAGCAGCTCGGCGACGGCTTCTTCCATGAAGATGTCGTAGGTTCCGCTGCCGACGGCGCGCAGCCGCTGCTCGAGGTAGATGCGCCCCTCGTCCTCTTCGAGCGGGGTGAGCAGGGTCCGGGTCATGATGCGGGTGCGCAGCGTCTCGAACCGATCCCGCCTCAAGGTCTCCCAGAGCTCGGGTTCGCCGACCAGCACGATCTGCAGGGAGGGATCGCCGCCGCCCAGCTCCTCGGAGATCTGGATGAGGAGGTCGAGCAGGTCGTCGGTTGCGGCCTGTGCCTCGTCGATGGCCAGGACGACCTGCTTCTCGCCCTGCATGCGGGTGGCCAGCGTCTGCACCGCCTGATCGACGGCAACATCGTCCGGCTGCGTAGTGGCGGGAAGCCCAAGCAGCTGGGCGATGAAGCGGTCCCCGGTCATCGGCCGCGGCGGGGTGTTGCCGAGGCGCACGATGCGCACCGGGCGCTCGGCGAGATGCGCCAGCACGGCGTTCAGCACCGTCGTCTTGCCGAGGCCCGCCTCGCCGGTGATCACCATGAAGGCGCCCCCGTCGAGGATGCCCTGGGTCAGGCGGAGGAATGCCTCGCTCTGGCTGCGCGAGAGCGAGATGTCAGCCGTGGTCGCCGGCGCCGCGAAGGGTCGTTGCGCAAAGTTGTAGAACGTCGAATACATTGGACGCGTCGCCCTGACGAATGCTTGGTAGCAATGGTTGCCTCCGGCGGGCTACCAACCAATGGTTGTGAGAACGTCGGGTGCCGTGAGCTCTGCAGAGCCCGGTTCAGCAAACAATTTTAAAGGGTTGAGTCGGCAGGGGATTGTTCCGAACGTGTCTGACTAGGAATGAAATCTGCTTTTCCTGGGATCGTGTTCCCTATACGTTCCTATCTGACCATGGCAGACCCTTCATGAGCCGCCGACCGATGCTGGAGGCGCTGCGCGCGCGCATCGCAGGCCTCGAACGGCGCGGGTCGGCGCGGCGGGCCAGGGTACTGCCCTTTGGTTCTCCCGCCATCGACGCGCGGCTGCCCGGCGGAGGCCTGGCGCTCGGCTGCCTGCACGAGGTGGCGGGGGCCGGACCGGAGGTCGAGCACGGCGCCGCCGCGGCGCTGCTGATCGCCGGTCTGCTGGCCCGCAGCAGCGGGTGCGTGCTCTGGGCGGTGGAGCGGCAGGATCTGTTCGCCCCGGCTTTGGCCGGGGTCGGCCTGCACCCCGACCGCATCGTCTTCGCCGAGGCCGGCCCGTCGGTCCTGCTGGTCATGGAGGAGGGGCTGCAGCATCCGGGCTTGGCCGGGGTGGTCGGCGGGATCGGCGGCCGGCTCGGGTTGACCGCCTCCCGCCGGCTGCAGATC
>JAFAYM010000208.1 GCA_019240395.1 Acidisphaera sp. | reverse complement strand
GTTCCAGATCTCGACGAAGCGGTCGCCGTCGGCGTCCTCGCTGCCCGGCGGGCCGCCGGGGATGCCCGGGCCGTGGTCGAAGAAGATCTCGCTGCACGGGCCGCAGGGGCCGGTGTCGCCCATGCGCCAGAAATTGTCGGCGGTCGGGATGCGGAGGATGCGGGACTCCGGCAGGCCCGCGGCCTTCTTCCAGTAGGCCGCCGCGTCCTCGTCCTCCGAGAACACGGTGACCAGCAGCCGGTCCTTGTCGAGGCCGAAATCGCGGGTCAGCAGCTCCCACGCAAACGGGATGGCCTGCTCCTTGAAATAGTCGCCGAAGCTGAAATTGCCGAGCATCTCGAAGAAGGTGTGATGACGTGCGGTGTAGCCGACATTGTCCAGATCGTTGTGCTTGCCCCCGGCGCGTACGCATTTCTGCGCCGTAACGGCGCGCGAATAGGGCCGGCGCTCCTGGCCGGTGAACACGTTCTTGAACTGCACCATGCCGCTGTTGGTGAACAGCAACGTCGGGTCGTTACGCGGCACCAGCGGGGAGCTGGCGACGACCTGGTGACCGTTGCGGGCGAAGTAGTCCAGGAAGGCGGCGCGGATGTCGTTGCTGCTGGTCATCGGTGATCCCGAAAAGAAAGGCCAGGGCTCCGCCCTGGACCCGCTGGGGCCCGTCGGCCCCAGACCCCATGACTCAAGTAAGAAGGGGCTTGCGGGCGCTCAAAAACTCCTCGACGGCGTCGACGAGCTGGTCGCATTCGGCGTCGCCGACCGGCAGCGACAGCGCCGCCATGCCGCGGCGCGCGATCCAGATGCCGTGCCCCAGCAAGTCGAAGAACAGCAGTTCCTTCAGCTTGAGATCGGCCGCCGCCGCGTCCTCCGGCCGACGGATCGGCCGCGCCGTCGTGTGCAGGCTCATCATCGAGCCGATGCCCGTCGCCTGCAGAGGCGCGGCATGTTCACGGAACAGTCGGTTCAGCCGCTCGCGCAGCGCATCGCCGCGGGCGTTCAGCGCGGCCGCCGCATCCCGCGTGTAGACTTCCGTCAGGCCGGCAATTCCCGCCGACATGGTGAGCACGTTGTTGTTGAAGGTGCCGGCATGCCCGAACGCGTCCTTCCGGCGCGGGTCGAAGCGATCCATGATCTCCGCCCGGCCGCCGAACGCACCGAACGACATCCCGCCGCCGACATACTTGCCGAGCGTCATCAGATCGGGCCGCACCCCGTGCAGATCCCCCAGCCCGCCCGGCGCCAGGCGCGAGGTCATCACCTCGTCCAGGATCAGCAGCGCGCCGGTCGCGTCGGCATGCCGGCGCAGGGTCTGCAGGAACTCGCGATCCGCGGGAATGCAGCCGCCGCCGCCCATCATCGGCTCCAGGATGATGGCGGCCAGCCGATCGCCGTGCTCGCGGACCAGCGCCTCGACGGAATCCGGGTCGTTGTACGAGGCCAGCACGAAGTCGAACGGCGCATTGAGCGGACTGCCCCAGCCCTTGCCGGACGCCGCGAAGGTGAAGACGCCGCCGTGATAGCCGCCGCGAAACGCCATCACGGTGCGGCGGCCGGTCTGCGCGCACGCCGTGGACAGCGCCATCAGGTTGGCCTCCGTCCCGGAATTGGTGAAGCGCACGCGTTCGATCGCCGGGAAGCGCTCGCAGACCGCGCGGGCGAAGCGCGCCTCCAGCACGGTGTGGCCGCCCAGATTGATGCCGCCGTCGAGCGCGCGGTCGATCGCCGCACGGATCACCGGATGCGAATGGCCGTAGATGCCGGCGGTGTATTCGCCGAGCAGGTCGACATAGCGATGACCATCGAGATCGTGCAGGAAACAGCCCTCGCCGCGGGCGAAGCCGAGCGGAAACGGCGCGTAGTGCAGCACCGTGCGCGTGTTGCCGCCGGGCATCGAGGCCGATGCATCGATGTAGCGCGCCAGGCTTTTCGGATTGCGCACGACATAGGCCTCGCGCGCCTCGGCCAGCGCCGCTTCGATGTCGGAGTTCTGCAGAACGGTTTCCGTCACGGTCGAGCCTCCCGGTTCAGCGTCGCGCCGCCCACAGCATCAGCCAATAGGCCGGCATCACCCATAGCACGCCGACGCCGAGGAAATAGACGGACTGCAGCGCCCAGTGCAGGGGGAAGACGCGGTCGGCCAGCGTGACCACGGCGATCACATACGCGGTGAAGCCGGACAGGCCCAGAGCGGTCGCGATGGAGATGCGCAGCATGACCGAGGGTTAGCCCGAGGCCGGGCGCCTGCCAACCCGCGTTTGCTGCCTCTCCGGTCCAGGCTATACACGCCCGCCGATCTCCCTCGAAGGCGTTCCCAGATGGACCTCAAGGACCACATCCGGGGCATTCCGGATTTCCCCAAGCCGGGCATCCTGTTCTACGACATCTCGACACTGCTGCGCGAGGCGGACGCCTGGCAGGTGGCGATGGGGCGGCTCGCCCGCGCCGTGCGGGCCTACCATCCCGACCTGCTCGCCGGCATCGAGAGCCGCGGTTTCCTGCTCGCCGCCCCGCTGGCTCTGAAGCTGGGCTGCGGCTTCATCATGCTGCGCAAGCCGGGCAAGCTGCCCGGCGCCACCGTCGGGCTCGACTACGCCCTGGAATACGGCTCGGACCGGATCGAGATGCAGGCCGACGCAGTGACGCCGGGACAGCGCGTGGTGATCATCGACGACCTGCTGGCGACCGGCGGGACGATGGCGGCCGGCATCGCCCTGCTGCGGCAATGCGGCGCCGAGGTGCCGGCCGGCGCGGCGCTGATCGAGCTGACCTTCCTGCACGGCCGCGACCGCCTGGACGTGCCCTTCGAGGCCCTGGTCGCCTACGGCTCCTGACCGCTGGCCTGCCCCGGCGATTTGCGACCGGCTTGCAGCAGGTCTAGGAAAGCCGCAACCGGCCGACGGACCTCGACGAAGAGCGGCCGGACCGACAAGCAGGAGGCGGCCATGACCGAGACCCTGCCCACCCCCGATCCGCCACCACAACCCTCCGCAGGGCTGCGGCCGCGCGCGCTGCGACGCCGGACGCTGCTTGGTGCCTGCCTCGCCCCGCTGCTCGCCAACGGCGCGCACGCGACCGCGCCTGACACCTTTCCCGACGGTGCCACCCTGCTCGTCGCCGGACCCGACGGCGGGCGGCTGGATGCACTGTCGCTCGTGGTCGCCCCGGCGATCGAGCGGGCTCTGCCGCCCGGCACCGTGCTGCGCCGGACCAAGGCGGGGGGCGCGGACGGGGTGACCGCCGCCAACCAGTTCGCTGTGCGAACCGAGCCCGACGGCGACACCATGCTGATGGTGCCCGGGGCGGCGGCGCTGGCCTGGCTCGCCGGCGACACCCGCGTGCATTTCGACGCGGCACACTGGGTGCCGGTGATGGCCGGCCTCTACTCCGGCGTGGTCGCCGGGCGGTTGCCGGCTGGCGGACTGGCGTCCGGCCGGCCGATCCGCGTGGCCGCCGCCGGCCCGATCGGCCCAGACCTGCCGGCACTGCTCGCGCTCGATCTGCTCGGCGCGCCCGTGGTCCCGGTGTTCGGCATTGCCGATGCCGCGGCTGCCCGGCAGGCCCTGGTGCAGGGCAGGGTCGACCTGGTGTTCCTGCATGGCAGCCAGGTGCCGAACCAGGTGGCGGCGCTTGGCGCGGCAGGCGGGCATCCGCTTTTCTCGCTCGGCACCCCCGACCAGAGCGGCGCCTTCGCCCGCGACCCGCTCTTCCCGGATCTGCCTGACATGGCCGAGTACTGCACGCGATTGCGTGGGGCACCGCCGAGCGGGCCGCTCTACACGGCGTGGCGCGGCACGGCGGCGGCGGCCCAGCTCTGCTTCGGTCTGGTGCTGCCGCAACTGACGCCACCGGCGCTGGTGGCGATCTGGCGGCGTGCCGGGGCGGCGGCGGCGGGGGCACCCGAGGTGCAGGCGGCGGCCGCCTCGGCCGCCTTCTCGCCGGTCGCGACCCCCGGGGCAACCGGCAGCACCGTGTCGATCGCCGCCGACATGGCGTCTCTGCTGGAGCTACGCCGCTGGCTCGCCACCAGGCTGGATTGGCAGCCCGGCTGAAGCCGACGCGCTTCAGCCCGGCTGAAGCCGACTCATGCTTTCGCGCTTCTTTGCCCTTGCGCTTCAGCCTTATACGAGGTCCCACAGAGCGCCACCCATTATCGTCACCCCCCGCGAAAGCGGGGGTCCACGCGGCACATGGATTCCCGCTTCGCTGATATGACGGCCATCAGTCGGCGCGCCCGAGAACTGGCATCACGCTGGCAGCAGGGCCGCCGGAGTGCGTCCGAGAACTGCATCCTCGTGACGGATCACCCGTCGCGCCAGCTTCAGCGCCTGATAGCATTCATCCGCCTCGGCCTGCGCAATGGCGCGATCGAGGATCTCGCGCGCCAATTCGGAAGTGGTGGCTTCCTTGAAGGCGGCGATCAGGTCGCGGGCCAAGGCCAGTCCGCGCACCCGCTCGTCGTCGTCGCCGATATAGGCGGACTGCAGGGCGAAATAGATGCGGCGCGAGGGGCTGTCCGCCTGGTCCGGCGTCATGATCTGCTTGCCGAACAGGAAGCGCGCTTTCGCCGTCAACTCGATACGCGCTTTCGTCCGGAAGCGGATCGGCGCGCCGTTCACGATCATGACTTCACCGGGGCGCAGCTCAAGAACCAAGTTCGACATGCATCCCTGCTCGGATCTGGTCGTGCGCGTCACCCTGCGCCATCGCGGTTGACGCGGAATTAGCGGCGGCGAAGGTTTTCCGCTGCCGCTCCTTCTTCAGGGGTTCTTGAGCAGGCTCACCAGGGACGAGGGCGCCTCGTTGACGATGGACAGCGCCTGAGTGCCGAGCTGCTGCTTGATCTGCAGGGACTGCAGTTGCGCCGATTCCCTCGCCGGATCCGCATCGGTCAGCGAGCCCAGGCCGCTGCCGTCTTCACTGGCTGTGGAGGCGCTCCGGCTTGTCGAGACGGGTTTCGAACTGGTCAGCGGCGAATTTGCTGACTCCGCGAACTCCATGGCGGTCTTGGTGCCGGACGCGGTGTTCGCGGAATTCAGCAGGGGCATTGGTTTTTACCTTCGGTGCACGGGCCCGCCTCGATGTGACACGCCATTTGCGATGGACACTTGCCATGCGTTTTGCGGGACCTGCGCAGCTTGGCCGGGTTCGGTTAACAGCTGATGAAGCGGCGCTCGATTCAGCTTGCTGCCTCCTCAACCGCAATTGTCAGACCCGCTCCACCTGACACAGCATGCACCCCGGCTTGGCGGTATGGATGCTGACGAACGCGGTGCGTGGTGCATCGAGCGCGCGCAACAGCGGCTCCTCGACAGCGTTGCCGTCTCCGGCGTGGCCGAGGTCGTAGAGGCACTGGTGATCGCGATCATAGGCGCGCACCGAGACCAGGCGATTGCGCACGATCGGCGCGATCTCGTTGATCCCGTCGAAGCCCGCACAGCTCTCGGCGTGCACGAAAATCGGGCTCGGCGTCCAGTAGATGCCTTGCGGCCGCGGCATCCGATAGGAGCCGAGCAGCAGCTCCTGACCGGGGGTTGCGTCCTGCAGGCAATGACGGCACGGCGAGCCGGTGCCGTTCAGCCGGCTGCCTCCCGGCTCGGCCGGGCGCGCCGCGTCCGTCACCCGGCGCAGCCGGTTGCCGGCGTCATCCAGGCCGGTGCGGCGCCAGCGCTCGCCCAGTTCGCTGGGGATCGGTATGCAACGGAAATCGGCCATGGCGCTCCTCCTGATCTGCTGCCCGAGGGTGCCGACCCGCGCGCCCGCCCGACATCCGCTTCTTGCGCCGCAATCATCATTGCCCCGCCGGCGTGCACGACAGGCGCGTTCATGGCGCTGAAATACCTGTGTCTTAGGCTTGCCGGATGCGGTTGAAGCTGTATCGGGGCTCCGAGATGGCCGAGGCGGTGAGGCGTGCCCGCCTCGATCTCGGTCCCGATGCGATGATTCTGGCGAAGCGCAGCGTGCCCGACGGGGTGGAAGTGACGGCGGCACTCTCCCCAGGGCTTTCCTCGGGCGTCACCGAGTTTCCCGAGCCGCCGCCGCTCGCCGATCCGGCACGGGTTGCGGCGCTCGCCTATCACGGGGTGCCGCCGACCCTGGCTGACCGGCTGCATGACGGGGCGCTGGATGAGGCTTTGAGGCAGGTCTTGCTCTTCGGCGAGCTGCCGAGCCCGCGCGGCGGGCCGCCGCTGCTGCTGGTCGGTCCGCCGGGCGCCGGCAAGACGCTGACCACCGCCCGGCTCGCCACCCGGCTGGTGCTGTCGGGCGCGATCCCGATGGTGATCACCGCCGACGGCCGCCGGGCCGGCGCCACCGAGCAGCTGGCCGCCTTCACCCGCGTGCTCGGGCTGAACGTTCTGGTGGCGAGTCACCCGGTGACCCTCGGTCGGGCACTGAGCCATCGCCAGGACAGCGCGCCGGTGGTGATCGACGGGCCGGGCGGCGATCCGTTCGACCCGGCACACCGGGACGAGCTGACGGCGCTGGCCGCCACCGCCGGCGCCGTCATCGCGCTGGTGCTGCCGGCCGGCATGGACCCCGCGGAATCCCAGGATATCGGCCAGGCTTTCGCCGAGGCCGGTGCGACGATGCTGATCGCCACGCGCCTCGACATGGCACGACGGCTCGGTGGCGTACTCGCTGCGACGGCGGGGAACCGGCTCGCCTTGACCGAAGCGGGCATCGGCCCGGGTGCGGCCGACGGGCTGGTGAAGCTGTCCCCGCAGTTTCTCGCCGAGCGCCTGCTGCGTACCCGGGCGCCGGCGCCGCAACCGGCCGAACACGAAGAGAGCCTCTCATGACGAGCCTCATCAATCGGGCGGTCGGCACTGGGGCGCTCGGCACTGGGGCGGTCGGCATGGCCGTCCCTTGAGCGGCGCGCTGGCCCGAAATCTTGCCCGACGCCTAAGCGTTGTAAGAGACATGCCGAAAGCCGCGGCCCTTCTTCTGGTCCTGGCGCCCGTCATCCTGGGGCAGGTCATCCTGGGGCCGACACCGCTTCACGCCGAAGGCGGCACGCCCTTCTCCCCACTCAACGCCCGGCCAGCCACGCCGCCGACGCCGCAGACCGTGGCGCTGCCGGTCTCGAGCGCCGAGGCGCCGCCGTCACTGCCGAAGGGCGCCTGCCCGGTGTTGCCGGGAGAGGCCGCGGCGAACCCCGGCCTCGAGCACGTACGGGCGAGCCTACAGCCGAACCGCCGGCTCGACGTCCTCGCCGTCGGTTCGGGGACGGTGCTCGGGCCGGAAGGCAAGCATCCCGACGACAGCTTTTCCTACCGCATGGCGCAGCAGCTGAAGGCCGCCTCGCCGCAGACCACGATCATCCTGACGGTGCGCGGCGGCCGCGGGCTGACCGCCGAGGACATGCTCAAGCTGATCGACCAGGCGCTGTCGGATCATCCCTATCAGCTGCTGCTCTGGCAGACCGGCACGGTGGAGGCGGTGCGCGGCCTGCCGGCGGACGCGTTCTCTCGCACCCTGGCGGAGGGAGCGGGGCGCGCGGCGGCGGCGGGCGCCGACCTGGTGCTGATCGATCCGCAATACAGCCGGTTCTTGCGGGCCAACACCGATCTCGACCCGTACGAGGCGGCGCTGGCGCGCGCCGGGGCTTTGCCGGGCGCGACCCTGTTCCGGCGCTTCGATCTGATGCGCACCTGGGCGAACCAGGGCGGCATCGACCTGGAGCGCGTCGAGCGGGCGCAGCGCGAAACCACCGCCAACACGCTGCATGCCTGCCTCGGGCGGGCGCTGGCCGACCTGGTGCTGGGGCACGCTCTGTAAGCAAGGCGAGGGGCTTTCCGTCGGCGGGCGCTTTCACCGAGCCCTCGCCTTGCTTTCTTCCCTGCCGCGGGCTACAGCCCCGGCACGCCGCTCCGCGAGGCTCGCGCAGCGGCGCATTCGACATTGAGGGCCCCTGATGTTCGACACCCTGTCGGGCAAGCTCACGACCGTATTCGACCGGCTGCGCGGCCGCGGCGCGCTCGATGCCGCCGACGTGGCCGAGGCGCTGCGCGAAGTTCGCCTGGCCATGCTCGACGCCGACGTCGCCCTGCCCGTGGTCAAGGACTTCATCGCCGCGGTGCGCGAGCGTGCCGCGACCGCCGAGGTGATGGACAGCGTCACCCCCGGCCAGCAGGTCATCAAGATCGTCAACGACGCCCTGGTCGAGCAGCTCGGCGGCGCCGGGGCGGTGCCGCTGAACCTCAACGCCCCCGCCCCCATCCCCATCCTCATGGTCGGGCTGCAGGGCTCCGGCAAGACCACCACCTCGGGCAAGCTGGCGCTGCGCCTCGCCCGGCGGGACCGGCGGCGCGTGCTGCTGGCGAGCCTCGACACCCAGCGCCCGGCCGCCCAGCTCCAGCTCGCCCAGCTCGCCACCCAGGCCGGCGTGCCGAGCCTGCCGATCGTCGCCGGCGAGACGCCGGTGCAGATTGCCCGGCGCGCCCTCGATGCCGGCCGGCGCGAGGGCTTCGACATCGTCGTCCTCGACACCGCCGGCCGCCTCTCCATCGACCAGACGCTGATGGACGAGGTGCGGCAGGTGCGCGAGGCGACCAGCCCGGCCGAGACTTTGCTGGTGGTCGATGCGATGACCGGCCAGGACGCGGTGAACACCGCCCGCGCCTTCAACGAGGCGGTCGGTGTCACCGGCATCGTGCTGACGCGGATGGACGGCGACGCCCGCGGCGGCGCCGCTCTCTCGATGCGCGCCATCACCGGCGCGCCGGTCAAGCTGACGGGGTCGGGGGAGAAGCTCGAGGCGCTCGAGGATTTCCACCCCGAGCGCGTCGCCGGCCGCATCCTCGGCCTCGGCGACGTGGTGAGCCTGGTCGAAAAGGCCGCCGAGACGATCGACGAGGAAGAGGCGGAAGAGCTCGCGGCCAAGATGATGAAGGGCCGCTTCACGCTCGAGGACTACGCCAAGCAGCTCAAGCAGATCAACAAGATGGGCAGCCTCTCCGGCATCCTCGGCATGCTGCCTGGCATCGGCAAGCTGAAGGACCAGCTCGACGGCGCCAATCTCGACAAGACGCTGCTGAACCGTCAGGCCGCGATCATCGGCTCGATGACCAGGAAGGAGCGGACCGCGCCGGACATCATCAAGGCGAGCCGCAAGAAGCGCATCGCCGCCGGCTCGGGCACGTCCGTGCAGGACGTCAACAAGCTGCTGCGCCAGTTCGACGACATGGCGGTAATGATGAAGCGGATGAACAAGCTGGGCCAGAAGGGGCTGATGCGCCACGGGCTCGGCGCGCTGATGCCGGGGCGCCGGCAGAGCTGGCACTAACCACGCATATGGAACTGGAGAGACGAGGATGGGTCTGAAGATCCGGCTGGCACGGGCGGGCGCGAAGAAGCGGCCGTATTACCACATCGTGGTCGCCGACAGCCGCAGCCCGCGGGACGGGCGCTTCATCGAGAAGCTGGGGAGCTACAATCCGATGCTGCCGCCCGAGCACGAGGATCGGGTGCGGCTGGTCGACGAGCGCATCCAGCACTGGGTGAGCCAGGGAGCGGTGGCGACCGAGCGGGTGGCGCGTTTCCTCGGCCATGCCGGGCTGGCGCCGATGCCGGCCTATGGCGAGCAGCCCAAGCAATCGGCGCCGAAGAAGAAGGCGCAGGAACGCGCCCGCGCCGCCGCGGCCTGACCCAGCACTGCATGACCGAACCCCGCATCCTGATGGGAGTGATCGGCCGCCCGCACGGTGTGCGCGGGCTGGTGCGCCTGCACAGCTACGCCGACGATCTCACGGCGTACGGCCCGCTCGCCGACGAGGCCGGCCGCCTCCATGCCGTGCGCTGGGCCGGCGAGGGCATCGCCGAGATCACGGTGATCGACGGGGACGCGCACAGCCGGGTCAGCGACCGGGAAGCGGCGGCGCGGCTGACCAATCGGCGGCTCTATGTCGAGCGGTCGCGACTGCCGCCGACGGCGGCGGACGAATTCTATCTCGCCGATCTGGTGGGCCTGGCGGCATTCGGACCCGACGGCACGGCGCTTGGGCGGGTGATCGCGGTCCACGATTACGGCGCCGGCGCCACCCTGGAGCTGGAGCGCGGCGGCACGCCGCCACTCCTGGTGCCGTTCACCCGTATCTGCGTGCCGGAGGTGGATGTCGCCGCCGGTCGGCTGACGCTCGAACCGCCTGAGACGGTGGACGGGGACGCAGCGGAGGCGGCGGCGTGAGCTGGCGGGCCACCGTGCTGACCTTGTTCCCGGCCATGTTTCCCGGTCCGCTCGATCATTCCCTCGCCGGCAAGGCGCGGCGCCGCGGCCTGTGGTCGCTCGACGCGATCGACATACGAAAGTATGCGCCGGATCGGCACCACAAGGTGGACGACACGCCGTTCGGCGGCGGCGCCGGCATGGTGATGCGGCCGGACGTGGTCGACGCGGCGCTCGCCGATGCCGATGACGGGCGCCCGATGGTCTATCTGACGCCGCGCGGGCGGTTGCTGACGCAGGAGCGCGTTCGAGGCTTTGCGGCGGCGCCGGGGCTGGTGCTGCTGTGCGGACGCTATGAAGGCCTCGATGAGCGGGTCATCGCGGCGCGCGGACTGGAAGAGATCAGCGTCGGCGATTTCGTGCTCTCCGGCGGCGAGCCGGCGGCCCTGCTGGTGCTCGACGCGGCGGTGCGGCTGCTGCCTGGGGTGATGGGTGCGACAGCCAGCGGCGAGGAGGAGAGTTTTTCCGACGGGTTGCTGGAATATCCCCACTACACCCGCCCGGCCGAGTGGAAGGGACGCCGCGTGCCTGACGTGCTGCTGTCCGGCCATCACGCCGAGATCGCCGCCTGGCGCCGCGCCGAGGCGGAACGGATCACCCGCGAGCGTCGTCCCGAACTGATGTTGCCCTCGCCTGACTTTTCGACCGGCTTGCTGTAAAGGACCACGCCATGAACATCATCCAGCAATTCGAGGCCGAGCAGATCGCGCGGCTGACCGCTTCCCGCGCGGTCCCCGGCTTTGCGCCCGGCGACACGGTGCGGGTGGCGGTGCGGGTGGTCGAGGGCGAGCGCACCCGCACCCAGGCCTTCGAGGGCGTGTGCATCGCACGCTCCAACAAGGGTCTGAACAGCAACTTCACCGTGCGCAAGATCAGCTACGGCGAAGGGGTGGAGCGCGTATTCCCGCTCTATTCGCCGACGATCGCCGAGATCGCGGTGGTGCGGCGCGGCGATGTGCGGCGCGCCAAGCTGTATTATCTGCGCGGGCGGCGCGGCAAGTCGGCGCGCATTGCCGAGCGTTCGCGCGGCGCGGAAGCCGCCGCCGCCGAGCCGCAGGCCGCGGCGGAGTAAGCGGAGGAGGCGCGCATGTCCGGGACAAAGCCCCGTACCCTGTTCGACAAGATCTGGGACAGCCACGTCGTCGACCGGATGGAAGACGGCACCTGCGTGCTCTACATCGATCGCCACCTCGTGCACGAGGTGACCAGCCCGCAGGCTTTCGAGGGGTTGCGCCTGGCCGGGCGCCGGGTGCGCCGGCCGGACGCCACCATTGCGGTGGTCGACCACAACGTCCCCACCGACGACCGGCGCAGCGGCATCAAGGAAGAAGAGAGCCGCATCCAGGTTGAGACGCTGGAACGCAACGTCGCCGAGTTCGGCGTGCCGTATTTCCCGCTGCTCAGCCCGCAGCAGGGCATCGTGCACATCATCGGCCCCGAGCAGGGCATTTCGCTGCCCGGCATGACCATCGTCTGCGGCGACAGCCACACCTCGACGCACGGGGCGGTCGGCGCGCTGGCCTTCGGCATCGGCACCAGCGAGGTCGAGCACGTGCTGGCGACGCAGACCCTGCTGCAGAAGCCGGCGAAGAACATGCGCGTCGCGGTGGAAGGCCGGCCGGGACCCGGCATCACGGCCAAAGACATCGTGCTGGCGATCATCGGCCGGATCGGCACCGCGGGCGGCACCGGCCATGTCATCGAGTACACCGGCGAGGCGATACGCGGCCTCGACATGGCGGGGCGCATGACGGTGTGCAACATGACCATCGAGGCGGGTGCGCGCGCCGGCCTGGTGGCGCCCGACGACACGACGTTCGACTACATCAAGGGCCGGCCGTTCGCGCCCGCCGGAGAGGCGTTCGAGCGGGCCGTCGCCTATTGGCGCACCCTGCCCGCCGATCCCGGCGCGCAGTATGACCGCGAGGTGACCCTGCAGGCGGCCGACATCCCGCCGATGGTCACCTGGGGCACCAATCCGGAAGCGGTGCTACCCATCACCGGCCGCGTGCCCGATCCGCAGGCCGTGGCCGACGAAGCGGCGCAGGCGCAGATGCGGCGCATGCTCGACTATATGGGCCTCACCCCCGGCCAGAAGCTGGCGGAGATTCCCGTCGACGTCGTCTTCATCGGCAGCTGCACCAACGGCCGCATCGAGGACATCCGGGCCGCCGCCGCCATCGTCCGCGGCCGCCGCGTCGCCCCGGGTGTGCGCGCCCTGGTGGTGCCCGGCTCCGGCGTGGTGAAGCAGCAGGCTGAGGCGGAGGGCCTCGATCGCGTCCTGACCGAAGCGGGATTCGAATGGCGCGAGGCCGGCTGCTCGATGTGCCTCGGCATGAACCCGGACAAGCTCACGCCGGGGCAGCGCTGCGCCAGCACCTCGAACCGCAATTTCGAGGGCCGCCAGGGGCCCGGCGGGCGCACCCACCTGCTCTCCCCGGCGATGGCCGCCGCCGCCGCGGTGACCGGCCACCTGGCCGACGTGCGGGAGCTCGCGTGATGCAGCCCTTCACCACGCTGACCGCGGTCGCGGCGCCGCTGCCGGTCGCCAATGTCGACACCGACAAGATCATCCCGGCGCGCTTCCTCAAGACGATCAAGCGCACCGGCCTCGGCGTGCACCTGTTCGACACGCTGCGCTACCGGGACGGCGAGGAGCGGCCGGAGTTCGTGCTCAACCGGGAGCCCTACCGGCACGCCGAGATCCTGATCGCGCATGAGAATTTCGGCTGCGGCTCGTCGCGCGAGCACGCCCCCTGGGCGTTGCTGGATTTCGGCATACGCTGCGTCATCGCGCCGGATTTCGCCGACATCTTCCACAACAACTGCTTCAAGAACGGCATCCTGCCGGTACGCCTGCCGCGCGCGGTCTGCGACCAGCTGATCGAGGACGCGCAACTCGGCGGCAACGCCCGGCTGACCGTCGACCTCGCGCGCCAGGTGGTGGTGCGGCCGAACGGCGAGGAGATCGGCTTCGACATCGATCCGTTCCGCAAGCACCTGCTGCTCAACGGCCTGGACGATATCGGCCAGACCTTGCAGCGGGCCGAGCGCATCGACGCGTGGGAGGCGGCGAAGCGCGCCGAGCAGTCCTGGCTACCGCCGGTCAAGGTCGCCTGAAGGGACCGCCCATGCCAGCCAACAAGCGGCTGCTGATGCTGCCCGGGGACGGGATCGGGCCGGAGGTGATGCACGAGGTTCGCCGCGTCATCGACTGGATGGATCGCCGCCGCGCCGTGACCTTCGACATCGCCGAGGATGCCGTCGGGGGCGCCGCGATCGATGCCATCGGCATGCCGATCGCGGAGAAAACGGTGGAGGCGGCGAAGGCAGCAGACGCCGTGCTGTTCGGCTCGGTCGGCGGTCCGAAATGGGACGGGCTGGGCTTCGACATGCGCCCCGAGATCGCCATCCTCACCTTGCGCCGCGAGCTCGGTCTTTTCGCCAATCTGCGTCCGGCCGTCGTGCTCGACCCGCTGGTGGACGCCAGTACGCTGAAGCCGGAGGTGGTGCGCGGGCTCGACCTGATGATCGTGCGCGAGAGCACCGGCGGCCTGTATTTCGGCGAGCCGCGCGGCATCGAGGAGCTGCCGGACGGCCAGCAGCGCGGCGTCAACACGGAGGTCTACGCCACCGGCGAGATCGAGCGGGTGGCGCGCGTCGCCTTCGAGCTGGCGCGCAAGCGGCAGGGCCGCGTGTGCAGCGTCGAGAAGGCCAACGTCATGGAGAGCGGCCTGCTCTGGCGCCGGGTGGTGACGGCGCTGCATGAGCGTGAGTTCGCCGATATCGGTCTGACCCATATGTATGCCGACAACTGCGCCATGCAGCTGGTGCGCAATCCGCGGCAGTTCGATGTCATCGTGACGACGAATCTGTTCGGCGACCTGCTTTCCGATCTCGCCTCGATGCTGACCGGCAGCCTCGGCATGCTGCCCTCGGCGACGCTCGGCGCGCCGGACACCAGCGGACGGCGCCACGCTCTCTATGAACCGATCCATGGCAGCGCGCCCGACATTGCCGGCAAGGGTGTCGCCAATCCGCTGGGCCAGCTGCTCAGCTTCGCCATGCTGCTGCGCTTCTCCTTCGACATGGCGGAGGATGCCGACCTCATCGAGCGCGCCTGCACGAACGTGCTGGCCAGCGGCCTGCGCACCGCCGACGTCATGGCGCCGAACTGTGCCAAGGTCGGCACGCAGGTGATGGGCGAGGCGGTGCTGCGCGAGCTCGACAAGCTGGCCGCCTGAGGGCTTGCGAGGCTGGCACGGTTCCGCTAAAGGCGCGAGTGTCGCGCCCGTAGCTCAATTGGATAGAGCACCAGACTACGGATCTGGGGGTTAGGAGTTCGAGTCTCTTCGGGCGCGCCACTTTTGTGGCTCAGGTATTTCGCGGTGACCAGCGGGGACTTGAGGGCGCGTGGGCGACCCCGGTTCCATGGTACCCGACCCGTCGCGCCGCCCTCAGCTTTTCGGCAGCACGCGGACGATCGCCATCATGCCGCTGTCCTCACTGGCAGTATGGCGCGTGACGCACCAGGCGCACGATGTAGTCGCGGTACGTCCACTCGTTCGCGTAGTAGCGATAGGTGGCCTCGGGGTCATACCATTTCAGGCCGAAATGCCGCGCCACCAGCGGATGCACCGGTGTCTGCACGTAGTCGGCGCCGACATAGAAGGCCAGCATACTGTCGATGTCCCCGTTGATGCGGTCGAGGTCGGCCTGCCCCCCGAAGCTCCGTTGGCAGAGCCGCTTGAGAAGAAAGCCGAGCGGTTCACCGGTCAGGTGATCGAGGGCATGGAACAGCTGGCGGTCGCGGAACGATGCCGATAGGTAGTCCGTCACCGTGATATCCGATTGCTGATCCCGCCGCCTCCAGGTCGCCATGTCGAGCGCAAGTCGCCGGTCGAGGTCGGGCATGCGCTCCGCCGAAAGCGCCATGTAGCGCTCGAAGATGCTGTCGTCGCTGCCGGCCAGCACCTCCGGGTCGGTGCCGAGCTCCGCTGCGACGAACTCCGGCTGCACGTAGCGGCCATCGGGATAGCGCGGCTCGGCACGGACGCGCTGGTCGCCGCCGACCAGCGGCCACAGCGAAAGCATCGAGAAGGCGGGAAAGCTGATGACGCGCGCCTGCGCCGGCCGGCGCGCGTGGAACTCGGCGCGCTCCGCCGCATAGTCCGGCCCGATCTGTTCCCAGACGATCTCCACGTTCCGCATGAACGCGTCGCCATACGCTTCCCACGCCGTCGCCGATGTGCCGAGCGCGTGGTAAAGGATGAGCTTGAACTCGAACCGCTCCTGCAAGCACTCGATGCGTGAAGCCAGGCGGTAGATGTCCTCCCCCTGACAATTCGAATAGATCAGCACGCCCGGTCGCATGCCCTCCCCTCCCTGCGCCCGCTGGTGGAGAGAATCTGACGGAAATGCCGTCAGATTCTCTCCACCAGCCATTTGTTTGACGGGCCGATTCACCTGACGCTTGGGACTCAAGCGTCAGGATCAGACCACTAGAAGCACCATGGCCGCCATCTGATGTACTGCAGGATGTAGTCCCGGAACGTCAGCTTGTTGTAGCCATAGCGGTAGCGCATCTCCGGATCGCACCAGCGAACGCCATAGCGCTGTGCCACAATCGGGTTGATCGGCACCTGGCTCTGAAACAGTCCCTGGTAGCCCTGGGTGAGCGCGCTCACCTCGCGCAGCACGGTGGCCAACCCTGGCCCGCCGTGCAAGCCCGACTTGATGATCGCCAGGAGTGCCACGTGTCGCAGCAGCACGCCGGCGGGGTCCTTGTCATTATGGAACAGCTTCACCTCAGTGAACCGGTCGAGGATGAAGTCAGCCACCCCGACGGTGCAGCGCGCGTCAGCTTCGGCCAGCATCGCGGCGTAAGCGGACATTGCGGCGTCGGTGTCGGGGCACAGCTCGGCGCTACGTCGGAGATACTCGGCGAAGAGCGCGTCGTCGCTGCCGGACGCATCAGCCAGCCCGGCAGCGACGGTATCGCCAAAGACATAGCGGCCTTGGGGATAGGCGGGCTCGGGCACGCGGCGCGGATCCGCACCCTGAAACGGCCAGAGGATGGGCATGGTGAGACGCGGGAAGGTCACGACGGGCACACCGTCCGGCACCTCCTGGAGGAACGGGAGAGCCGGCTCTCCGCGATCGACCTGACACCAGATTGCGGCCAGCTTGGCGGTGTCGCGCAACGCCGCCGCACGCACGCCGAAATCGGCATGTTTCGGATTGAGCCAAGTGAAGGCGAAGGCGCGCTCGAGACAGGGAAGCCGCGCCGCGATCTCCTGGACCTCCCTGGCCTGTATGTCGCCGAGCACGATGACGCGGCTCGACGCGCTCGCGGGTGCGATCGTGCGGACCGCCGAGAGCGTCTGCGGCTCGAAGGGTGAGCCGCCGAACCGCTCGATCCGGCGCACCCGCAGCCAGTGGAAGCCGAAGCCGAGAACGCGCGCATCGCTCGACACATCGAGGGCAAGCGGGCTCGCCGCGTCCGGCTGGTTGAATTTCAGCCGCAGCGTGCCCGGATCCGCAAGCTGGCTGGCATCGATCTCGACGCTGAGCAGATCCTGTCGGTCCAGCACCAGCTCACGCAGCCGGCGATCGTTGATCTCGATGCTCAACCGTTGCTGCTTCGGTCCGCTTGGATGGGTGAACGGCATGAGGCTGAAATCGAGACGCAGCCGATGCTCGCCCGCCGGCAGCGGCACGACCAGTCCGGCGCTGTCGCCGGTTGCCCAGGTATGCGTTGTCTCCGCATACGACCATCCGCCCCGCTGATACGGGCCACTGTTGCCGGATTCCGTGAACTCGATCCGGACGATAGTGTCGGACTGGTTTGCGGGTTCGTCCATGGGCGTGTCGGAAGCGTCCTCGCCAACAAATCGTGCGGGGCAACCTCGCGGTCACCTCCTCCCCGGCATGGGTGGCTGTTCAAGACGAGGCCGATCAGCCTACACCGCCCGAAGCAAATTCCGAAGCTGTCTCGGTTACCTGGGCGCTGTCGGTCAGCTGCCGAAGCGCCGGCGCGGGAAGCCGAGCGGATCGTCCGAGGCGTGCATTTTCGTGCCCTGCGCCGCCGCTTCGTTGGTCTGCACAGCCAGTTCGAAGGCTTCGCGGGCACCCTTGACGTGCCGGCGCATCAGAAACTCCGCCAGTTCGCGGTCGCCGGAGGCGAGCGCGTCGCGGATGCCGACATGCTGCAGCATCGCGGCGCGCTGCCGTTCCCGCAGCATTGGGTAGCGGCGCCGCATGACCTTGTAGAAGACGTAGAATTCCTCGCAGAGAATGCTTGCCAGGAGCGCACTGCCGCTGGCGCGGGCGATCAGGTGGTGGAAGCTCATGTCGAGCTCCAGCGACACCTCCTCCGCCAGGCTCTCTGAAGTCTGGGCGACACAGATCGCGTCAAGCGCGCGCAATTCGGAGGTCCCGATACACTCGGCGGCAAGCCGGGCCGCGATGCCTTCCAGCCCTTCCCGGACGTGGAACAGCTGGATGAACTCGCCGGCTTCCGGCATGGCGACGCGCGCCCCGCGATTAGGCTGGCGCACCACCAGCCGGCGGCCTTCCAGGCGGCTGATCGCCTCCCGCAGCGGGGCGCGGCTGACGCCGTATTTCAGTGAGAGCTGCGGCTCGTTCAGCTTGTCCCCCGGTTGCAACGCGCCGCTGACGATCTCGCGGCCGAGCTCGTCCACGAGCCAGGTGACCAGAGCGCCTCCCGAGGGAAAGGGCGCGGGACCATCGGCCAGAGTTTTGTCGACACTTCCGGCACTCATGGCGCGCGATTAAGCCGCAACTGTGATCTGACGCAAGCCGACAGAGGGCGGCAGTTGACAGCAACCGGCGCCCCTGTTCTGTTTGTCGACAAGTGCGGCCGCAAGGTCGCCAGCTCATTCCATCTTCCGCCGGTCCCCTCGATGGTGCCGCCGCGGGATGGCGCCGGGGAGGCCTGCGTGCCCAAACAGCTGATATCCGCGGCACTTCTCGGACTGATACTCCTCGTCGGGCTCGCGGTGCCGGCGCGCGCCGCGGATCCGGCGCTGATCGCCGCGGCCGAAAAGGAAGGCAGCCTGGTGCTCTATGGCTGCGATCCCGGCCAGGTGCCGGTCTACGTCGAGGCGTTCCAGAAGAAATATCCCAAGGTCAAGCTCACCTCCTACGTCGCCGGCTGCTGGCAGATCTACAACCGCAACGCGACCGAGCGGCAGGCCGGCCGGCAGACCGCGGACGCCTTCTTCGCCACCGAAGACACGATGTCGAAGCTGGATGAGGAACACCTGCTGGGCGACTACCGTTCGCCGGAGCTGAAGGATTTCCCCGCCTATGCCCAGCCCGCGGGAAAGCACTACGTCAGGGCGAAGGTGCTGATCCTGGGAATGTCGGCCAACCGCCAATTCACCAAGGGAATGCCGCTGCCGCACGACTGGTTCGACTTCGCCGATCCGCCGCCCGCCTGGCACGGGCAGATCAGCTTCTACGACCCGCGCACATCCTCTGCCGCCTTCTCGCTGTTGGCGGCGCTGCACCAGGATTTCGGGGCCGAAAAGACCGCGTCCATCTACAAAGGGCTGGTCGCCTCCGGCGCGGCGCTGGCCCCCACCACGCCGGCGGGGTTGCAACGCGTGCTGTCGGGCGAGCAGCCCATCATGTTCTACATCGTCAACAACCACTACAGCGGCGCAGTGGCTGAGGGCGCACCGCTCGATTTCCTGGTGCCCACCTCCGGCACGATCGCCCTGCCCTTCGACATCGCCGACATGGCGAACGCGCCGCACCCGAACGCCGCGCATCTCTTCGTCGACTTCATGCTCAGCGACGTCCAGACCATCATCCAGCACGCCAACGAGTACGCGCTGCGCAACGGTTCCGGTGCGCCCAAGGGCATGCCCGACCTGAACACCATCAAGATCCTGCCCTTTGACGTCAACGCCGCCCTGCAGGACCAGGCGAAGCTGCTGGCATGGTGGCAGCAGGTGACCGGCATAAACTGACCGCCCGGGAATGTCGATCGTCGTCGAGAACCTGTGCAAGTCCTTCGGCCTGCACACCGTCCTCGACGGGATCAGCGAGACCTTCCCCGGCCAGTCGATCTCGGTGCTGCTCGGCGCCAGCGGCTGCGGCAAGAGCACGACGCTGCGCTGCATCGCCGGGCTGGAGAAGCCGACCTCCGGCCGCATCCGCTTGGGCGAGCGCGTCGTCTATCAGGACGCGCCCTTCCGCTCGATACCGGTCGAGAAGCGCCAGGTCGGCATGGTGTTCCAGTCCTATGCGATCTGGCCGCACATGACGGTGTTCCAGAATGTCGGCCTGCCGCTGCGGGCGGCGCGTCGCCCACGCGAGGAAATCGTCCGGCGGGTGCGCGACGCCCTGGCGATGGTCGGGCTGGACAGCTTCGCCGAGCGCAGCGCGACGCAGCTCTCAGGCGGCCAGCAGCAGCGCGTGGCCCTCGCCCGCTGCATCGTTTCCGAGGCCGAGTTCATCCTGATGGATGAGCCGCTGAGCAATCTCGACGCCAAGCTCCGCATCGCGATGCGCTCGGAGATTCGCGAATTGCAGCGCCGGCTCGGTCGTACCGTGTTGTTCGTGACCCACGACCAGGAAGAAGCGATGTCGATCGCCGACACGATCTTCCTGTTCCGTGCCGGCCGCATCCTGCAAAGCGGGCCGCCGCAGGCGACCTATGAGCAGCCGGCCACCCGCTATGCCGCGGAATTCCTCGGCCGGGCCAATATCCTGCAGGAGTTCGAATGGTGCGGGGAAGGCCGGCAAGCCCCCTTCGTGCGGCTGCGGGACGGCACGCAATTTCCGGTGTCGCCGGAGTCCGGCTTCTCGCCGGGCAAAGCGCTGTGCATCCGTCCCGAGAAATGGCGGATCGCCGACGGCACTGAGGACCGGCGAGGGCTCCCCGGCACCATCACCCGCGTCAGCTACACCGGAGACCGCTGTGAATATGCCATCGAAACGCCGGCGGGGGTGATCAGCGCGGTCGAGCTCACCGGCCGCAACCGCGGGACGGGCGATTCCGTCACGCTGAGCGTCGCCCCCGCCGACATCAAGCTGGTCAGCACCGACTGAGCGATGGCAGGCACCGCGCGGCAGTTCACGACCAGCCTCGCCGGCGCGTCCGGCTTCGCGCTGCTTGGCGGCTTCACCGGCATCCTGATCGTGGCCCCGCTGGCGACCATCCTCTACCGGGCGTTCGTGCATGTCGCGCCGGGCTCGATCACGCCGACCTTCGAGCACCTGGCCACGGTGCTGTCCGGCGCGATCTATTGGCTTGCGCTGTGGAACACGCTGATCGTCGCCGGTGGTGCCGCGGTTGTCGCGGCGAGCCTCGGCGCACTATTCGCCTGGATCTTCGTGCGCACCGACACGCCGCTGCGCGGCATCCTGGAGCGCGCCGCGGAGCTGCCGATCTTCATCCCTCCCTTCGTCGGCGCGGTCGCCTGGATCCTGCTGGCCGCCCCGCGCATCGGCCTGTTCAACCGTGCCCTCATGCGGCTGGACATAGGCTGGCAATTCGATGTCTCGACGCTCACCGGAATGCTGTGCGTGATCGGCATCTACCTGGTCCCCTACGTGATGCTGATCGTCGCCGCGGCGTTGCGCGGCATGGACCCGAGCCTGGAAGAGGCCGCCCAAATATCCGGCTTCGGCATCGTCGCGGCGAACCTGCGCATCACCTTCCCGCTGCTGGCGCCGGCCTTCGTGTCCGGTCTCGTGCTGGCCTTCACCATCGCCATTGGCCTGTTCGGCACACCGATCGTCCTGGGGTGGTCGCACCAGACCCTGCTGCTGACCTCGCGCATCTGGATCAGCGCGCAGGCGGTGCCCCCGCAATACGGCCTGATGGCGGTGCTGTGCTTCTACCTGATCGGCATGGCCTCGATCGCCGCCGCGCTCCAGCGCCGCATCCTCGCCGGACGCTCCTACGTGACGATCACCGGCAAGGGCTTCCGCCCGCGCCTGATCGAACTGGGCGCATGGCGCTGGCTGACCTTCGCGATGGCCGTGCTGTATCTGCTTTTGACGGTCCTGGCGCCCATCCTCGTGCTGACCGCGGCGGCGATGTCGACCTACACCTGGTCCGGCGTGATGAGCGTCGGCAATCTGTTGCACAATCTGTCGTCCGAGGACGTCTGGCTGACCATGCGCACCAGCCTGGTCATCTCGCTGCTATCCGCCACGGTGGCGACGCTGGCCGGCACGGGCATCGCCTGGGTGGTGGTGCGCAGCCGCCTCCCGCTGCGATCTTTTATCGAGCATCTCGTGCTGCTGCCGATAGCGGTTCCCGGCATCGCTTTCGGCGTCGGCGTCATGCTGTTCTGGGTCGGCGTCAGCCTGCCGGTCTATGGCACGATGCTGATCATCCTCTTCGCCTTTGTCGGGCGCTTTACCGCCTACGCCGTCCGGTCGATCTCGGCGAGCCTCGTGCAGGTCCATCCGGAGCTGGAGGAGAGCGCGCGCGTGTCCGGCCTGGGTCCGCTGGGCGCCTTCGTCCGCATCACCATTCCCTTGGTGCTGCCCGGGATCATCGCGGGCTGGCTGCTGCTCTTCAGCTTCTTCATCACCGAATTGTCGATCGTCATCCTGCTCTATACCGCGTCCACCAGGACGTTTTCCGTCTTGTCGTTCGAAGTCTGGAACGTCGGGAATTTTTCCCGGCTGGCCAGCCTGTCGCTGCTGCAGCTGCTCATCGGGCTGCTGATTGCTTCGGGCCTGCGCCTCCTGCTCGGGGCGAGGCTTGTCCAGGAACCGACCTAGCCGGCATGGAAATGCCGCGCCAACCCAGGAGATCACGCAATGCCGAACAACCCTCTGCGCGAGGCCATGAAAACCGGCCGCACCGCCCTCGGCGTGTGGGCCAACGACCCGGAAACCGTCGAGTTGTGCGCCTTCATGGGTTTCGACTGGATCATGATCGACATGATGTTCACCGGAATGGATTTCCGCGACGTGCAGAACATGATCCGCACCTGCCAGGCGTCGGGGATCACCCCGGTCGTGCGCATGCAGATGAACCCGTGGCATGGCTACGACGCGCACATGGCGGTCGATCTCTCGCGCGTCCAGGGCATCGGGGCGGAATACGTGCTGATTTCGCATTCCGGCTTGAAGGAGATCGAAGAGGCGCTGGAGATCTCGAAGGACTGGCACCGCCGAGCGCTCTGGGTGCATCCGTTCCGCGGCAAGGAATGGGAAGCACGCATCGATGAAATGGCGGAATCCACGTTCATCATCCCGCACGCGGAAAGCCGCGGATCGCTGGACGACTTCGATCGCATCCTCGATCTCCCGGACCTCAAGATGTTCTTTTTCGCGATGACGGATCTGAGCAAGGTGCTCGGCAATTCGAAGGAGCCGAATTTCAACAATCCGGAGCTCTGGCGCCTGATCGACAAGGCGGTGAAGAAGGGCATCATGGTCGGCGCCAACACCAGCTATGCCTACACGATGGCGGAGATGCGCCAGCGGATAAAGCGCCTGCACGATGCCGGCGTGCGCTTCATCATGGTGCAGGGCGCGCAGTTCCTGTTCCAGGTCGCGATGATGGAGTTCCTGCCCGGGGTGCGGCAGGATCTCGGCCTGGCCTGACGCTCGCGGCAAGCGGTCGAACACCTCGCTCGCAATGTCCGACACCACGCAGGCTCGCCCGGGCCCGGCGCTCTCGCGGTCGCCGGACAGGCAGAGCTATGTCGAATGCATCTCCAAGCGCGGATTTCACCGCGTCGCGTATGTGGAGTGGGGCGAGCCGACGGCAAGCCGGGTGGCGATTTGCGTCCATGGCCTCACGCGCCAGGGACGCGATTTCGACCCCCTCGCCTGCGCACTGGCTGCCCGCGGCTGGCGTGTGATCTGCCCCGATCTCGCAGGCCGCGGGCGAAGCGGGCGGCTGCGCGATCCGAACGAATACGCGCTCCCGCAATACGCCATGGACCTGACCGTTCTGATTTCCAGGATCGGAGCCGAGAAGGTGAGCTGGATCGGAACCTCGCTGGGAGGGCTGATCGGCATCGTGATGGCCGGACAGGAGAACTCGCCTGTCGAACGACTGGTCGTGAACGACATCGGTCCGTACCTGCCCTGGCCGGCCCTGTTTCGGATCGGGAGTGACGTCGGCAGTGCGCCAAGGAGTTTCCCGAGCTACGAAAGCGCTCTCTCCTTCTATCGGAAAGTGCTTGCTCCGTTCGGCGATCTCACCTCTGAGGAGTGGGACCACCTCGTCCGCCACAGCATGGAACGCGATGCCGACGGAAGCTGGCGGCCGCTTTGCGATCCCGGCATCGCAGCTGCATTTCGCCCCGTGTTCCTGTATAACCTGAGCTTGTGGAGCTATTGGGATGCGGTTCGCTGCCCGACATTGGTCCTGCGTGGCGCTGAAAGCGACCTGCTTCTCCCATCCACTGCCAAGGAAATGACCCAGCGCGGGCCCTGCGCTCGTCTGGTGGAATTCCCGGGATGCGGGCACGCGCCCCCGCTGCTCAACCGGCATCAGGTTTCAGTGGTGACGGACTGGCTCGATGATGTCTGACCGACACTGCCCGCTTATACCAGTTCTCGGATGCCCCGACTCATAGAGCGGCGGGCGCGAACTCGCGTTCACGCCCGCCGTTCTATCACTTTGTTTTGGCGAGCAGCTTTGTGCGAGCAGGTGATTCCACCTGATCGCACGCTGCTCTAACCGTCATTCCCACGAAAGCGGGAATCCATGCGCCGCGTGACCCCCCGCTTTCCCGGGGATGACAATAATGGGTGGCGCTCTGTGCGACCTCGTATTACGCGGGGGCGCGCTCGCTGCCCTGATGAGCAGCGGCGAAGTCGTGGGCTTCCCGAGCGGTTTCGAACACGTGCGGCTTCAGCTGTCGCTCGCTCAATCCGGCACCCAGCTTCAGACGCATGAACGCGCTTGTCGTATAGCGGGAGGCGCTCGCGTAATAGCGGTCCTCCAGATAGGCGACCATGGAAAACCACGCGTCCGAGACAGCCGCGTCGAGCGTGAACCCGTCGTAGTTCACCACCAGCGCGACCTTCCGCCCGACCATGCGGCAGCGGGCCTCCACTTCGCGGCGCACGGCTTCCACATCGTCGAGTGAGCGGACGTGGAAGCCTTCGAAGTTGATGAACAGCGTATTCCCTTCGGGATCGTAGCTGACGCGGTCGGCGACCCTGAAGCCGAGCAAGACCTGGTCGAGGCCCATCCGCTCAGGCCGGAACAGCCGCGCATCCATCAGCCTGGGATTGCGGACAATGGGACGGAAATCCATGTGCGCCAGGATGTCGCGGTCGATGTCGATGCCTGGCGCCACCTCGGTGAGTTCGACGCCTTCAGCGGTGCGCCGGAGCACGCAGCGCTCGGTTACGTAGAACACGGGCTGGCCCACCTCGCCCGCGTAGCTGCCGCTGAACGTGACCTGCTCGACAGCCTTAATGAACTTGCGGCTGCGGCCCTCATGCACGATGCGCAGCTCATCGTTCTCGATGGCGACGTGCAGGCCACCCGCGGTGAAGGTGCCGGCGAAGACGAGCTTGCGCGCGTTCTGGCTGATGTTGATGAATCCGCCTGCCCCGGCCAGACGCCCACCAAAGCGGCTGACATTCACGTTGCCTTCGGCATCGGCCTGCGCCATGCCGAGGCACGCCATGTCGAGGCCGCCGCCATCGTAGAAATCAAACTGCTGGTTCTGCTGGATCACCGCCTCTGGATTCAGCGCGGCGCCGAAATTCAATCCGCCCTGCGGCATGCCGCCGATGACGCCGGGTTCGGCGGTGAGCGTCAGAAAGCTCAGCACCTTTTCCTCGGCGGCGACCGCCGCCACTCCCTCGGGCATGCCGATTCCGAGATTGACGATGCCGCCGGGCGGCAGCTCGAGCGCGGCGCGTCGGGCAACGATCTTGCGCTCGTCCAGCGGCAGCGCCGGGATGCGGTCCAGCGGGACGCGAACCTGGCCGGAGAGCGCCCCGTTGTGCTGCACGGCATAGGTCTGGCGGTGGTTTTCGGGTTCGGCCAGAACCACGCAGTCCACCAGGACGCCCGGGATCTGCACGCGCCTTGCGTCCAGCGAGCCCTCTTGCGCCAGACGTTCCACCTGCGCGATGACCAGCCCGCCCGAGTTCTTCGCCGCCATCGCCGCCGGCAGCACGTCAAGCGTCAGCGCCTCGCGCTCCAGGGTGATATTCCCGGCCGTATCCGCCGTCGTGCCGCGCACCAGCGCCACCTGGATCGGGAACGCCTTGTAGAGCAAGTACTCGGTCCCGCCGACGTCGAGCAGGGAGACGAGGTCCTCGGTCGTCCGGGCATTGATCTTGCCGCCGCCCAGGCGCGGGTCGACGAAGGTGCGCAGGCCGACGCGGGAGAGCAGGCCGGCTCGGTGCGCCGCGATATCCCGATAGAGCTGGGCGATGCAGCCCAGCGGCAGGTTGTAGGCCTCGATCTCGCCGTCGACGGCGAGCTGGGCCAGTTTCGGCACCAGCGACCAATGGCCGCCGATCGCGCGACGCAACAGGCCGGGCACCGCGAGCCGGTTCAGCCCACGATCCTTGCCGTCGCCGGGTGCCGCGGCGAACACGAGAGAGAGGTCGGTCGGACCGCCCGTCGTGCGGAAGCGGCGCTCGATCGCGAGCAGCAGCTCGTCCGGCGTCCCGATCCCGACGAAGCCGGACACCGAAACCGTGTCGCCACGCTGGATGACGGCCGCGGCAGCATCGGCGCTGACGATCTTGTTCTTCACGCGGCCCCGCCATCGTGCTTGCGCACGAATTCCATCACCGCCGGCGCGAACAGTTTCTGCGACTTGCCGCCGACGAACACGCCGACATGCCCGCCCGGCAGCGCCAACTCCTCATACTCCTTGGCGCCGACCACCGATCGGAGCGCCTGGCTCGTCGCCGGCGGAATGATGTGGTCGTCCTTGGCATAGACGTTCAGCACCGGCATGGTGATGCGGCTCAGGTCGACGCGCCTGCCGTCCAGCTCCAGTTGGTTCTTGACCAGCTTGTTCTGCTGATACAGCTCCTTGAGCCACTGCTTCGCGGCTTCTCCCGGGTGATCCGGGCGATCGGCGATCCACTTTTCCATGCGCAGCCAGTTCACCAGCCGGTTCTCATCGCCGGCGACGTCGAGCAGATCGAGATTGTATTTGAACATGGTGCGGATCGGCGTCATCAGGCTGAAGACGGCGCCCATGAACTCGCCCGGCAGATTGCCGTTGGCCTCGATCAGCCGGTCGACATCTTCCGGCGCCAGCGCGCGCGTCCAGATGTTGATGAAGCCATGGCCGGGCCGGTTCTCGACCGCGTCGGCGTGGAAATCGATCGGCGTGATCGTCAGCGCCATGGTGTTTACCCGCTCCGGCTCGAGCGCGGCGTAGGCGGTGGTGAACACCCCGCCTTCGCAGACGCCGAGCAGGTTGACGCGGTCGGTCCCGGCCTGTCGCGCCACCTCCGTCACGCACGCGTCGAGATACGAGCAGATGTAATCGTCAAGCGTCAGATAGCGATCGGCGCGCGACGGGTTTCCCCAGTCCACGACATAGAGGTCTACGCCGAGGTTGAGCAGGTTGCGCACCAGCGAGCGATCGTCCTGCAGGTCGGTCATCGTCCAGCGGCCGATCAGACCGTAGGTGATCAGCACCGGGATCCGCACATGGCGCTCCGCGAGCGGGCGGAAGTGGTGCAGCGTCACCTTGTCCTGGCGCCAGACCACATCTCTCGGCGTGGTGGCAATCTGCACGTCCTGGTCGCGGATGCGACTGAACAGCTCGGTTCCCGCCAGAAGCTTGCTTCCCGTCGAGACCGCGTCGGCCAAGGCGTGGGCCGCTGTCGAGACCGCCTCGGCCGGCGACAATGCTTTTTCACCCATTCTATGCCTCGCTCTTGCGGGCTGGAGCTGCGCCGCGCTCCGCGTGCTTGCGTCTGAAGGCGCGAAACTCCCGGCGCAGCTCGGTCAGGCTGCGATGCACATCGTCCAGCTCCGTACGAGTCGGGAAGCCGAACTGCGCCGCCCAGCGCTCGGCCATCTCGCGCTGCGCCATCCTGAACTCGGCGCCGCTGCGGATCATCGCGGCCTGGGTCTGCAGGAACGGCTCCGAGCGCTGCGTCTCCAGCATCACGCGGTTCGCGGTTTCCGCCCATAGCGCCAGCGTCGTCTTGTGGTCCGGCGAGTTGCCGTCCTTCTTGGTTCGGCCGGCAATCTCCTCGCCGAAGGCGCGTGCCGCACCCAGCCATCCCTGCATGACGACCGCGTTGTGCTCGAGCGTACGGCGGCGCATTTCGGTCCAGGCCTGCATCACCCGCGCCTGCTGCCGTTCCGCGTTCCACAGATCGGCGAGTTGCGGCCCCTGCGCGACGGCACCGATCACCAAGTCCATTCCGCCTGCCCCGGCAAGCCAGGTGCGCGGGTCCGCCATGGCGCGGAACGTGGCCTCGACCGTGGGGTCCAGCTTTGCGCCGCTCAAGCCGTTGCCCGCCCCGGCAAGCGACTTGGCCATGCCGGTCGACAGCTCGGTCGCCGCCTTCCAGAGCTCGGCCAGCGCCTCGCTGGCCCGGGCCAGCTCGGCATTGTCCACTGCGGCACCGGGCCAGACCGGCAGATCCGCCTGCGCAGCCGGGCGGATGGTGGATTTGAGCGCCTCGGTGAAGGACCGGGTGGCGTCCTCCTGCGCCTGTTGTGCCGCCTTGCCGGCCTGCCACCAGAAATCCGCAAAGCTCTTCAGGCCGAAATCAAACGGCGGGTCGCTCATCGCGCGAACTCGATGACCTGACGCACCGCCCGGCCCTCGTGCAAGCGATCGAAGCCCTCATTGATCTCCTCGAGCCGCAGCTTGCCGCTCATCAGCCGGTCCACCGGCAATTTGCCGGCACGGTAGAGCGCGACATAACGCGGAATGTCCCGGGTCGGAACGCACGTGCCGATGTAGCTCCCCTTCACGGTCCGCTCCTCCGCAACGAGCTGAACGACCGGCAGCGGGAGCGTCGCCGTCGGCGGCGGCAGGCCCGCAGTGACCGTGGTGCCGCCACGGCGCGTGATCTTGTACGCAAGCTCCAATGCGCGGACGGAACCCGCCATCTCGAAGGCGAAGTCGACGCCACCGCCGGTCAAGGCCTTGACCTGCTCGGTTGCGTCCGCGTCGCGCGCGTTCACCGTATCCGTCGCGCCGAGCTGGCGCGCCAGGCCGAGCTTCTCGTCCGAGAGGTCGATCGCCACGACCTGCCGCGCTCCGGACGCCACCGCCCCGAGCACGGAGGCAAGACCGACGCCGCCGAGGCCGATCACGGCGGCGCTTTCGCCGGGCTGCAGACGCCCGGTGTTGACCACCGCGCCTACGCCCGTCAGCACCGCGCAGCCGAACAGCGCGGCCTCGTCGAGCGGCAGCTCGGACGGCACCTTGACGAGAGAGCGCCGCGAGACGACGGCGTATTCGGCAAAAGCCGAGCAGCCGAGATGATGATGCACCGGCGCACCGTCGCAGTGCAGCCGCCGTTGGCCGGACAGCAACGTGCCGGCGCCGTTGGCTGCGGCACCCGGCTCGCACAGAGCGGGTCGCCCCTCGGCACAGGGCAGGCAATGGCCGCAGGAGGGCATGAACACCATCACGACGTGGTCGCCGGGCGCGAGATCGGTCACATCCTCGCCCACCTCCTCCACGATGCCCGCCGCTTCATGGCCGAGCGCCATGGGCATCGGGCGGGGCCGGTCGCCGTTGATCACCGAGAGGTCGGAATGGCACAGCCCTGCGGCAGCGATGCGCACGAGAACCTCGCCGCGACCCGGCGGATCGAGCTGCACCTCGGCGATGCGAAGTGGCTTGCTCCTGGCATAGGGCGACTCCGCGCCCATCCCATCGAGAACCGCGGCCTTGATCTTCATGTCCGTCTCCGATGCCGGATGGTCAGCCCTCTACTTCGCCGCGACCGGCTCGGCGGCGAGACGCGCGCGCAATTCGTCGACCAGGACGCGCGTGTTCTCGGAGTAGTCGACCGGCACGACGACCAGATGTACGCCGCCCCCGGCAAAGGCCGCCTCGAGCGTCGCAGCCAGGCCCTCCGTGGCGGTGACCCGGGTGCCCTTCGCGCCGTAACTCTCGGCGTAGCGCACGAAGTCCGGATTGCCGAAGGTCAGGCCGAAGTCAGGGAAATTGTCCAGCGCCTGCTTCCAGCGGATCATGCCGTAGGAGCCGTCATCCAGGATCAGCACGACCAGATTCAGCTTCAACCGTACCGCGGTCTCCAGCTCCTGGCTGTTCATCATGAAACCGCCATCCCCGCAGATCGCCATGACCCGGCGCTCGGGATGCAGCATGGCGGCCATCATGGCCGAGGGCAGTCCGGCGCCCATCGTCGCCAGGGCGTTGTCCAGCAGAAGTGTGTTGGCGACGTAGGTCCGGTAATTCCGGGCAAACCAGATCTTGTACATGCCGTTGTCGAGCGCCACGATCCCGTCCGACGGGATGACCTGCCGCACGTCGTTGACGATGCGCTGCGGCGTTGGTGGCCAACGGTCCTCCGTGGCGCGCGCCGTGATCCTGTCGAGGATGCCCTCTCGCATGTGCAGCAGCGCGCCGGCATAGTGCAGCTTTCCCTCGATACGGTCGGCCAGCAGCTCCAGGCTCGGGCCCACATCGCCCACCACTTCGGCATGCGGAAAATACACCTGCTCCACGTTTGCCGGCGTGTAGGAGACGTGGATCACCTGAGGCCCCTTGGGACCCATGATGAAGGGCGGCTTCTCGATGGTGTCGTGACCGATGGCGATGATCAGGTCGGCGGCGTCGATCGCCTCGTGCACGTAATCGCGTTCGGAAAGCGCCGCCGTGCCCATGTAGAGATTGCTGCCGCCGGCGACCGTGCCCTTGCCCATCTGCGTGGTGAAGAAGGGGATCTGCGTGCGCCGCACGAACGCGTTCATCCCCGACGTGCCGCGCGGACGCGAGGCGGCTGCTCCCAGCATGATCAGAGGGCGTCTTGCCGCCAGGATCATCTCCGCCGCACGGTCCAGCGCCGCGCGGTGGGCGACCGGGATTTCGATCGGGTGCGGCGGAATGATGGTGCCGTCCTGACACTCTTCTCCGGCCACGTCTTCCGGCAACTCGAGCAGCACCGGGCCGGGTCGTTCCTCCATGGCCACCCGGAACGCATCCCGCACGAAGGTCGGGATCGTCGAGGGCCCGACGATCTGGCGCGACATCTTGGTGAGCGGCCGGAAGGCGGAGACCACGTCGACGATCTGAAACCGCGCCTGCCGGCTGCTCATCACGCCCTTCTGACCGGTGATCATCACCATCGGCATGGCGCCGAGATGGGCGTAGGCGGCGCCGGTGGTGAAGTTCAGGGCACCGGGGCCGAGGGTTGCGATGCAGACGCCGGGCTTGCCGGTCAGCCGCCCATGGGTTGCCGCCATGAACGCTGCCGCCTGCTCGTGGCGCGTGATCACCAGCTTTATCGAGGACTGGCGCAGGCTCTCGACGACATCGAGATTTTCCTCGCCGGGGACACCGAAGACGCGCTCGACACCCTCGTTCTCGAGCGCGCGGACGAGCAGATCTGATCCCTTCGGCATGGCTAGCGACCCCGCTCCTTGCGCCAGGCCGCGAACAGTTCGAGGTTGCGCTCGTCGGTCGGCGGGTAGAGTCCGAGCGTTTTCTCGCCGTTGCGGACGCGTTCGATCACGAAATCCTCGTACGCCGTCATTTCGACCGCTTCATCGGCGATCTCATCGGCGATTTCGGCGGGGATGATGATGACCCCGTCCATATCGCCGACCACGACGTCGCCCGGGAACACCGGCGCGTCCCCACATCCGATGGGCACGTTTATGTCGATCGCCTGGTGGAGCGTCAGGTTGGTGGGGGCCGAGGGCCGGGCCTGATAGGACGGCATGTCGAGCGCGCCGATCTCGGCGACGTCGCGGAAACCGCCGTCGGTGACGATGCCGGCGCAGCCGCGCCGCATCAGCCGCGTGGCCAGGATACCGCCGAGCGAAGCCGCGCGCGGGTCCTTGCGGCTGTCGATCACCAGCACCGCGCCTTCCGGGCACTCCTCCACCGCCTTGCGCTGGGGATGACTGTGATTGCGGAACACAGTCATCGGGTTGAGGTCCTCGCGCGCCGGCATGTAGCGCAGCGTGTAGGCGACTCCCACCATGCTGCCTCCCTTCGGCGGGCTCAACGGAACCGAGCCTTGAATCATCTGATTCCGCAGCCCCTTCTTGAAGAGAGCACTGGCGAGGGTGGCGGTGCTGACGCCCTTCAGCTTCTCCCGCGTCTGCGGGCTGAGCGTGCTCGACATGTCGTCTCCTCTCAGTAGATCGCCGGCTCCGGCACCGGCGCGCCGAACTCGGTGCGCAGAAAGTCGAAGTCGCAGCCTTCATTCGCCTGCTGGATGTGATGGCTGAACATCCAGCCGTAGCCCCGCTCGTAGCGCGGGGCCGGCTTCTGCCACTCGGCCCGGCGGCGGGCGAGTTCGTCTTCCGGGACTTCCATGTTGAGCGTGCGCGCGGCGACGTCGATGCTGACCATGTCCCCGGTGCGCAGCAGCGCGAGGGGACCGCCGATGTAGCTCTCCGGAGCGATGTGCAGGACGCAGGCGCCGTAGGAAGTGCCGCTCATGCGCGCGTCGGACATGCGCAGCATGTCGCGATGCCCCTCCTTCAGCAGCTTGGTCGGCATCGGCAGCATGCCCCATTCCGGCATGCCCGGCCCGCCCTGCGGCCCCGCGTTGCGCAGCACCATCACGTGGTCCGCCGTGATGTCCCAGCTCTCGTCGGCGACCGCCTTCTTCATGGAGGGGTAGTCGTCGAACACCACGGCCGGGCCGGAGTGCTTGAGGAAGCGCTGATCCATGGCAGCAGGCTTGATCACGCAGCCGTCGGGGGCGAGGTTGCCCTTGAGCACGGCGAGCGAGCCCTCGCCGTAGATCGGGTTGCTCGTGGGCCGGATGACGTCCTCGTTGAAGACGCCTGCGCCCTCGATATTCTCGCCCAGGGTACGGCCGGTGACCGTCAGCGCGTCGAGGTGGAGGTGCTCCCTGATGTTCTGCATGAGCGCGCGGATGCCGCCGGCGTAGAAGAAGTCCTCCATCAGATACTGGTTGCCGCTCGGCCGCACGTTGCCGATCACCGGAACGCGGCGGCTGTAGTGCTCGAAATCATCGAGGCCGACATCCTGCCCGGCGCGGCGCGCCATGGCGATCAGGTGGATGATGGCGTTCGTCGAGCAGCCCATCGCCATCGCCACCGCGATCGCGTTCTCCCAGGCCGGACGGGTGGCGATAAGCTGCGGGGTGAGGTTCTCCCACACCATCTCCACGATCCGCCGCCCGCTTTCGGAGGCGAGGCGGATGTGGCCGGAGTCAGCGGCCGGTATCGAGCTGCCGCCGGGCAGCACCAGGCCGGCCGCCTCGGCGATCGCCGTCATGGTGCTCGCCGTCCCCATGGTCATGCAGGTGCCGTAGGAGCGGGCGATGCCGCCCTCCACCCCCAGCCAGTCCTGGTCGGTGATCTTGCCGGCGCGCAGCTCGTCCCAGTATTTCCAGCTGTCGCTGCCCGAGCCCAGCACGTGACCCTGCCAGTTGCCGCGCAGCATCGGCCCGGCCGGGAGATAGATCGCTGGGATGTTCATGCTGAGGGCGCCGAGCAGCAGGCCGGGTGTGGACTTGTCGCAGCCGCCCATCAGAACCGCCCCGTCCACGGGGTGCGCACGCAGCAGCTCCTCCGTCTCCATGGCCAGGAAGTTGCGGTAGAGCATCGACGTCGGCTTGAGGTAGCTCTCGCTGGCCGAATGCGCCGGCAGCTCCACGGGAAAGCCGCCCGCCATCAGGATGCCGCGCTTGACGTCCTCGACGCGGGTCTTGAAGTGCATGTGGCAGGGCTGCAGGTCCGACCAGGTGTTGATGATCGCGATCACCGGCTTGCCCTGCCACTCCTCCGGCGCGTAGCCCATCTGCATGGCGCGCGAGCGATGGCCGAAGGAGCGCAGGTCGGCCGGGCCGAACCAGCGCGCCGAACGGAAGCTCTTGGGATCCCGCCGCGACAGCGGCTCGGACGGAATGGCGCCAGGTTCCAGCCCGGGCGGCGGCAGAGGTGTGTCCGGCATTTCAGGATCCTCCTGGACGGTAGTGGCGCTCTCGCGCCGAAACAGATGCGTCGCGCCGTGTCACGCGATCGCCTCGGCAGCCGGCTTCCTCAGTTCCAGCCGCCTGATCTCGGGCACGATCACCAGGTAGCTCAGGATCGCGACAAGCGCGTTGACGGCGATGAACACTAGGGCGCCGTCGAACGACCCAGTCTCCTGGATGATGTAGCCGATCACGATCGGCGTGGTTATCGAGGAGATGTTGCCGAACATGTTGAACAGGCCGCCGGCGAACCCGGCAATCTCGCGCGGCACCGTATCCGACACGACGGCCCAGCCGAGCGCGCCGACGCCCTTGCCGAAGAACGACACGGCCATGACCGCCACCACGATCCACTGTGCGTCCACGTAGTTGCAGATCACCATGCTCATCGACATGAGCATCCCGGCGACGATCGGCGTCTTGCGCGCGGAGGTCAGGGACCACTTCCGCCGGAGCAGCAGGTCCGACCACATCCCGCCCAGGATCCCGCCGAGAAAGCCGCAAATCGCCGGGATGGAGGCGACGAAGCCCGCATTCAGGATCGACATGTGCCGCTGCTGCACGAGGTAGACCGGGAACCAGGTGATGAAGAAGTAGGTGATCGCGTTGATGCAGAACTGGCCGAGGAAGATGCCGAGCATCAGACGGCTCTGCAGCATCTGCTTGATGTAGTCCAAGTGCGGACCGGAAGCGCTCTGCGCCGCGCGCCCGGATGCCGGTTGGTCCATGTTCACCAGGGCGCCGCCGCGCTCGATGTAGCTGAACTCCTCGGGCGAGAGCCGGGGATGCTCCTTCGGCGGATAGATCACCTTGAGCCAGACGAGGCTGACAAGGATGCCGAGCCCGCCCATGAAGTAGAAGACGTCCGGCCAGCCGAATTGACTGGTGATGAAACCCATGATCGGGGCGAACAGCACGGTCGCGAAATACTGGGCCGAGTTGAAGATCGCCGACGCCGTGCCGCGCTCATTGGCCGGGAACCAGGCGGCGACGATGCGGCTGTTCGCCGGAAAAGACGGCGCCTCGGCGAAGCCGATCAGGAAGCGCAGCAGGAACAGCACATAGACGGCGGCGGCGCCGGCGAGCCCCACCAGGCCGACGAGCACGGTGAACACCGACCAGAAAAAGATGCTGCAGAAATACACCATCTTGGAACCGAACCGGTCGAGTGCCCAGCCGCCCGGGATTTGCCCGATCACGTAGGACCAGCCGAACGCCGAGAACACGAAACCCATCTGCACCGGGCTCAGGCCCAGCGCCTTGGTCATCACCGGCCCGGCGATGGCGATGGTGGCGCGGTCCGCATAGTTGACGATGGTGATTGCGAACAGCATCGCTACGATGGTGTAGCGAACCTTGCCTCCGGTCACCGTCACCGCGTTGGCGGTTGTTGACGTTCCCATCTCCAGATGCCCGCTCGTTTTCCCGAACTAGGTGCGCTCCAAGGCTCCGTCGATCAGTCGCGGAATACCCAGGGCGTTGTCATCGTGAAGCGCCGTTGGGAGGAGCGGCGCCGGAACGTCCTGGTAGCAGACCGGCCGAAGGAAGCGTCGGATCGCCAATGTGCCGACCGACGTGGATCGCCCATCGGACGTGGCGGGAAAGGGGCCGCCGTGAACCATGGCGTGCGCAACTTCGACGCCGGTCGGCCAGCCATTCACCAGGATACGCCCGGCCTTGCGCTCGAGAACCGGCAGCAGGGCGCGAGCGGTTTCATGATCCGACTCCGCCATCTGCAGGGTTATCGTAAGCTGGCCCTCGAGGTCCTCGACAACGCGTCGGACCGTCTCCAGGTCGCGGCAGCGGACAAGGAGGGAGGAGGCACCGAAAATCTCCTCGCGCAGCGCCTCGTCATCCACGAAACTTTCCGCGCTGGTGGAGAACAGCGCGGACTGGCCGCTATTGGCGCCGCTGGCGAGCTGCCCGCGGGCGATCTCCTGCACGCTCGGCCGCGCCGCGAGCCGTTCGACCCCACGGCGATAGGCCTGGAAGATGCCGGGGGTGAGCATGGTGCCGGCGGGCGCCGCTCCGAGCGCGTCGCGCGCGGCCTGGATGAAGCCATCCAGCTCCGGCACCTCGAGGGCGATGAGCAGGCCAGGATTGGTGCAGAACTGCCCCGCACCCATCGTGAGAGAGCCGACGAAAGCCCTCCCGAGCTCCCCGGCGCGTTCCGCCAGCGCGCCGGGAAAGAGCAGGACCGGGTTGATGCTGCTCATCTCCGCATAGACCGGGATCGGCTCCGGCCGGCCGGCGGCAATGCGCATCAGCGCCAAACCGCCTGCCCGCGACCCGGTGAACCCGACGGCCTGGATCCGGGGATCTGCGACGAGCGCGCCTCCGAGTTCGTTGCCCGTGGCGTAGAGCAACGAGAAGACCCCTTCCGGCAGTCCGCATGCCGCGGCGGCCTTCTGAACCGCCAGCCCCACCAGCTTGGAGGTTCCGGGGTGGGCGGGATGGGCCTTGACCACGACGGGGCAGCCGGCCGCGAGCGCCGCGGCCGTGTCGCCGCCGGCAACGGAGAAAGCGAGCGGAAAATTGCTGGCGCCGAACACGGCGACCGGACCGACCGGCACGTTGCGAAGCCGCAGGTCCGAGCGTGGCAGCGGCTTGCGCTCGGGCTGTGCCGGGTCGATGCGGGCATCGAGAAACCAGCCGTTGCGCACGACGTCGGCGAACAGCCGGAGCTGGCCCACGGTGCGCGCCCGCTCGCCCTCCAGGCGCCCCCTCGGCAACCCTGTCTCCGCCATGGCGCGCTCGATGAGCGGATCGCCGATCTCGAGAATGCCGCCGGCTACCTTGTCGAGAAACTCCGCCCGGGCGGCCAGCGGCATCTCGCGAAAGGCGTCAAACGCTGCCCAGGCGAGAGAGCAAGCCCGTTCGACGTCGGCCTGGGTGCCGCCCGGGAACGGAGGGTCCAACTCGTCTCCGGTGGCTGGATTCACGGCACGCATCGCGTCGCCATGGCCCTCAACGGACCCGCGACCGATCAGCATCTCACCCGTGAGCTGCAAGGCTGTCTCTCCCTACCCCCGGTACATACGTCGTTGCCTTGCGAGCGTAGGCGGCTCATTCTTTCCTGTCCAATTGCTCGAAGCGGGATGGCCGCTGACCGGCTACGGCTCGAAAGCGGCGGGCTCACGCAACGGGCTCCCGGGCGGCCGCTCGGCGAGCCTGTTGGCCTTCATGCACTGCCACGTGATCTGCCCCCGGTTTCTGGACCGCGGATAGCTGGAGGTTCCAGTTTCGACGCAACCCCGGTGGGCAGGACGGGCGATGCATGCTTTGCTCTCAGGCACCTTAGTTTCGAAAGCGATCCCCGTCCCAGTGCCCGATCAAATGCTGGATGTGTCCGTCGAGACGCTGGCATCGGATGCGGTCCACGTGCTGCAGGAACGCATGTGGCACGAACAACGGGATTTCGTCCGGGCTCGGTCCGCTTTCTATCGCCGCAAGCTCGGCCCAAGCCTGCCCGTGACACTTGGGCTGGATGCTCTGCAGGACCTGCCGTTCACCGACAAGGACGAGCTGCGGGCGAGCCAGGAAGCATGCCAGCCGTTCGGGGACTACGTCGCCTGCGACCTCGACCGGATCGTCCGTGTGCACCGCACGTCGGGCACGACGGGCCGGCCGCTGCAGCTTGCCAACAGCGCTCGCGATGTCCGGCTGATCGCCCGGGTCGGCGGCCGAGCCCAGTTCGCCGCCGGTCTGCGCCCGGGCGACCGTGTGGTGCACTGCCTGAACTACTGTCTGTGGACCGGCGGCGTGACCGACCACATGACGCTGGAAGAGACCGGCGCCTGCGTCGTTCCCTTCGGGACCGGTAACTCGACAGTGCTGCTACAGACCATCGTCGAGCTCGGCGTCACCGCGATCTCGTGCACGCCATCCTACCCCGCCCTGCTGGAAGGCTTGCTGCGGGACGCGGGCAAGCAGCCGCGCTCGCTCGGCTTGCGGCTGGGCCTGTTCGGCGGCGAGGCGGGGCTCGACAACCCGGCATTCCGCAACGCCCTGCAGGAGGTCTGGGGATTTGCCGTTCGCAACGCAAATTACGGCATGTCCGAGGTGCTCAGCAATTTCGCCAGCCAGTGCGAGCACACTGACGATCTGCACTTCCATGGCGCCGACGCGCTGTTCGTCGAAATCATCGACCCCGAAGGATCGCGCCAGCCGATACGCGAGGGCATTTCGGGCGAGCTTGTCTGCACGCACCTGGCCAAGGAGTGCCAGCCGCTCATCCGCTTCCGGACCCGTGACGTCGTCACTGTGACGGCGACCGACGCCTGCGCCTGCGGCCGCACGGGCTGGCGGTTTCGCGTCACCGGCCGCACCGACGACATGTTCAACGTCCGCGGCGTCAACGTCTTCCCCGCGGCGGTCCAGCAAGCCGTGTTCAGTCGCCCCGATCTTGCCTCCGGCCAGTTCCGTATCGTGCTGCAGGGTACGGGGCCCTGGGACCGCATCCCCATCCGGGCGGAGGCCGCCGCCAGCTTGCCGGCAGCGGCACACGAGCCAGCGGCGCGTGAACTGGCTGAAGCGGTCCGGCGCTATACCGGCGCCTCCGCGGAAATCGCCCTGGTTCCCGCGGGAAGCCTGCCGCGCACGGCCGGCAAGACCGCCCTGATCGAGAGGACCGCGCCATGAGCTTCGCCTGCTACCGGCGGGAGGACGAGATCGGCGTCATTACCCTGAACCGGCCGGAGCGGCTGAACGCCATCGGCGGCGCGCTGCTCGCCGATTTCTCCGCCGCGCTGCAAGCGGGGTTTGCCGATGAGGACGCGGCGGTGCTCGTGCTCACCGGCGCCGGCCGCGCGTTCTGCGCGGGAGATGACCTGAAGGAGTTCGACCAGCAAAGCGCCAGCGAGGCAGCGATTCGCGCCCATATCGGCGCCATCCAGCGCATCACCCGGCTGATGCTCGGCTGCGAGAAGCTGATCCTCGGCGCGGTGCATGGCTACGCCGTCGGCGGCGGCTTCGAGTGGATGCTCAACTGCGACCTCGTGGTCGCGGCCGATGACCTCGTCGCCTTCTTCCCGGAGATGGATTTGGGCCAGTTCGTCACCGGCGGGGTCACGCACCTGCTGCCACAGGCGCTCGGGTATCAGCGGGCGATGGAACTTCTCGTCCTCGGTGAGCGGCAGGATGCGGCCCGGCTGGAGCGCCTGAACCTGGTCAATCGGGTCGTGCCTCGCGACGAGCTGGCGGTGAAAGCTATGGAACTGGCCCGGTCGGCGGCGAAAAAATCCCGCTTCTCCGTGGGCCGCCTCAAGGCGCTGCTGAACCAGGAGCTGGGACGGCCGCTATGGCACGCCGTCGAGCAGGAAGAGGCCATCACCATCGAGACATTCTCCCGGCCCGGTGCAGCGAAGCGCGTCGGGCGGTTCGCCGAACGCAAAAGCCGCGGCTGAGGCGCGCCCCTACAAGGAGACACACCGGTGCTCAGCGAAGCCGACTACCTCTCCCACGACATGGTCGGCCTCGCCGCGCTGGTCCGGAGCAAGGCGGTGACTGCGGCCGAACTGCTGGAGATGGCGGTTGCGCGCGCGGAACGGATCAATCCCGCGATCAACGCCATCATCGCGCCGATGTACGAGCAGGCGCGGGCGCAGGCGAAGCGCATCAATGGTACCGAGCCGCTCGCCGGCGTGCCTTTCCTGCTGAAGGACCTCCGCGCGTCGTACAGGGGCGTCCGCACCGTCGGCGGCAGCGCGTTCATGGCCGGCGTGCCCGATTTCGACAGCGAGGTCACGCTCCGCTACATCAACGCCGGCCTGCTCATCATGGGCAAGACCAACGTTCCGGAGCTGGGCCTGTCGATCGATACGCAGAACGCGGTGTTCGGCGCGACGCGCAACCCTTGGGACACCGAGCGCTCGGCGGGCGGCTCAAGCGGCGGCTCGGCCGCAGCCGTTGCGGCGCGGATCGTGCCGGCGGCACACGCGACTGACGGTGCCGGCTCGACGCGAGTGCCGTCCTCCAACTGCGGCTTGTTCGGTCTGAAGACATCGCGCGGCCGCATCACGTACGGGCCGGATGTCGGCGAGGAGCTGATCGGCGCGAGCACGCAGCACGCCTGCACGCTCTCCGTGCGGGATAGCGCCGCACTGCTCGATATCGCCTGCGTGCCGGACTACGGCGACCCCTACTGGGCGCCGCCGGGGCCGGCTTCCTACCTCGATACGCTGGATCGGCCGCCGGAGCGGCTGCGTATCGCGCTGGCACTGCACGCGCCCGGCGGCGTCCCGGTGCATCCCGATTGCGTGGAGGCGACCCGCAAGACCGCCGCGCTGTGCGAGAGCCTCGGCCATGTCGTCAGCGAAGCGGTGCCCGATGTCGGATGGGACGAGGGCTTCGCAAAGACCTCCATCACCCTGCTCGGGGTCGGCATGCACGCGAACGTGTCGGCCAAGGCAGCCGCGTTGGGCCGGCCGATCGCGGAAGCGGATTTTTCGCCCGCGGTCTGGGAGTTCCTTCGCGTCGGCAAGGCGACCACCAGCGCCGAGTACTACCTCACCGTCCGCAAGCTGCACGGCCTGTCGCGGCAGCTCGCCAAATTCCACGAGACCTACGACGTTCTGCTCACGCCGAGCCTGACCGTGCCGCCGCCGCTGCTGAGCGAGTTCGACTACGGAGCGGCGGGGGCAGGCCGGTTTCTCGAGCAGTTCTACGCCATCGCCGCCTTCATGCCGCTCGCCAATGGCAGCGGCGCCCCGGCGATGACGGTGCCGCTCTGGACCAATGCGGCGGGGCTGCCGATCGGCTCGCAGTTCATGGCCCGCTACGGCGCTGAGGAGCTGCTGCTCCGGCTGGCGGCGCAGCTGGAGCAGGCGTCGCCCTGGTTCGATCGCCGCCCGGCGCTCGCTGCGCCAGCGTGACGGCACACACCGGTTCACTCCCACAGGCGAGGACGATCAATGAAGCGACGTGACGTGTTGAGAGCGGGCATCGCCGCGCTCGCGATGCCGGCGGTGGCGCGCGCAGCTGGGCCGACGACGCTGCGATTCGTGCCGCAAGCCGATCTGGCGGTGCTGGACCCGATCGCCACGCCCGCCTTCGTCACCCACAATCACGGCTATATGGTGTTCGACACGCTCTACGGCGTCGATGACGCCTTCGTGGCGCACCCGCAGATGGCCGAGGGCCACACCGTCGAGGACGACGGCAAGACATGGCGAATCACGCTGCGCGACGGCCTGCGCTTCCACGACGGCGAGCCGGTGCGCGCCCGCGACGTCGTGGCGAGCCTCAACCGCTGGGGCCGGCGCGACACCTATGGCACCGACCTCGTCGCCGCGACGGACGAACTGTCCGCGCCGTCGGACCGGGTCGTGCAGTTCCGCCTGAAGAAGCCGTTCCCGACCCTGCCGGACCTGCTGGGCAAGGCCGGCACCAACATGCCGTGCATCATGCCGGAACGCCTGGCCGGCACCGACCCGATGAAGCCGCTGGCCGAGATGGTCGGCAGTGGGCCGTTTCGCTTCGTCGCCGCCGAGCGGGTTCCCGGTGACCGGGTCGTCTACGAGAAATTTGCCGGGTACGTGCCGCGCCCGCAGGGCCAGGTGGATTTCCTGTCGGGGCCGAAGATCGCCAACGTGGATCGCGTCGAGTGGCACGTCATTCCCGATCCGTCCACCGCCGCCGCCGCGCTGCAATCCGGCGAGGTGGACTGGTGGGAGCAGCCGACCACCGACGTGCTGCCGCTGCTGCGGCGCAATCCCGAGCTGAGCGTAGAGGTGCAGGACAAGAGCGGCTTTCTCGGCGTGCTGCGCCTGAACCACTTGCAGCCGCCCTTCGACAACCCGGCGATCCGCCGGGCGCTGTTCCCGGCCATCGACCAGGCCGACTTCATGACCGCCGTCGCCGGCACGGACCGCAGCATGTGGCGCGACGGGATCGGCTTCATCACGCCCGGGCCGATGGCGAGCGATGCCGGGATGACTGCGCTGACCGGTCCGCGCAGCCGCGACGCGGCGCGGCAGGCGCTGAAGGACGGCGGCTACAAGGGCGAGAAGGTGGTGCTCATGACGCCAACGGATTTTGCCAGCATCAATGCCATGAGCTTGGTGGCCGAGGATTGTCTGCGCGGGATCGGCATGAACGTGGAAATGCAGTCCACCGACTGGGGCACCGTGGTGCAGCGCTTCAACAACAAGGGTCCACTGGACAAGGGTGGCTGGAGCGCGCTCTGCGTCTACACGACGGGCGCCGTGACCAACAACCCCGCGGATCACCGCCTGCTGCGGGCGCAGGGGGAGAAGGGCGGCGTCTATGGCTGGCCGAGCAGTCCCCGCATCGAGGCGCTGCGGACCGCCTATCTCGACGCCGACAGCACGGACGCCCGCAAGACGATCTGCCGCGACCTGCAACTGCAGGCGTTTCAGGACGTGCCCTTCATACCGCTCGGGATTTTCTATCAGCCAACCGCCGCGCGGAAGTCGGTGACCGGCATTCTCCAGGGTTTTCCACTTTTCTATAATCTTCGGCTCGGGTGAGAGCCGCGGCCGACCCGCCTCAAACCAAAGCCGCCCCGACGGCTTTCATCCACACCAGCACAGCGGTGGCGCCGGCGTCCGGGGCGCCGATCGCTCGATCGCCCAGATAGGCCGCCCGACCAACGCGCGGACGCATGGCAGCCGTTGCAGCGGTTCCGTCTTCCGCCGCGGCGATGGCGCGCGCCCACGCTTCTCGCAGCGTCGCATTCGCCCGCAGCGCGGTGCTGAATGCCTCGCTTGCCGGCTCGAGCGCATCCAGCATCGTGCGATCGCCGGGTTTCGCGCCGCCGAGCGCGGCAACGCTGCCAACCGCGGCCGCGAAAGCGCGCGCCCAATCCCCGGGTGCACCAGCCGGGCCGAGTTCACGACCGGCCCGCAGCAGCGCCGTGGCGTAGAACGGCCCTGAACTGCCGGCGATCGCCCGCCGGACCGCATTGCCCATCGATGCCAGCGCCGTGCCGGCGTGTCGCCACGCCTCGTCCGGCATGGCGCGGATCGCCGCCGCGCCGCGCACCATGCTGATGCCGAGATCACCGTCGCCGGCATGGCTGTCCAACGCGGTCAGCAATGCCTCCTCCCGCTCGAAAGCCTCCGCCGCGGCCAGTGCCGCGCGGCGCACCGCCTCCCCGGATACGCCACCATCCAACGCCGCGGACGCTTCAGCCACCGGGCCGGTGACGGCGGAGGGGATGACCAGGCGATCGCCCACGCGCCCGCCGCCGGGCCACGCCGGAGCACTGGCCGGGGCGTCGAGCCGCTCGCGGCGCGCATCGCTCAAGGCCATCAGGCTCAGCGAGCACCCCGGCATCTCCAGCGCAGTCATGAAATTTCCGGCCCAGGCGCGCTCGACGCGAATGCCGCGCTCCCGCAGTGCGGCAAGGGCGCGGCGGGCGACGATGGCAAGCTCCATCGGCGGCGTGCCGCCCAGGCCGTTCACCAGCAGGGCAACCGGCTCGGCGTGAAGGTCCATCTGCGCGACAAGCGTCGAGACGATCGTGTCCACCACGGCGTCCGCGGTCATGAGCGGCGCACGCCGAACCCCCTGCTCGCCGTGGATGCCGAGGCCGAGCTCCATCTCCCCTTCGTCGAGCGTGAAGCCGGGCCTTCCGGCGGCCGGAACCGTGCATGCGCCGAGCGCGACACCCATCGAGGCCAGCGCCGCGGCGGCTGCGCTCGCCTCGGCAGCGACCTCCGCCAGTGCCAGGCCGGAAGCGGCGGCCGCACCGGCGACCTTGTGGACCAGCACGGTTCCCGCGATGCCGCGCCGTCGGTCGGGCTCGACCGTGTCGTGCAGGGCGACGTCGTCAGCCACCACGACAACGCGCGTCGGTATGCCTTCCGCCGTCGCCAGCTCGGCGGCGAGGCCGAAATTCAGCCGGTCGCCGGTATAGTTCTTGACGATAAGCACCGCCCCTGCCGGTCCGGCGGCGGCACGGAGGGCGGCCAGCACAGCATCGACGCTGGGCGAGGTGAACACGTCGCCGGCGATCGCCGCACTCAGCATGCCCGCCCCGACATATCCGGCATGGGCGGGTTCATGCCCGCTCCCGCCGCCGGACAGCACCGCGACCGGCCGCGCTTCCGGGCGGGGAAGATCGCCGCGCACGATGACGTTTTCCGCTTCCAGCAGCGCCAGGCCGGGATGCAGGTCCGCCAACCCCTCCAGCATGTCCCGCACGACGTGACGGGGATCGTTGATCAGCTTCTTCATCGTCTCGCTCCTCCCGCCCGTTGTTGGTGCGCCGATACGGGGCCGCCCGAAGCGGTCAGTCTCAGCCGCTGATCCAGCTGTTCCAGCGGTCGAGCGTTGCGGCGCGGTGCGCCTCGACCCATTCGCCGTCGATGCCTGCCAGCTCAGCCAGCATCTCCGGGCTCGACACCAGCTCGTGCCGCTCCGCGGCATCGAGGAGAGCAAGCGAGGCGCGGTTCGTCGTTGCGTAGCCCATCGCCCGCGCAAAGGCGACGTGGTTCTCCGGATTGGTCATGTAGAAGTTGATGAAGGCGCGCGCAGCGTTGGGGTGCGGCGAATCCTTCAGAATGGCCCATGAGCCGCGATCCGCCGCCGCCTGGTGAAAAGTCCAGTCCAAGCTGACGCCGGTGCGCTTCACGGCATAGGCGGTGCCGCTCCACATCGGGCTCAGCTGGATGTTACCGGAGCGGAACATCTGTTCGGACTGCGCGCCCGTCTTCCACCAGAGGTCGATGTGCGGCCGAATCTCATCGAGTTTGCGGAACGCCCGGTCGAGATCCAGCGGAAACAGCTTATCCGCTGGGACCCCGTCGGCCATCAGCGCGAAAAGCAGCGTGTTGTTCCAGGGGTTCCCATAGCTGGGCAGGGCGCGGCGGCCCGGAAAGGCGGCGACGTTCCAGAAATCCGCCCAGCTCTGCGGCGCGCGCTCGGGGAAGGCGCGCGGATCCCAGCTCAGCACCACGCCGCCCATCAAATATTGGACGCCATGGCGCCCGCAGATTCCCGGCAGCCCCTGGCTCGCCACGTTCGGCAGCGCGCTGCAGTCCCCGAGATCGACCAGGTAGGGAGCGAGAAGGCCGAGTTCGTAGAACTGGGGTGAGATGATGTCCCACTCGACATGCCCCGCCTTGGACATCGCGACGGTCTTGGCGATCATGTCTCCGTAGGAGGTCGCGACGGGAATCACTTTCACCCCGCTCGCGCGCGTGAAGGGATCGTAGAAACACTGCTTCAGCGCTTTCCCAAACTCGCCGCCGGTGTCGCGAACGATGACCGCATCCTCCAGCTTGCCCTGGTCATCCGGCTTGCCCTGCGCCGCGGCCGGCCGGCTGAGCAGCGGAGAGGCCGCCAGCGCCGCCGCTGCGAACAGGGCATTTCGCCGTTGAATGCGCATCACCCGCGTCCTCCTCGTGTTCGCTCCCGCAGCCTCATCCCCAGCGACCGGAGAGCGTCCGGTCCAGCTGGTCGCGAAGATTGTAGTAACGGCCGACGATCGGCAGGAACCAGGGCGTGCCGCGATAGGTCGGCAAGGTCGGGAATTTCAGGTCTTCGAACCCGCAGGGTCGATCCTGGCGGCCGGCGATTTTCAAGCCGATCTGTCGCCCCAGATAGGACATGCGCACCACACCGCTGCTGTTGCAGCCGGCGACGAAGTGAAGCCCGTCCTGGCTGCCCATATGGGGCAGATGGTCGAAGGTGAAGGCGATCTGCCCTTTCCAGCTGTGCGACACGCGGATTTCGCGCAGTTCCGGCCAGACCCGGCAAAGATGCGCATGGAGGATCGGGGCAGCGAGCCGGTCGTCCGCCGCGTGCCACTTGGCCCGGCCCGCGAAGATGATTCGCCGCCCGTCCGGCGACAGGCGATAGGCGTAGATCGCCCGCTTGGTATCTCCACCGGTACGATTGGTCGGCATGCAGGCCGCCGCGAGATCGGGCGGCATTTCCTCGGTGGCCATCATGTAGGCGCTGACCGGCACCAGGCGGCGCCGGATATCGGGCGTCAGCGCGCCGGTGTAGCCATTCGTGGCGACCACCACTTGATCCGCGTCAACCACGCCGCGCGCCGTGCCGAGCCGGTATCCGCCTGGGATGCGGGTGATCGTCATCACGCGCGCCTTGCCGCGGATCAGCGCGCCGGCGCGTTCCGCCAGGCGCCGGATCTCGCGGTGCAGCTTGGCGGGATGCAGGGCGCCCGCCTCCTCGGTCACCGTCCCCCCAAAATAGAAGTCACTGCCGATCTCGCGCCGCTGCTCCTCGCGCGGAACGGCGTGGATCGTCATGCGCAGGGAGCGGCGTTGGTCCTCGGCCTGTCGCACCAGCGCGTCGTAGGCGGCGCGGCTATGCGCACCGAGAAAGCGGCCGCGCTGCACGTAGTCCACGTCCAGCCCCTCGTCGCGGATCAGGTCGCGCAGATAGTTCCAGGCGCGGACCGCATCGTCCTTGATGATGGCGGCGCGCTCGGCCCCGACGCGCCGTTCCAGATTCGCCGGCAGCTTGCCGATGCCGCCGACATGGCCATGGTTGCGCGTGGCGGCCCCCGCTCCGGGGTCCTCGGCATCGAGCACGAGGGCCTGGATGCCGTTCTGCGCCAACGCCAACGCCGCCATCAGCCCGCAATAACCGCCGCCGATGACTGCCACATCGGTTCGCGCTGGGAGGTCGGCGTCGGCCGGTTCCGGCGGGGCATCCTCCCACCAGAAGGGCTGCGGCCGCCAATCCGCGGCCAGCACGTCGCCATTCCTCATGACATGCAAGCTGAGCCGAGATGTCGCATCGCCACCCTCAAGCCTCGGCCCGCAGATCCTGGACGGCTCCCGACAGCACGCCGAGCTCGGTGAACAGCACCCGCAGCCGGTCGAGATCCGCCCCCGCCAGTGGATGGACGGGCAGCCGCGGCACGCCCGCCGGCAAGCCGAGCAGGTTCAGCAGGGCTTTCAGCGCAGCCGGCGGCGTGCCGGTCTCCAGCAGGAAACTGTAGGCGCGGGCGATGTTGAGGTGCAGCCGCCGCGCCTCGCTCGTCCAGGGGCCGCGGGCAAGCTCCACGATACGCGCGGAGCTCCGGCCGAACAGGTCCACACCGGTCGAGAGAATGCCTCTCGCCCCGAGTGCGATTCCCGGCATGATCAGGTAGCCGCAACCCATCAGGATGCTGATCCTGTCGCCGAAGCGGGCGATGCCCTGCGAGATGTCGAGGAAATGGCGCGAGGATTCCTTGATGCCGACGAGGTCGATTTCGTCGATGAGCTGCTGCAGCGTGTCGCCTTCCAAGGCCACGCCGAAAATCCGCGGGTTGTTGTAGGCGATCACCGGAAGCGGAACCGCCCGATAGATGTCGCGATAGCGGCCGACGACCTCCGCCCGGGTCGCCGTGCCGACATAGGGCGATGGGGCGATCAGCACGGCGGAGACACCGGCCGCCGCCGCAACCTCGGCCATCTTGATCGTTTCGGCCGCGGTGAAGGCGTGCGTGCCCATCGCTCCCATGATGACGGGGACCCGGGCGCCGGCCACCCGCACCGCGGTTTCGGCCATCGCTTGACGCTCGGTCAGAGTGAGCAGCGACGCCTCGCCGTTATCGGCGGCGATGGCGAGGCCCGCCGAGCCCTGGGCGATATGCCACTCCAGGATCGTTGCGAAGGCCGGAAGGTCGAGCATGCCCTCGCGAGTGAAGGGCGTGACGGTGACGGAGAACAAACCCTCGAACCGGCCGCTGAGAGGCATTCGTTCACTCCGAAATGAGAGGCCGGACCGCAAGACGGTGCGTCAATGCTGGAGGTCGCGTCCAACTCACGTATTTGATAGGTAACCTGACAACTCGGGAAATGGCCTGTCAACCCGGAAAAGCCGGCTCAACCCGCTCGTGCCTTGCGTCCCTGAGGTGGGGTGGATAATTTGTCAGGCAACCCGATCACTGCCACCCCGTCACACCGGAACGCAAGGAGCAGCAAGCATGAAGGCGAACAGGCGCGACCTTCTGCGGGCGACAGCCGGCTTGGGTCTCCTGCCGATGGTCGGCCGAACGGCCAGAGCGGACGCGGCTTTGGAGTCGGTCGTGTCGATTCGCACCAGCGGTGGCGCCTTCGGCGACGCGCTGAAGCGGAACTTCTTCGATCCGTTCAGCAAGGCGACGGGCGTGCGGGTCATCCCGATCTCTGCCTCTTACGGGGAGATGATGGCGAAGACCGCCGCGATGGAAGCGGCAGGCAGCGTCGAATGGGACATCATCGCCCCGCAGTTCACCGAGCTGGAGCAGATCTCGAGCTACCTGGCCGATCTCGGCGACTGCAGCAGCATGCCCAACATCGCGAAGGAAGCCATCCCCGGCACCTGCGGCCGCTGGGGCGTGCTCTACGTCATCGGCGGCCAGATGCTCTGCTGGAACCCGGACGCCTACAAGGACAGGAAGCCGCAGAGCTGGGCCGATTTCTGGGATGTGCAGACCTTTCCGGGACGGCGCGGGATGGCGAACACGGGCAGCCCCTGGGCCACACTGATCTTTTCATTGCTGGCCGACGGCGTTCCCCGTGCGCAACTCTTTCCGCTCGATCTGGATCGCGCCTTTCGCAAGCTCGACGAGATCAAGCCGCACGTCGCCGTCTGGTGGCACACCGGCGATCAAAGCAAGGCGATGTGGCGCAACAGCGACATCTCCATGTCGATGATGTGGAACGGCACCGCTTACGAGGCGAAGCACTCCGGGATCCCCATCGAGTGGACGTACAATCAGGCGATCGCCGACTTCGGCGCCTGGTGCATCCTGAAGGGTGCGCCTCATCCGAACGCCGCCCGCGCCTTCATCAACTTCTATATGGCCAATCCGGAAAGCCATGCCGCCTTCGCTCGCGAGATGGGTTACACGACCCCGAACCGGGCAAGCCAGCGCCTGCTGACAGCCGAGGAAATGAAGGAGCTCATCACTCCGGACGAGATGACGAACATCATCACGATCGATGCCAAATGGCTGGCCGAAAACCGTGCGAAGGTGCTTGAACGCTGGAACGGGTGGGTTTCGGCCTAGGCCAGCGCCCAGCGCCAAGGGCCGGCTGGTCGGGACAGAGCCGCCGCGCTCCTCCGTGATGCATGGCAAGGCAGTTATGCACCCTACCTGCCTATTCTACGTGGGCGCACCGGTCGCATCCGTGCGAAGAAGGGGCCATGTTGTCAGATCGAGAGGAGGCAGCGCTGCCCTCAGAAGGCATCCAGGCACTCCGGCGCACGCCGCTTCTGGCCGACAAGCTGGCTGGGCAGCTTCGGCGGGAGATCGTCGGCGGCCGCTACACGCCCGGCAGGAAGCTGCCGACCGAGCGCGAGCTATCCGAGACGTACGGCGTCAGCCGCGCCATCGTGCGCGAGGCGATGGGCCGCCTGAAACAGGATGGGTTGGTGGTATCGCGCCAAGGGGCCGGCGCCTTCGTCGGCGACATCATTGCGCCGGTGTTCCGGCTCGACATGGCGAACGGCTACGACTTCCAGGACATCAAGAACATCATCGAGCTCCTGAGCGCCGTGGTGTCGGCAGCGTCGGGGCTTGCTGCAATCCGCCGCACCCCGGCGCAGCTGGCGCTGATCCGCCGGCACTGCGAGGCAATGGACGAGGTGATCGCGCAGGGACGCTCCGGGGTGGAGGAGGACATGGCGTTTCATCGCGCCATCATCGAGGCAGCCGGAAACCCGCTCTTCGCCGACATCCTGGATTTCCTGGACAGCCGTGTCCGCGCCTATGTCGGCACCGCGCGGGCCAACTCCGCCCGTTTCAAGGATCTGACCCGTCAGGTGCAGGAAGAGCATCGCATCATCCTGGCCGCCATCACGGCCGAGGACGAGGATGGCGCGCGTATCGCCGCGGCGACCCACCTCGCCAATGCCGTCATGCGCCTCTCGCGCGGCATGGCGGCCTGATCCGCGCACCCATCCGCCACGCCGCTATCCTGCTGCCCCGACCGGCATAGGAAGGCGCGGCGTCGTGCACCAGGTGTTTCATCCGGATTGGCAGGCGCGGCCCTTCTGGTGGGATGCGGTGCCGCCACGCCCGGCAGACGATCCGCTGCCGTCACAGGCGGATGTCGTCATTGTCGGCAGCGGATTCTGCGGATTGTCAGCCGCCCGGACGCTTGCCGCTGCCGGGCGAAGCGTGGCGGTGCTGGACGCGCGTGATCCCGGGTACGGCGCCAGTACCCGCAACCACGGCATGCTGAGCGGTGGTCTCAAGATCGCGCCCGATCTCGACCGGCGGGTCACCCCGCAACGTGCGGCGGCGATCCGACGGACCTCGTTCGAGTCATTCGCTTTCACCAAGGATCTGATCCGCACCGAAGCGCTGCAGGTCGACTACGCCCACACCGGGCGCTTTATCGCAGCGCACAGCCGAAGCTGGTACGAAAGGCTGAAGCAGCGGCGCGACGATCTCGTCCGGCACTTCGGCTACCACGTCCGCATGGTCCCGCGCGCCGAGCAGCGACGCGAAATCGGCAGCGATCTCTATCACGGCGGCATCGTCATCGAGGAATCCGGCAGCGTTCACCCCGCGAAGCTGCACCGCGCGCTCTGGGACCTGGCGCAAGCGGCCGGCGCGCGCGTATTCGGCAATGCCGAGGTGCAGGCGATCACCGGATCGGAGGGCGCTTTCACTGTGTGCACCGTTCGCGGCGAGGTGCGCGCGGGCCGCGTCATCATTGCCGCGAATGCCTATGCCGGCCGCTTCAACCGGACGATGAGCCCGTATCTCCGCCGGCGCGTCATTCCCGTCACCGCGTATCTGATCGCCACCGAGGAACTGCCGGCGGATCTCGCGCGCACGCTGATGCCCACCGACCGCATGGGCACCGACACACAGCGCTGGCTGTACGCCTTCCGTCTGTCGCCCGATGGCCGGCGCATCATCTTCAACGGCCGCCCCCGCCTGCGCGACGATGTGGACGAGCGGACCGCCACACCGCTGATCCACCGGCACATGTGCAAAGTCTGGCCGGCGCTGCAGGACTATCGCGTCACCCATAGCTGGAAGGGGCTGGTCGGCTTCACCTTCGACCGGTTGCCGCATGTCGGCGTCGACGACGGCGTGCTGCACGCGGCCGGATGCCAGGGTAACGGCGTGGCGCTGATGTCCTATCTGGGACATCAGATGGGGCTGAAGGTTCTGACGGGCGCGCAGCAGCAATGCGGACATGACGGCCTGCCCTTCCCCACCAGCCGCGCCTATTCCGGCACGCCCTGGTTCCTGCCGATCGTCGGCGCCTATTACAGATCGAGGGACGCCGTGGACAGGCTGCTGTCCGGCCGAGGCACGGCATGAGGACGAGTGGCGTTCTCACGCCGGACTTCAAGCCGACGCCATTCTGGTGGGATGCGGGATTGCGCGTGCTGGCGCCGATGCCGGGCATCCCGGCATCGATAGAGGCGAATGAGCAGGAGATCGCATGACGGTGCCGCGGGCGCCATCCCTGTGCTGACTTCGGATTTCAGGCCATCGCCCTATTGGCTCGACGAGGCGCCGCTGATTCCGGCGAACGATCCGCTTCCGGAACGGGTCGACGTGGCGGTGATCGGCAGTGGCTATTGCGGCCTGAGCGCGGCCCGCGTGCTCGCCCGCGCCGGCGTCTCGACGCTCGTGTTGGATGCGGGCGACCCGGGGGCGGGGGCCAGCACCCGCAACCATGGCCATATCGGCGGCGGCGGAAAGCTGCCGCCCAAGCTCGACGCACAGGTGGGAACCGAGCGGGCGACGCTGATCCGCCGGGACGCTGTGGAGTCCGTCGCGTTCGTGCGCGCCCTGATCCGTGACGAGCGTCTCGACGTCGACTACGTGCAGCGCGGCCGCTTCATCGCCGCGCACAGCCCCGGCGCCTTCGCGGGGCTGCAACGCCGCGCCGAGGCGTTCCGCACCGGGCTCGGGCTGACGGTGGGGATCATCCCGCGCGAACGGCAGCGCGAGGAGATCGGCAGCGACTTCTACTACGGCGGCATCACCGTGGCGGAGGCGGGGGCGCTGCAGCCCGCCAAGCTGCATGGCGCGATGCGCCGGTTGGCGGAAGACGCGGGTGCGCAGGTGCGGGGGCAAGCCCGCGTCCAGTCGATCGGCCGGGAGGGCAGCGGCTTTCGGCTAGAAACGGCGCGCGGCGTGGTGCACGCGGACAAGGTGGTGGTGGCCACCAACGCCTATAGCGGTGCCGTCACGCCATACATCCAGCGGCGCATCGTCCCCGTCACCGCCTTCATGATCGCGACCGAGCCGATGCCCGAGGAACTGGCGCAGGAGGCGCTCCCCCGCAACCGCACCGGCGGCGACACCAAGCGTGCGCTCTACGCCTTTCGCCGCTCGCCGGACGGGCGGCGCATCGTGTTCGCCGGCCGCGCCAAGTTCCATGACATCGACGAACGGCGGGCGGCGGCGATTCTGCACCGCTTCATGTGCGGCGTGTGGCCGCAGCTCGCGGGCGTGCGCGTGTCGCATTGCTGGAAGGGGTTCGTCGGCTTCACCTTCGACCATCTGCCGCATATGGGCGAGCACGAAGGGCTGCACTATGCCGCCGGCTGCCAGGGCGCGGGGGTGGCGATGATGAGCTATCTCGGCGACCAGATCGGGCTGAAAATCCTCGGCCGTCAGGCCCGGCCCTGCGGTCTCGACACTGCGCAATTCCCGACCCTGCCGACCTATCGCGGGCGGCCCTGGTTCCTGCCCATCGTCGGCGGCTACTACACGCTCCGCGACCGGCTGGATCGCGCGCTGGCGCGTCGCGCATAGCAAGGCGGGGCTTAAAGCCTCGCCCGCCCTTTACTGTGTGGCAGCTTTCTTCGAGGCGTCCGCCAGCCACATCATCAGGATCGTCGAGACCACGAACACAGTGGAGGCGGCGGCGATGACGGGCGACAGGTTGAACTCGATGTCTTCGAACAGCTTGCGTGTGACCGTCTTGTGCTCGACACCGGAGATGAAGAACGAAACCACGGTTTCGTCGAAGGAGGCCAGGAAGGCGAACACCGCCCCGGCCAGGATGGAGGGCGCGATCAACGGCAGGGTGATGCGCCGAAAGCAGGCCAGGCGGGAGCCGCCGAGATTGAGACCGGCCATTTCCAGCGAGGGCGGCAGCCGCTGCAGAGCGGCGCTGACCACCAGCACGACATACGGCACGGCGAGCGCGGTGTGGATCAGTACGAACCCTGGCAGCGTGCCGGTCAGGCCGAGCGGCGCGAACTGGAGATAGACGCCGATCGCCACGATGATGGGCGGCACGATGAGCGGCGCCAGGAGCAGCGCCTCGATGGTTTGCCGCCCCGGCAGCCGGCCACGCACCAGCGCGAGCGCGCCCATGGTGCCGACCACCGTGCTGGCGAGCGTCGTCAGCGCCGCCACGCGCAGCGAGAACAGCGTGGCGTCGATCCACTCCGGATCGGTGAGAAAGGTGTGGTACCACTCGAACGAAAAGCCGGCGGGCGGAAAGGTCAGGTAGGCGGTCGCGCTGAACGACATGGGCACGATCAGCAGCGTCGGCACCATCAGGAACAGCAGCACCAGCACGCAGATCGCGTGGAACAGCCATTCGCCGCCCGAGGCGCGCGCGCCGGTCGCCCCGTCAGTCATGAGCCACGACACGGTCCAGCCGCAGCAGGCGCTTGAAGGTGATCACCATGCCCAGCGAGAGCACCAGCAGCACGCAGGAGATTGCACCGGCGAACGGCCAGTCCAGCAACTCGGTCGCCTGCTGGCCGATCAGGGTCGCGATCATCAGCGTCTGCGGGCCACCGAGCAACGCCGGCGTCACGTAAAAGCCGAGCGCCATGACGAACACCAGGAGGCAGCCGGCGAACACGCCCGGCAGGCTCAGCGGCAGCGTCACCGCGAAGAAGACACGCACCCGCCCGGCCCCCAGATTGGCGGCAGCGCGCGGCAGATCCACGGGCAGGCTGCGCAACGAGGAATAGATCGGCAGGATCATGAACGGCAGCAGCACGTGCGTCATCGCCATCAGCACGGCGCCGTCGGTATAGAGCATGGTGAGTGGCTTCGCGATCACGCCCGACTGGACGAGCAGCGTGTTGATCACGCCCTTGCGGTCCAGCAGGATGATCCAGGCATAGGAGCGTACCAGCACGGAGGTCCAGAGCGGGACCATGACGCAGACCGCCGCGATCTTCGGCACCACCCGCCCCGGCCGCGCCATCAGGGCGGCCACCGGGTAGCCGAGCAGCAGGGCGGCGGCGGTGCAGGCAAAGGAAATCCAGACAGTGCGCAGAATCACCTCGGCATAGAGCGGCTGCGTGATGAGCCGTCGGTAATTCGTCAGCGTCAGCGTCGGTTCGGTGACGCTGGTCAGCAGCAAGCGGCCGATCGGCAGGAAGAACGCCCAAGCCAGCAGCAGCACGAGCGGGGCGACGAGCAGGAGTGAGAGCGGCAGCGAAAGCCGGCCACGGAGGGCGGGGGCGGCCGCCGGAACCGCCGGCCCGGCGGGCAGGTCGGTGACCGTCGTGACACTCATGCCGCACCCGGGAAGACGAGCGCCGCGCCGGCTGCCCAGCTCGCCACCACCGGGCTGCCGGGATGCAGGCCGGCGAGGCTCGAGCGGGTGCTGATATCGGCGCGCAGCATCGTGCCGCCGGCGAGCTCAACCAGCATGGCCGTGGTCGCCCCGTTGAACACGATCTCTGCGAGCTGGCCGGGCAGGCCGTCCTGCGCCGCGCCCGAAGCGGCGACCAGCTCGACATGCTCCGGCCGCACCGCCACGCGGGCCGGCTTGCCCGACGCGAGCTGCCCGTCGGAGTTGGAGGCGGCCATGCCGACTGCCGTTCCGCCGTCCACCGCCAGGGTGCAGAGCTCCCCGGTCATCGCCCGCACCGTGCCGGGCAGCAGGTTCATCTCGCCGATGAAGTCGGCGACGAAGGCGTCCGCCGGCTGGTCGTAGAGAGCGCGCGGCGGCCCCAGCTGCACCAGCTTGCCGTGGTTCAGCACCGCGACGCGGTCCGACATGGTCAGCGCTTCCTCCTGGTCGTGCGTCACGTAGATGACGGTGGCGCCCAGGCGGCGCTGCAGCTGCTTCAGCTCGATCTGCATGTGCTGGCGCAACTTCTTGTCGAGCGCCCCCAGCGGTTCGTCCATCAGGATCACCGGCGGCTCGAAGACGATGGCGCGGGCCAGCGCCACGCGCTGCTGCTGACCGCCAGACAGCTCCGCCGGCTTGCGCCCGGCCTGCGCCTCCAGCTTCACCATGTCGAGGGCGCGGCGGATGCGCGCCTCCCGTTCCGCCCGGCCGATACGCCGCATGCGCAACGGGAAGGCGATGTTCTCGGCCACCGTCATGTGCGGAAACAGGGCGTAGCGCTGGAACACCATCGCAACGTTGCGCTTGTTCGGCGCGACGCGCGTGATGTCCCGCTCGCCGACGGTCAGCCGGCCGGATTGCGGCTGCTCGAATCCGGCCAGCATCATCAGCAGCGTGGTCTTGCCCGAGCCCGACGGCCCGAGCAGCGAAACGAACTCCCCGGCGGCCACGTCGAGCGACACGCCGGCAACGGCGGTGACCGGGCCGTAGCGCCGCCAGACTTCGCTGATCCCGACGGCAAGCCCGCTGACCGTCGCAGCCGCAGCGCGCGCCGCCGCCGCGGCGGGCCGCTCGCGCAGCATCGCTCCGCTCACGCCGCGAGCCAGCGGTTCCAGCGCTCGAGCGCCGGGGCGCGGTTGGCGGCCAGCCATGCCGGATCGATATGGATGATCTTGGCGAATGTTTCGGGGGTGGCGACCAGCCCCTCCTTGTCCTCCGGGCTCAGCAGCGCCTGGCCGTCACGGCTGGACGTGGTGTAGCCCATCTCCCGGGCAAAGGCAGTATGCGCCTCCGGGTTCTCCATGTAGAAGTTCAGGAAGGCCTTGGCTGCGTTCGGGTGCGGCGCCCCCTTCAGGATCGCCCAGGCCCCGAAATCCGCGACCGACTGGTTGAACGTCCATTCGATGGGCACGCCGGCCCGCCGCGAGGCGTAGGCGCGGCCCAGCCACATGGTCTGCATCACCACGTCGCCCGAGCGCATGAGCGCCTGGCTCTGGTCGCCGGTGCGCCACCAGACGCTGATATGCGGCTTGATTGTGTCGAGCTTGCGAAACGCGCGATCGAGGTCGAGCGGAAACAACGCCTCGCGCGGCACGCCGTCGGCGCAGAGTGCCTGGATCAGCATGCCCCACGGCACGCCGGTATTGGACAGCGCCCGCCGGCCCGGGAACACCTCCACATCGTAGAAGTCGTTCCATGAACTCGGCTTGCGCTGCGGAAAGGCCTGCGGGTTGAAGGCCAGCAGCTCCGCGCCTGTCAGATAGAGCTCACCCCAACGTCCGCAGGTGCCGGGCACACCATCTCTGGAAATATTCGGGATGGACGTGCAATCGCCCAGATCCATCAGCAGCGGCGCGAGATTGGGCAGGTCGTCGTATTGCGGGGAGATGATGTCCCATTCCACCCGCCCCGACTCCTGCATCGCCCGCGACTTCGCCAGCATCTCTCCCGCCGAGGCGGCGACGGGGATCACGCGCACGCCGGTGGCTTTGGTGAACGGCTCGAAGAAGTCGCGCTTCAGCGCCGCCTCGAAGACGCCCCCGGTGGTACGGATGACCACCGTGCTCTCCAGCTCGTCGGCCCGGGCGGCGGAAGCGAGCGAGGTCGCGGCGATGAAGGCGGGGGCGAGAAGGACGGTGCGGCGGGAGAGGGTCATATCGTCCGGCTCCTCGGCTCGGGGTCGCGGAAGGTTTTCGCATCAAATCACGGCATAGAGTCCCACGCCAGCAGTTATCAGGTTGCCGGACAACTACGCGCGCGTCGAGGGGCTCGAATTGCCCTGCCTGGCGAGTACCCCTACCCTGCCGCCTGCGCGGGCGCGACGGCAGGGGACATACGATGCGGCTGAACCGACGTGTTGTCCTGGGAATGCCCGCGATGCTGGGCGCCGCCGCGCTATTCGCGCGCCCGGCCCATGCCGAGGCGCTCGAGGACACGCTGGTGATCCGGACCACGGGCGGCGTGTTCGAGGCGGCGCTGAAGCGCAACTTCTTCGAACCGTTCACCGCGGCGACCGGCGTGCGCGTCATCCCCGTCGCCGCCTCTGACAGCGAGATGCAGGCCAAGGCCGCGGCGATGCTGCAGGCCGGCCATGTCGAGTGGGACATCATCTCCCCGCAATTCACCGAACTCGACAACCTTTCCCGTCTGCTCGTCGACCTCGGTGATTGCGCCGGCATCCCCAGCACGAAGGCGGCGATGCCCGGCACCTGCGGCCGCTACGGCATGCTGTACCTGATGGGCGCGCAGGTCATGGCCTGGAACACGCAGGCTTTCCCCGAGCGGAAGCCGCAGGGCTGGAAGGATTTCTGGGACATCGAAGGCTTCCCCGGCCGCCGCGCTCTGTCCAACAGCGGCGGTCCGTTCGCCAACCTCGTTGCCGCCTTGATCGCCGACGGCGTGCCGGCGGACAAGCTCTTCCCACTCGATCTCGACCGCGCCTTCCGCAAGCTCGATCAGATCAAGCCGCACATCGCGGTGTGGTGGCATACCGGCGACCAGAGCCAGCAGATGTGGCGCGGCAGCGATATCGCCATGTCGCTGATGTGGAGCGGCCGCGCCTACGCGACGAAGCATGGCGGCTTCCCGCTGGCCTGGACGTACGAGAACACGCTCGCTGATTTCGGCGCCTGGGCGATCCTCAAGGACTGCCCACATCCGAAGGCGGCGCGCGCCTTTCTCGACTTCTACATCGGCAGCCCCGAGCACGACGCCACCTTCTCGCGCGAAATGGGCTACGCGACGCCGAACCTGCAGGCGGCCGCCATGTTGAGCTCGGAGGAGAAGCAGGAGCTGATCTCTTCCCCGGAAACCTTCAGCAAGATCATCCAGATGGACCCGGCCTGGCTCGAGGCGAACCGCGCCGCCGTGCTCGAGCGGTGGAACCGGTGGGTCTCGGCCTGACCCGGCGCTGACCCCCATGCCGGAGCCGCCTGCGAGCGGGCACCCCGCGTGGCAGGCCCGACCCTATTGGTGGGACGAGGTGCCGCCGGTCGCGGCGCACGACACGCTGCCGGAGCGCACGGACGTCGCCATCATCGGCAGCGGCTACGCCGCCCTGTCCGCCGCGCGCATCCTGGGCCGCCACGGCTTGGCCGTGACGGTGCTCGACGCGCGCGAGCCGGGCTATGGCGCGAGCACGCGCAATCATGGCATGGTCGGCGGCGGTCTCAAGATCCCGGGCGACCTCGAGCAGAGACTCGGCCGCGAGCGGGCCGACCGGATCCGCAAGAACGCGCGCGACTCCTTCATCGAGTTCAAGCAGATCATCGCCGACGAAAATCTAGCCGTCGATTACAGCAACTCGGGCCGCTTCACCGGGGCGCACACCCCCGCCGCCTACAAGCGGCAGGCCGCCCGCGGCGAAGAGCTACGGCGGAATTTCGGCTATCACACGCGCATGCTGCCGCGTGAGGAGCAGCATTCCGAGATCGGCAGCGACTTCTATTACGGCGCGCTGCTCGTCGAGGAGTCCGGGGGATTGCAGCCGGCCAAGCTGCACCGTGCCTATTTGCGATTGGCCGAGCAGGCGGGCGGACGCATCGTCGGCAACGCCGAGGTGGGGGCGATCGAGGGACGGCACGGCGCCTTCACCCTGCGCACCGCCAAGGGCGATTTGCGGGCAGAGAAGGTGTTCGTCGCGACGAACGCCTATACCGGCGCGATCAATCCCCATCTCAGCCCGTTCGTGCGCCGGCGGGTGGTGCCGGTCACCGCCTACATGGCAGCGACCGAGGAACTGCCGGAGGATGTGGCACGCTTCATCCTGCCCACCAACCGGATGTGCGGCGACACCAAGCGCTCGCTGTTCGCCTTCCGGCTGTCGCCCGATCGCCGCCGGATGATCTTCGCCGGCCGCGCCCGGTGGCGCGACATCGACGAGCGTGAAGCGACGCCGATCCTGCACCGCTTCATGACGGAGGTCTGGCCGGTGCTGAAGGAGTATCGGGTGACGCATTGCTGGAAAGGGCTGGTCTGCTTCACCTTCGACAAGCTGCCGCATATGGGCGAGATCGATGGGCTTTATTACGCCGCGGGATGTCAAGGCAGCGGTGTCGTCATGATGTCCTATCTCGGACGTCAGGTGGCGGAAAAGATCATCTCCGGCGCGCGCGAGCAGTGCGGCTTCGACGGGCTGCCATTCCCCGCGCGTCCCGGCTACACCGGGAAGCCGTGGTTTCTGCCGGTGGTCGGAGGATACTACAAGACGCGCGACGCGCTCGAGCGGCGCCTGGTGTGGGCTGACAGGTAACGCATCGTCGGTCTCGCTCGTCGATACAGCGAGCAAGCCAACGCGCTTCTGTCGATTACATCGAGCAAGAACCGCGAGCTGCGCGTGGCTGGCCTTGTACATTCATCGAGTGATGGCGCTGCCCTCAAAGAACAAGATTCTGGGAAACCGGCCTGGTGGTCCACCATGACTCAGGGCCTATCATTGCCTCGGTGCGCTGCGGACGCGGCTGATGCAGCCCGAAGCCGTCGCGGCGTTCGTCGCCGACTTCACGGAGGAGTGGAACAGGCTTCAGGTCAAGGCCGCCGCCACGTCAGGCAGCCGGCAGCGTGTCCCGGCCTTCAGGAGAAACTGGACGAGTTCGAGGCCAGGAACCGGTCGCTTGAGCGCGGAGCAGCGACAGCCTGCCCCGGGGCCCGAACCTGAGCGAGATCTACCGCGCCAAGGTGGCCAGCTTGCACGAGGCACTTGGCGACCGCGCCCTGATCGAGCCAGTGGTTCTGCACCCTGAGCCAAGCGGCAAGGGGCTGGAGATGGATCTGATTGGGGGATCGCTGGGATGCTGGATCTACCGCTTGGCCGGGCCGCTGGGGCAGACAGCGCAACGAGTGAGCGCGGTTGTTCGCTCGTTCGGTGAAGGTGGTTGCGGGGACACGCAACTGTCTTGATTTGCTGCTGACGGCATAGCAGTGCGCGTGCCATCCATGCGCGGCAAGCCAGTTTCGCAAGCCGATTCCTATTTGGCTGGGGGTGTGCCACGAACACTCTCAATCAGACCACGACCAGTGTCAGCGCCGGACGGGTCGGATCTCGAAGTGGGGTGACCGGCTGCTGCGGACATACCTGTTCGAGGCGGCAAGCGTGCTCCTGCATCGAACGCAGCGGTGGTCGGCTCGGAAGGCGTGGGGACCCGGCTCATGAATCGGGTCGGTACCAAGAAGTCGCATTAGCCGTTTGACACACGCAGACTGAACCGTGTAGCGTACACCGTTGTATACGAGCGAGCGCGGCAACTGCAACTCAGCTGGGGAGGGAAGGCATGAAATTGGGTTTTTTGGCGCCGGTGGCGCTGGCGATATCCCTGTTGGGCCCTGCCGCGTCGGCCCAGGACCGCAGCAGCCCAACCGTTGAAAAGATCGTCGCCCGCGGCGTGTTGCTGTGTGCCGGCCACAACGGCAGCAACCTGGGTTTCGCCGAAGTCGATAACAAAGGCCAATGGAAAGGCTTCGACGTCGACATCTGCAGGGCAGTCGCAACAGCGATTCTCGGTTCGCCCGACAAGGCCAAATTCATCCCAATAAGCTGGGCGCAGCGCTGGAGCAGTCTCGACTCCGGCGACGTTGATCTATTGGTGAAGACGAATGATGCTACGATGAGTCGCGATACAGATCTGGGATTCCAGCTCAGCATACCATACCTCTACGGTGCCTTCCAGCTGATGGTGCACAAGGATCTGAATTTAACCAATGCCGCGGGCCTCAAGGGAGGCACAATTTGCACCTCGGCAGGAACGAATAACGCGAGCTATCTCGATACATTCTTACGCGACAAGAAGATTGATGCGAAAGTGCTCACATTCGAGAAGCGCGAGGAAGAACTCGGTGCGTACACCAGCAAGCGCTGCGACGCGGAGATGAACTGGGGGCCGACGCTCGCGGTAATGCGCTCTTCGCAGCCAAATCCGGATGACAATGTTATTTTGCCAGATGTGATTACTCTCGCGCCCGAGGTCATCATCGTTAAGGAGAACGATGATCACTTTCTTGATGTGGTCAATTGGACGTTCGAGGCCCTCTTGGTTGCGGAAGATAATGGCGTCACACAGGCTAATGTCGATCAGATGCGCGACAATCCGCCCAATCCTGTCGTAGCCAAGCTGTTAGGTAAGATACCGGGAATGGGTAAGCGCCTTGGGCTGAGCAGCGACGGCTGGGCGTACAACGTAGTCAAGTCTCTGGGCAATTATGGCGAAATATATGACCGGAGCCTTGGCAAGAACTCGCCTTATAAACTGGATCGCGGCGTCAATTCCCTCTTCCGCAATGGGGGCCTGTTTGTGCCGATGATCATCGATTGATGAAGAACCGGCCCATGATGGGTGCAAAAACCCGACACGGCAGCGGAGCGAGTGTCTGGTTTCCGACGGCGCCGCTGCGGTCGGAACCGGGCTGTCGACGCGAATAAGATGAGGCGACAGATCGGAACGCCTTACCTTCAAGTTGCGAGACCGCTGCCTTGGCCGACACTGCGCACCGCCCTGGGCGGCGGCGCCCTCGTTGCGGTGATTGTTCCGGTCGTGTTCGCCATTCGCGCGGCGATCACAAGCAAGAATTTCAGCTTTCTCTCCCAGCCCACCAACTGGGGAATGGACTTTTCGGTACTGCCTTACTCCTCCTCCGACCCGTATTGGTGGGCCTTTGTCGTTGGCATCGGCAACACCGTTCTGGTGGGCTTTCTATCGATTGTTCTGGCCACTTTCGTGGGTCTCTTCGTCGGTCTGGCGCGCCTGTCAAAGAACGGACTGCTCGCCGACCTCGGTGCCGTTTACGTCAACACCATCCGCAACGTGCCGGTCATCCTGCAGGCCATGTTCTGGTACGCGGTTGTGCTCCACCTGCCACCTACCCGCTCGTCCCTCGACCTGTTCGACACATTTTACCTTTCGAACAGGGGCCTCCAAATGCCGTCCTTCGTCGACGCGCCCGCCGCCGCCGCCATGCTGGGGTTAACAGTGGTCGGGTTCGGCGCCGGCCTGTTGGCGTCGCGCCCTGGCCCTCGCTTGCACCGGCTGATCTTCGTGCTGGTTTTCGTGTTTGCGGTCGCCACGCTCGCAGTCGTGTTCAGTTACCATCCGGCTGCGGCGACCATCGAATGGGCCACAAGGGCCGGCCTGGGCTTCAACGGCGGAGTGGGCGTGCCTGGCGAATTCGTGGCGCTGCTGGTGTCGATCACCATCTACCGCAGCGCCTTCATCGCCGAAATCTTTCGTGGCGGGTTCAACGCAATCTCGCACGAGCAGATCGATGCCGCTCGCGCGCTCAACATGCCGGCATGGCTGACCCTCCTGAAAATCCGCCTGCCGCTCGCGCTAGTGAGCATCGTGCCGGGACTCGGCAGTGAGTGCGTGACCATCATGAAGATTACCTCGATCGGCATCGTCGTCGGATTCATGGACCTGTTCGCCGTATCTTCCAATTCGACGCTATTGACTGGCCGCGCCGTCGAGGTACTGGCCACTATGGTTCTGTGCTACGTCGCGCTCAATTGCTCTATCCTGCTCGTTGCGCACGCCGCAAACAGACGCGTGCAGATTCCCGGGACGGTCGATGGTTAGCGTCGCTCCCATGCGTTCGCCCGCGCCTCCCGAGTACGCCGTCTGGGAGCTAATGCTGACGCTGCGCGCCCGCTATTGCAGCACGCCGCTCAATGCATTCGTGTCACTGGCACTGTTCGGCATCATCCTGTTCATGCTGGTGCGGGCCTTCGATTGGGCCGTCCTCGACGGCGTCTGGAACGCAGGCAGCGTTACCGAATGCCAGAGGGCTGCAGGCGGGGCGTGCTGGGCGGTGTTGCCGGCGCGCTTCCGGCTTATCCTCTTCGGTCTCTACCCCTTCGATCAGCAATGGCGTCCTTCACTCGCCTGCATGGTGATGCTGCTGACCTGCATCGGGAGCTGCGTTCCCGCCTTGTGGCAGCCGCGCCGGCTGGCCGTCCTCTGGCTTGCAGCGTATGTCACGTTCCTCGGTCTGATGGCCGGCGGGTTCCTGGGGATGCCCGTCGTGATCACGGACGATTGGGGTGGGCTGGCGCTAACGTTCCTGCTGTTTTCGTCCGCCATGATCCTTGGGATGCCTCTGGCTCTCTTGCTGGCGCTGTGCCGGCGCTCGAGATTTATGGTGCTTCGTCTGACAGCCGGCGGAGTGATAGATTTTCTGCGCTCGATTCCGCTGATGGCCGTGCTGTTCGCGGTCGCCATCGTGCTGCCGGTGATGCTGCCGAACGCGAGTGGCGACAAGCTGGTCCGGGTCATTCTGGGCTTCACCTTGTTTTTCGCGAGCTACCAGGCGGAGAACTTCCGCGGCGGGTTGCAGGCGGTGGCAAAGGGCCAGGTGGAAGCCGCGATCAGCCTCGGCATGAAGTACTGGCAATACCACCTTAAAATCATCCTCCCGCAGGTTTTCCGCATAGTGCTTCCCCAGACCATGAACCAGGTGGTGTCCTGCTTTAAGGATACCTCCTACGTCGCACTCGTGGGGTTTTTCGATATGACGGCTTCGGCTTCCGCAGCGCTCGGAACGGGCCAATGGGCGCTTGCCTTCGTCGAGGTCTACCTCGTCGTTGGGCTGATCTATTTCGGGTTTTGCTACTCGCTGTCGCAATACGGCAGTTACCTCGAGCGTCGGGCCGATGTCGCCTATCTCAGATAAAGCGCATAATAGAGAGGAACAGAGGATGGACGCAGCTGCAGGATCGGTGCTGCGGTTAGCGGCCACAAACTTGGGGCGGTGTTCGCCTTTCTAGCGGCAGCTGATGAGGCGAGTAGCAGGCAGGCGAGTAAGGGTTTCAATCGCACGGTACTCTTCTTCGCTTCGGCAGCCCACACGCTTCCGAGGCATCGACCCGGGCAAGTTATCATTGTCGTATACGAATGTGTCTCACGTCCTGATGTGGCAAACGTTCGATGCATGACCAAGGGATAGTCCCCCGACGACTTATACCAGCTGGCCTAGAGGCTGACCGTTGCCCAGTTGCGGGTGCCGATAGATCGGATACGGTCGGGATCGTTGATCAGGAAGAGCCAGGCATTCCGACACGCCTGCACGATGTCATCGTAGCTGTCCCAGACGCGTGCGCAAAG
>JAFAYM010000197.1 GCA_019240395.1 Acidisphaera sp. | reverse complement strand
GTGAAGACTGACCCGAACGTGCCGCCATTGCCGCCGCACATCACCCTTGAGCAGGCGAAGAAATTCACCTCCACCCTGTTGAAGGGCGACCCCGACGAGGGGAGCGTGCTGGTGGAGACCGCCAAGGAAGTGCTCAGCAGCGTCCTGCCCGGCCATAAGAGCTAGGCATGGTCGCCGCCAGCGATGGCGTGCGCATCGAGCGGCTGCGCGCGCACGCCTACACGATCCCGACCGACAAGCCGGAGGCCGACGGCACCATCGCCTGGGACAGCACCACGCTGGTGCTGGTCGAGATCGAGGCGGGCGGACAGACGGGGCTTGGCTACAGCTATGCCGATGAGAGCATCGTTGGCCTGATCACCGGCAAGCTGACCGAGGCGGTCGGGCAGGGCGATGCGATGGATACCGGCGCCGCCTGGCTCGCCATGCAGCGCAGCGTGCGCAATCTCGGCCGGCAGGGCCTGGCGGCCTGCGCGATTTCCGCGGTGGATACGGCGCTGTGGGATCTGAAAGCCAAGCTGGCGGGGTTGCCGCTCTGCCTGCTGCTCGGCCGGTTCCGCGACGCCGTGCCGATCTACGGCAGCGGCGGCTTCACCACCTACACCGATGACGAGTTGCGCGAGCAGTTTTCGGGCTGGATCGAGCGTGACGGCTGCGCCTGGGTGAAGATGAAGATCGGCACGCATCCCGAACAGGATCCGCACCGCGTCGGGATCGCCCGCGCGGCGATCGGCGAGCGCGGGCTGTTCGTCGACGCCAACGGCGCGCTCACCGTCAAGCAGGCGCTCGGCGAGATGCAGGGGTTCTTGCGCGAGCACGGTGTGCTGTGGTTCGAGGAGCCGGTCTCCTCGGACGATCTCGAGGGTTTGCGCCGGCTGCGCGACCGGGCGCCGGCGCCGATGGAAGTGGCCGCCGGCGAGTACGGCTACGAGAGCGACTATTTCCGCCGCATGCTGCAGTCCGGCGCCGTCGACGTGCAGCAGGCGGACGCGACACGCTGCGGCGGCATCACCGGATTTCTGCAGGCGGCGGCGCTGTGCGAGGCGTTCCACATCGATCTCTCCGGCCATTGCGCGCCGGCGCTGCATCTGCACGCCGCCTGCGCGGCGCCGCGGTTCCGGCATCTCGAATGGTTCCACGACCACGTCCGTATCGAGCACATGCTGTTCGACGGGGCGCCGGTGCCGGCGGACGGAAAGATCCAGCCCGATCTGTCCCGACCGGGGCTCGGCTTGGCGTTCAAGCATCAGGACGCGGAGCGCTATCGTGCGGCTTAGATCAAGGCGGAGCGTGCAGCACTTCGCCAACCCGCTCGCGGCGCTCGACCGGCAAGCCGGGGACCCGTTGCTGACGGCAAGGCTGGACCGGGGCAGTGCCGTGCGCGCGGCGCAGCGGCTGAACCGGGCGGCGGGGACGTTGGCCATCGCCGTGCTGTTCGACAGCGCGATGGAGCACTACCGCGGTTCGTTTCACAACCGCGCGATGTACACGCCGCTGGTCTCCGCGAGCCTGAGCCTGCTCGCCAGCGCGCACGGCACGGCGGATCCGAGAAGCGGAGCGCATAAGCTGCGGGACGGCATCTATGCCTTTGCCGGGCTGGCGGGCATCGCGGGAACAGCGTTCCACGTCTACAACATCGGCAAGCGCCCGGGCGGGTTTTCCTGGCTGAATTTGTTCTACTCCGCACCGATCGGTGCGCCGATGGCGCTGTCGCTCTCCGGCATGCTGGGGTTTCTGTCCGAGCGGGTACGCGACAATCCCCCGGGTCCGCCGCCGCTGATCTTCGGCCTGCCGGCCGGCCGGGTGACCGCGGCGATGACCAGTGCCGGCCTGCTCGGCACGGTGGGCGAGGCGGGGTTGCTGCATTTCCGCGGCGCCTACCACGACCCCGCGATGTTCCTGCCCGTGAGTGTGCCGCCGCTGGCTGCGGCGCTGCTTGCCGAGAGCGCGGTCGGGCGCAGCCGGGTGCGCCGGCGCTTCACGACGTGGTGGCTGCGCTTCACCGCGCTGCTCGGCTTCGCCGGCGTCGGATTCCACAGTCTTGGTGTTGCCCGAAACATGGGGGGATGGCGCAACTGGAGCCAGAACCTGCTCAACGGCCCGCCGCTGCCGGCACCACCCAGCTTCACCGGGCTGGCGCTGGCTGGCCTCGCCGCACTCGGGCTGATGGAGGATCACCCCGATGAGTAACCGCTATCCCGGATATGACGTGCTGGCCAAGCGGCATACGCCGTCGTGGAACGAGCAGACCCGCCGGGTCATCGACAAGCGGCTGGCGATTTCCGGCGAGCCGCGGTTTTTCACGGCGCAGGAATACGCGCTCGTCGGCGCGATCTGCGCGCGCATCGTGCCGCAGCCATCGGACCGCGCACCGATTCCCGTGGCGGCGCTGCTCGACGAGAAGCTCGTGCTGAACGCGCTCGACGGCTACCGCGACGCCAGGCTGCCGCCGTTGCGCGAGGCGTGGCGGCGCGGTCTGCGGGCACTCGATGAGGCGGCGCGGGAAGCGCATGGCGTCGGCTTCACGCGCCTCGATGCCGCCGAGCAGGATGCGCTGCTCAAGCGGGCGGAAGAGGGAAAGCTGGAGGGGCCGGCCTGGGAGGGCATGCCGAGCAAGCTGTTCTTCGAGAAGCGCCTGCTGCGCGACATCGTGCTTGCCTACTACGCCCACCCCACGTCGTGGAGCGAGATCGGCTGGGGTGGCCCGGCGAGCCCACGCGGCTATGTGCGCATGGGCTTCAATCGCCGCGACCCCTGGGAGGCGGCCGAGGCGCATGGCGACGACGACGCGAAAGCGCTGCGGGAGAACCGGCGTGTCGGATGATCCGCAACATGTGCCGCGCGCCCGCGACGGCCGCGCCCCGGATGTGTTCCGGCACGGCGGATGGGTGCCGATGCGCTGCTACGGCGAAAATGACGAAGTGGATTTCGCCATCGTCGGCACCGGCGCCGGCGGCGGCACGCTGGCCTGCCGGCTGGCGGAGGCAGGGTTTTCCGTCGTCGCGCTGGATGCCGGGCCGTACTGGCGGCCGCTCGAGGATTTCGCCTCCGACGAGCACGAGCAGACCAAGCTCTATTGGACCGACGAGCGTATCGTCGACGGCGAGAATCCGCTGCAGCTCGGCAGCAACAACAGCGGCAAGTCGGTGGGCGGCAGCACCGTGCATTTCGCCATGGTGTCGCTGCGCTTCCGGCCGGAATGGTTCAAGGCGCGCAGCAAGCTCGGCTACGGCGCGGACTGGCCGCTCGATTGGCGGGAGATGTGGGACTACTACACCGAGGTCGAGCAGGCGCTGAAGATCTCCGGGCCGGTGCGCTATCCCTGGGGGCCGAAGCGACCGCGCTATCCCTATCGCCCGCATGAGCTGAACGCCGCCGCGCTGGTGCTGGCGCAGGGCGCGGAGGCGATGGGCATCGACTGGACGCCGACGCCCCTCGCCACGGTCTCCGCACCGCGCGGCCTGTCGCCGCCTTGCGTCTATCGCGGCTTCTGCACGCTCGGCTGCTCGACGAACGCCAAGCAGAGCGTGCTGATCACCTGGCTGCCGCGGGCGCTCGCGGCCGGGGCGGAGATCCGGGATCTCGCCATGGTCGGCCGTGTCGAGGTGAACGAGGCCGGGCTTGCCACCGGCGTGCATTATCATCGCGAGGGCGCGTGGCATTTCCAGCGCGCGCGCAATGTGGTGGTCGCCGGCTATGCCATCGAAACGCCGCGGCTGCTGCTGAACTCGGCGACGGCGCGCTACCCCGACGGGCTGGCGAACAGCTCCGGCCTGGTCGGGAAAAATCTGATGGCGCAGTCCAACCAGGCGGTCTGGGGACTGATGGAAGATGAAATCCGGGCCTATAAGGGCCCTCCCTCGCTGTCGATGACCGAGCACTGGAATTACCAAGACCGGGGGAAGGATTTCTTCGGCGGCTATTGCTACATGAGCCAGGGTCCGCTGCCGGCGCTCTGGGCGACCACGCAGGCCGGCGCGCACGGGCTCTGGGGTGACGCGCTGATGCGCGACATGGAGAAGTACAACCATCAGGTCGGGCTCAAGATCGTCGGCGAGATGCTGCCGCAGAAACGCAACCGGGTGACACTCGCAGACGAGAAGGACCAGTACGGCCTGCCGATCGCCCGAGTCACCTATTCCTGGTGCGACAACGACAAGCGGCTCATCGAGCACTCCTTGCGCTTCATGACGCAGGCTCTGGAAGCGGTGGACGCGCGCGACATCTGGCGGCAGGAGGACGATACCTGCCATCTCAACGGCACGGCGCGCATGGGCGACGATCCCCGCACCAGCGTGGTCAACGCGGATTGCCGGAGCTGGGATATCAGCAATCTCTGGATCTGTGACGGCTCGGTGTTTCCGACCGTCGGGGGCGTCAATCCGTCGCTGACCATCCAGGCGATCGCCTGCCGCACCGCCGACCGCATCCGCGCGCTGGCGGCACGCGGCGAGCTGTAGCGCGATGAGCGACTTCCGGCTCGTGCTGCGCGCCCAGGCGCTGAACGGCGAGACGCCGGTCTGGTGCGCGGCGCGGCGCCGGCTGTTCTGGATCGATCTGCGCGAGCCGTCGCTGCATGAATTCGATCCCGCGACCGGTGCTGACGAGAGCTGGCACATGCCGGCCTGGATCGGCTGCTACGGCCTGACCGCATCGGGCGCGGTGGTCGCCTTGCGCACCGGCCTGTTTTCCTTCGACTTCGACACCACCGCGCTGACGGCGCTGGCGCCGGCACCGTTCGATGCGCGTCGTTTCCTGTTCAACGACGGGCGCGCCGATCCGCGCGGGCGCTTTCTCGTCGGCACGATGTACCAGCCGCTGCCGCCTGGCGATCGGCATTCGGACGCGCCGAAGGGAACGCCGCTCTGGCGGCTTGAAGCGGGGGCGCGCTGGCAGCCGGTGACGCCGGACGTGCAGACCTCGAATGGCCTCGCCTGGAGCCCGGACGGGCGCACGATGTATCACTCCGACACCGATGCGCGGACCATCTGGCGATGGGAGTACGATCCCGACAGCGGTGCCGTGGCGAACCGATGTGTGTTCGCGCAGCTGACGGGGCTGCCCGACAAGGCCGGACCGGACGGCGCCGCCGTCGATCGCGACGGCTTCTACTGGTGCGCGGTGTACGGTGCCGGTGTGCTGCATCGCTACGATCCCGATGGCAGGCTGGAACGGACCGTCGCCTTCCCCGTGCGCCACCCGACCATGCCGGCATTCGGCGGCGCCGGGCTCGAGACGATCTACGTGACGTCGGCGAACTGGTCGCTGACGCCCGAGCAGCGCCGCGCGGAGCCGGATGCCGGCGGGCTGTTCGCCATGCCGGCGCCGGTGCCCGGCCTGCCGGAGCCGTATGCGGCGCTTGCCGTGGGAGGCTGAGATGGCGCGTGTCGTCGTGGTGACCGGCGCCAGCGCCGGGGTGGGGCGCGCCACCGTGGAGGCCTTCGCGAAGCGCGGCTGGGATGTCGGCCTGCTGGCGCGCGGGCACGAGCGGCTCGAACGCGCGGCCGAAGCGGTGCGAGGGCTCGGTCGCCGGGCCTGTGCCGTGCCGACCGACGTGGCGGATGCCGAGGCCGTCGAGCGGGCGGCCGCCGACATCGAAGCGGCGCTCGGGCCGATCGATGTGTGGGTCAACAATGCGATGGCGACGGCGTTCGCGCCCGTGTCGGCGCTGACCGCCGATGAATTCCGCCGCGGCACGGAGGTGACCTATCTCGGCCAGGTGCATGGCACGATGGCGGCGCTGCGCCGCATGCGGCTGCGCAACCGTGGCACCATCGTCAATATCGGCTCGGCGCTGAGCTACCGGCCGGTGCCGCTGCAATCCGTCTATTGCGCCGCCAAGTTCGCGGTGCGCGGCTTCACCGATGCGCTGCGCTCGGAGATCCTGCACGACGGGCTGGATGTGCATTTGACGATGGTGCACCTGCCCGCGATGAACACGCCGCAATTCGACTGGGCGCTGAACAAGATGTCCAAGCGGCCGCAACCGGTGCCGCCGATCTTCCAGCCGGAGGTCGCGGCCCGCGCCGTCGTCTTCGCGGCCACCCACCGTCGCCGCGAGGTCTGGGTGGGTTTTCCCACGGTCAAGGCGATCCTCGCCAACAAGCTGGCCCCGGGACTGCTCGACCACTATCTCGCGAAGACCGGCTACAGCGGCCAGCTCACCGACGAGCCGAAGCCGCCGGATGCGCCGGCCAATCTGTTCGAGCCGGCGGTCGGCGACTGGGCCGCCCATGGACGATTCGATCGCCGCGCGCGCGACACGAGCTGGGAAATGTGGACCAGCCGCCACCGTGACGCGCTGGCGGCGGCGACTGTGCTGCTCGGGGCGTTGGGGGTGTGGCGGCTGGCGGAAGGAAGGCGAGGGCTCCGCCCCAACCGTTGAAGTAGGGGACCCGTTGGGGTCAGGGGACCCTAGACCCCATTTACCAAGTAACGGATTCTAAAGGCGGGTCCCCGTCTGTTCGCAATTGGCAAAGCTCCTCGCTTTTACGGCTCGCGACTGAGGCCTCGCACCCGCAGCGCCTCGAGATAAGCCCGCCAGCGCGCCTCGCGCTCCCGGCCCAGCGTGTGGAGATAATCCCAGGAATAGATGCCGGTGTCGTGCAGATCGTCGAACAGGATGCGGATGGCGTAATTGCCGACCGGCTCGAGCGAGAGCACGCCGACATGGCGACGGCCGGACACGGTCTTGCGTTCGTCGGGGCCATGGCCCTGCACTTCGGCGCTCGGGCTTTCGACGCGCAGATACTCCGCGGAATACTCGAAGCGGCTGCCGTCGTCGAAGGCGATCTCGAGCCGCTTTTCCGCCCGGTGCAGCCGGATTTCGACCGGTGTCGGCATCAGCCGCTCAGCGGCCGCGCCTCTTCGGGCAGCATGATCGGGATGCCGTCGCGCACGGGATAGGCGAGGCCGGCCGACACGCTGACCAGCTCGTTGCGGGCGCGGTCATAGGTGAGCGGGCCCTTGGTGACCGGGCAGACCAGGATTTCGAGCAGCCGCGGATCGATCGGCGGATGCAGCGGCGGCTCGGCGTCCGGGTTCGGCGGGTCGTTCATTGCGCCCTCCTCTGATCAGCTGACTCGGCGGGCGACGGCGCCGTCGGCCGGATCGCCGGGGTCGGTTTCGTGCATGTCGATGCGCAGCACTGCGAGCAGCACGGCGGCGCGCTCGGCCGGCGTCGCGGCCTCCAGCAGCGCCTGCTTCTCCATCGTCTCGAACGGGCAGGCCATGCAGAGCGTCGCCACCAGCATGTCGTCCGGCATCTCGCGGAGGGCATCCCAGTTGGCGTCGAAACCGCGGCTGCTGAAGTAGCGGCGCAACGCGGTGAACAGCTCTTCGCGCTGCAGTGGCGGCGGCTCCGGCCGCTCATCCAGGTCGCCGGCGAAGCCGGCGTAATCGGCGCGCACCCGGCGATAGCCGCGGCGGATTTCCAGCTCCTCGGCGATGCCGAAGCGGATCAGGCCGTGCAGGGTGATGAGATAGCGCCCGTCATCGGTCTCGCTGAAAGAGCGCAGCCGCCCCAGGCAGCCGACCCGCAGCAGGCCCGGTCCCCTGCCGGTCTCTGCGGCGGCGGGATCGGGCTGGATCATGCCGAGCACCCGCCCGCCGGCCAGCGCATCCTCGACCATGGCGAGATAGCGCGGCTCGAAGATGTTGAGCGGCAGCTTGCCGCCGGGCAGCAGGAGGGCGCCACTCAGCGGGAAGATCGGAAACTCGGCCGGCAGATCTGCAAACCCGAGCTGGTGCTGCCCCATCGGGCGTCAGCTGAAAAGCAGCGCGGAGAGCTTGCGCCGGGCCGCGATCGTCGCCGGATCGCCGAAGCCCCAGGCCTCGAAGAATTTCAGCAGCTGCAGCCGCGCGGCGCCCTCGTTCCACCCGCGATCGCGGCGCAGGATGTCGAGCAGCGCCTCGGCCGCCTCCTCGCGTCGCCCGGTGGCGTTGAGCGCGGTCGCCAGGTCGTAGCGGGCCTGGTGGTCGGCCGGGTCGGCGGCCACCCGCGCCTGATAGGCGGCGAGCTGCGCGCCGGCGCGGCGCCCTTCCGCGGCGAGCGCGAGGGCGGCCCGGGCGCCGGCGATCTCGGCGTGGTCGGCGAGGCGCTCCGGGACCTGCTGGAGGGCCTGGCTCGCTTGATCCTCCTGGCCGAGTGCGGCCAGGGTGCGGATCAGGCCGCCCCAGGCCTCGGGATTTTCCGGCTCCTCCTGGAGCAGGGCGCTGAACAGCTCGCCGGCTTCCTGGAGGTCCCCGGCCTCGACCGCAGCGCGGGCCTCGGCCAGCAGGTCGGCGGCCGGCGAGCTGCCGCCGGCGGTCTTGAGCAGTGCCTCGACGAAGCGCTTGACCTCGCTTTCGGGCAGCCCGCCCTGGAACAGGTCGGCGATCTGGCCCTGCCAGAAGGCGGCGACGGTCGGCACCGATTGCAGGGGCAGGCCGAGCTGGGCGAGCTGCTGGACCAGGGCGCGGTTCTTGTCGATGTCGATCTTGACCAGCTTGACCCGGCCCCCGGCGCCGCGGACGACCTTCTCGAGGATCGGCGTGAGCTGCTTACAGGGGCCGCACCATGTCGCCCAGAAATCGACCAGGACGGGGACGGTGCGCGACGCCTCGACGACGTCGCGCATGAAGGTCTTCTGATCGCCGTCGACGATCATGGCAGCCGCATCGGCCTTCGCCGGCGCGGATCCGGCGGGACGGCCGGCGGATTGTCCGATCAGATCCATGGCGCCCTCAGCGCTGCCTTTGGCAGGAATAGATGTTGCGCGCCGCCGGCCTGACAAGCCGGCCCGCGGCTTGCAATCCCCCCCGAGGGCGCATAGAAGGCCCGCCTGCGGGCGCAGAGGCCCGAGCGGGGCGCGGGCGTAGCTCAGGGGTAGAGCACAACCTTGCCAAGGTTGGGGTCGAGGGTTCGAATCCCTTCGCCCGCTCCAGGGCAGTCAACAGCTTAGCTCCTGCGGTCGCCTCCCAGAATTCTCGCGGCTACCCGTTGGCAACCCCTCCGACCAAACTCGGCGGCTTTTCGATCGGCCGGGCATCGGTCTCGATCAGATCAGCGAGCGCCGGAAGGGGTCCTAATGACTGAACCGCCGTAGGCCCGCTGCGTCCAAATCCTGCGCCTACTCCTTGCCCGGTCAGCACCACCTCGTAGCTTCATCGAACTGGTAGGCCTCGCCGGGCGCAAAGCTCAGCGCCACATACGCCGCCGTTGAAGCCGCCGAGATCGGATCCCGCCGCTATGCCCGGGCATACCGCGGCAGCGGGCCGTAGTGCAACGCGCAGTCGTACGCGCGCTCGGAATAGCCAGTGGCGTTGCGACCCTGGCCTTTCAGGACATGTAAAGCCCGCCGGCCACGTCCAGCCCGACACCGGTCAGGTATTCCGACCAGGGGCTTGCCAGGAACACCACGCTATAGGCTACATCAGCGGCGGTTCCCAGGCGCCGCACCGGCGTGCGTGCCACTAGCTCGTCGAGCTTTTCCTTCGACCAGTGCTCGATCATTTCCGTCAAAATCGGGCCCGGTGTGACCGCATTGAAGCGGAGGCCGCGCGGTCCCCACTCGCGTGCCAGCGCACGCGTCAGGCTGAGAACGCCGCCTTTGCTCGCGGCATAATGCATGGTGCTGTTGATGCCGCCCGAGCGCGCCACGATGGAAGAGACATTCACCACGGCACCGCCGGGACCACGGCGCATCAGCGCCGGCAGCGCGGCCTGAGTCACGAAGAACACCGTTTTCAGGTTGATCTCCATCACTTTGTCCCACTCCCCGGCGGTAATCGCCTCGGTTGGCGACTCGATGGTAATGCCGACATTATTTACCAGGATGTCCAGTCGGCCGAACGCCTGTTCTGCCTGGGTCAAGAGGCCCGGCAACTTCGCCGTGTCACAGACATCGGCCTCGATGGAGACCGCGCGTCCGCCTGCATCGATGATGCGTTGGGCCGAAGCTGATGCCATGTCGCCCAGCTTGTCCATCAGGATCACCGCGGCGCCAGCGCGGCTGAGTTCGGTGGCGCAGGCGAGCCCGATGCCGCGTGCGCTTCCGGTCACCAGCGCCACCTTGCTCGCGAGCAGGTGCTTTGTCGTCATGCCGTATGTCTCACGTCCGTGTCGGGGTCATGATTGGTCAACCTGCTGCTGATATTGCGCGAGGATCTCCGCGCCAGTTGCTGTCCAGGTGCCGCTATGGTTGCGCACATGCTCGAGGATACGCTCGAGTGCATGAATGCGATGCGGTTGGCCGATGCACCAGGCGTGCACGCACAACGTGAAGATCCGCCCGCCCTGCTGTCGCGATTCTGCGTGCAGCCAATCGAACTCGCTGCGAACCTGATCGACAAATTCAAGCGGACTATGGTGTCCGTGCCAGATCATGCTGGCATCATTAATGTCATGTGAATACGGCATCGCCCATAGAGGACCATGCCGGGTGCGCATCGCGTAGGGCAGTTCGTCGTTCACCCAATCGCAGGAGTAGTGCACGCCATTCGCCGTCAGTAGGTCAGGCGTGCTCAACGACTCGGCGTTAGCGGGCGACAGCCAGCCAGTAACTGCCTGGCCCGTGGCTTTGCGCAGTGTCATCAGCGCGGTGGCAACCATTGTGACCTCGGTCGCCTCGTCTAGCCTCGCATCGTGCTGGTGGCCCATATCGATGCCGTGTCCGGCAATTTCCCAGCCGTGCCGCACTGCCTCCTGGACAAGTTCCGGATAGCGTTCGCACACGGCTGCATTTGTCGGTGTGGTGGGGCGTATGCCGAAGCGGTCCAATACCTCCATCACTCGAAAGGCTCCCACGCGATTGCCGTAGTCTCGATGCGTGTAATCGCGGAAGTTCGGCCAGGGATCGTCGAAGACTCCTGTTGGTGGTCGCGGCTGTGGCCCGAGCGTCAGCGGATACCAAGTCAGTGGTGCAACGATCCATACCGCGACATGTGCGCCATTCGGCCATTCGACGCGAGGACGGCGCTGCATGATCGACCAGTCATAGCGATCGTGATCCATGCCATGCCGGCGCCGCGGATAGCGCAGGTGCTCGTTGGGCAACGGCGCCATGGCTTAGACCTGCCCGGACCGGCGCGAGGCGAGCAGGGCAATCATGCCGTTGTAGTAATGAGTGTAGTACCAGTCGGCGATCTCGGCCCCCGTCGCAAACCACACGCCCTGGCGCGACGTGATATGCTCGAGGCCCTCGATGAGCGCGAGCAGCCGATACGGACGGCCCGTCAGGTAAGGGTGGAGCGCGATGCACATGACGCGCCCCCCCTCCGCGTAGAGCCGGTCGAACTGCGCCTTGATCGCTTCGCAAAAGTGTTGGGGCGAGAACAGGCGCCGGATATAGGCTGCAGCGTCGTTGATCTCCACGGTGTACGGAATACTGATCAATCGTCCCGCGCGCACATTCAGCGGGAACGGCTGATCATCGTGCATGAAATCGCAGCTATAGGTAATGCCGTACTCGGCCAGCAGATGCGGCGTGCGCTCGGTGTTGGTCAGCGCGGGCGAGAGCCAACCCTTCAGGCGGTGTCCCGTGTGGCGTTCGACGGTAACTATTGCGTCTTCGATCAGCGCTCGCTCTTGCGCCTCGTCCATGCCATAGACATATCGACCATTGTATATACCGTGCGAGAAGAACTCCCAGCCGCGCTCCTGCATCGCGGCAATGATCTCCGGATGATGCTGGCACACCGCGACATTCAAGGCGGCGCTACCGCGCAAACGGAATCGATCCATGACCTCCAGCAAACGCCAGAATCCCACCCGATTCCCATAGTCCCGCCACGAGTAACCGAGCACGTCGGGCAGCGGGGGCGGCCATGCCGCGCGCGCCGGATTCACCGGTGGAATTAGCTCGTAGAACTCGACGTTCGGAGCAAACCACACAGCGATTCGCGCGCCGTTGGGCCACGTAAGAGGGGGCCGTTTGGTTATCGGCAGGTAGTCATAATATCTAAGGTCATCGGCCAACATGAAAGGGCATCTTATCGGTCTAAATCGTCATCGTCCAATGTAATCGCGACGTTGCGCATTGGCGTGCTATCGGCTTGCGATTAGTCCCGTTTTTGAACGACACCCAAAAGCGAATTGCTTTGGCGTTTGGTGGCGGCTAGAATCTTAGAGTTGAGGACTCAGGAGCATCGATGCCTGATACGGCGCGGGGCAAGCTAGATTTAGGGAACGGTGTGTCCATCGGAAACCTGACGCAATGGCAGACATCACTCGACCCCAGTCTTACGCCGGAACGGCTTGGCCTTGGGGCGCGCACGCAAAGTGACCGGTCACGTTTGTCCCGGTGGTTTTCGAAGCAGGGCAATGGCTATAATACGCTGCGACGCCGGCTTCGCCAGGGTGTGCACGAGGGCTCCGCCGTGCCCGCCGATATCGAATTGCGGCGCATCTCCAAGCGGTACGGCACAGGCGTCGTCGCCGCCGATGAGTTTTCGCTGCGAATCTTGCCAGGAGAACTGATATCGCTGCTTGGCCCAAGTGGTTGCGGCAAGACCACGATGCTGCGCATCATCGCCGGCTTCGTGATGCCGGATGCTGGCAGCGTACTGTTCAGCGACGCGGACGTCACCGATGCGCCGGCCAACAGGCGCGACGTCGGCATGCTGTTCCAGAGCTATGCGCTGTTCCCGCACATGACGGTGGAGGCCAACATCGCCTACGGGCTGCGCATGCGCGGCGTGACAAAGCCCGAGATTCGCCGACGGGTAGAGCAGGTGCTGGAGCAGGTCCGACTAGACGGCATGGGTCAACGATATCCACGTCAGCTTAGCGGTGGGCAGCAGCAGCGTGTGGCTTTAGCGCGTGCGATCATTATTCGGCCATCGGCGCTCCTGCTCGATGAGCCGCTCAGCAACCTCGACGCGAACTTGCGCCATGAAATGCGCGCTGAGATCCGACAAATCCAGCAACGCCTAGGGATAACGACCATCTTTGTCACGCACGACCAGGAAGAGGCGCTGACGATATCGGACCGCATCGTAGTGATGAACCGCGGCCGCGCCGAACAGATCGGTTCTCCGGTCGACATCTATCGAACCCCAAAGTCGCTGTTCGTGGCGCAATTTATAGGCGAGGCGAACATTTTCCGCGGCTCTATCCTTGGCCGCACTGAGCGGGGTACGCGGTCGTTCGCGCTCGATGACTTGCGCCTTGAGGTCGAGAATACCGCCGCGCCTGATGGCTCCACTGCGGCCATCCTGGTCCGGCCTGAAAGCGTGCACGTCTTTGCGCCCGAGGATTCCAGAGGCGAGGCGTATCCAAACCGCTTCCCGGCCACGATCGAAGCGGCATTCTACCTTGGTCCATCGGTCAGCTTGCGTATCCGCATCGCGCGGAACGTGCTGCTGCACGTCACGCAGCCGGCGGAGAGCTTGGGCAGCACACTGTCCAGTTATGTCCCACGTCAGGGCGATGCGGTCATGGTCGCCTGGCAGGCGACCGCGTCACGGCTCATTCCGTCGTCATGAGCCTTCCGCCGCACGAGGCACTCGCAAGGCGATCGGCCCCGCCTGACAGAACGCGAATGCTACTGCTGCCTGGGCTTGCGCTGCTGTTTGGCGTGTTCCTGGCACCGCTCGGCATCACGCTGCGCTACAGCTTCAACCGGTTCGTCCCGGGCGGCCTGCAGGAGCCCGCCTTTGTCCTGGACAACTATGTCCGGTTCATCCTCGACCCTTATTACGCGGCCGTTCTGTTGCGAACGTTGGCGATCGGTGCCGGTGTTGCGCTGGTCGCGCTGTTACTCGGTTATCCGCTTGCCTACGCGGTCGCCCGTAGCAGATCACGCTGGCGGGCACTGCTGATTGCGGCCACGCTTATTCCACTGATGACGAGCGTAGTCGTGCGCTCCTACGGCTGGACGATCCTTCTCTCCAATAGCGGCGTCATCAATGGCGCGCTGGCCAGCCTGGGGCTGCCGCGAGTCAAGCTGCTGTACACCATGACCGGAGTCGTGCTGAGCCTCACCCAGGTGATGATGCCGTTCCTGGTGCTCACGCTTGTCGGTGTACTGCAGAACATCTCCCGCGACCTCGAGGATGCGGCACGCGGGCTCGGTGCCGGCCGCTGGCGCGTGTTCCGCGACATCCTGCTGCCGCTGAGCCTGCCCGGCATCGCGGCCGGCTCGTTTCTGGTTTTCGCCCTGACGATCAGCGCTTTCGCTACACCCCGCCTGGTTGGCGGCGCTTCCGTCGAAGTCATGGCGACGATGATCTACGACCAGGTGCTCAGCGCATTGAACTGGCCGTTTGCCTCTGCGACATCAATCATCCTGCTGGCGATCGTGCTGGTGCTGACGATTGTGGAAGGCCGCATGCTGCGCACGCGTTCCGCCGCATGATGGCGGACACCACCATGGACGCGCCACGACAACTTCGCTGGCGATGCCAGCTAAACCCGGCAGCATGGCTCTGGTGGGGCGTGATCGGACTGATCGTCATGTTCCTGTTGGCACCGATTATCGTGGTGGTGATCGGCTCGTTCAGCGATCAGGCGTATCTGGTGTTTCCGCCACGAGGGCTGTCCTTGCGATGGTACGTCCAAGCTGTATCGAGCCGGGAATTCCGCGACTCGGCGCTCATAAGCCTGGAACTGGGCGCGCTGGCAACGCTCATTTCCACCATCGTTGGCATCATGGCGGCGCTTGGGATCACGGCGCGGCAGCAACCGGCGGCCGAAGTGCTGATGGGCCTCGTGTCGGCCCCGTTGCTGGTACCCGGCATCGTTGTCGGCATCGCCATGCTGTTCTATTTCACCGACATCGGCGTGGGCAGCACGTTCACCGCACTGGTGCTGGCGCATACGGTGCTTACGTTGCCCTATGTCGTGCGCAGCGTGCTGGCAGGCCTTGAAACGGTGGATCGCGCGGTCGAGGAAGCGGCCCAGAGCCTTGGGGCAGGCCGCTTCCGCGTCATCACGACCATCACGCTGCCGATGATACGCGGCAGCGTGCTCGCCGGTGCCGTGTTCGCCTTCATCATCTCGTTCGATGAGGTGGTCGTCACGCTCTTCCTGGCAAGCCCTCGCATCACGACGCTGCCCGTCCGTATCTACAATTACATAGCCTACACGAGTGACCCGTCCATCGCGGCGGTCTCTACCCTGATGATCGTTGTCACCACCGCATTGGTACTCGTGATCGACCGCTATGTCGGCTTTGCTAGGCTGTTGTAGTGCTCATTCGTTTGTCAGTGGGATGGAATACAGATGATCGAAATTATTCAGCGCTCCGGATCTCTCGTTACTCGCCGCATGATTCTGCGCGCGGGCGCCAGCGGGGCCGCGCTAAGCTTCATGCGTCCTTGCCCGGTGCGCGCAAGCGAGGAGATCGTCGTAACGATGTATGGCGGCCCAATGGAGACAGGCTGGCGTCGCAATGTTGTGGATCCGTTCCAGAAAGAATCCGGCATCGATGTCACGCTCGCCACGGGTCTGTCGCTGGAGAACCTGGCCAAAATGCGCGCACAGCGGCAGAACCCAGAACTTGACGTGGTGGCCATGGACACCGTCGTGGCCGTGCCCGCCGCGCGCGAACGGCTGTACGAGCAGCTCGATCCCAAGCGCATCCCGGTTATGAACGACCTCTACGATTGGGCGATTGAGCCTAATCGATATTACCTGTCCTGGCTCAGCGTCTATTATGGTTTAGCCTACAACACGCAAAGGATCCCCAGACCCACCTCATGGGAAGACATGTGGAACCCGGCCTACAAGGGCCACGTGATCTTCCCCGACATCAGCAATGTCGGTGCGACATACGTAATGCACATCCTCAACACGATCGGGGGCGGTGACACCAACGCGAACCAGGTGGATGTCGGCTTCAGGAGGATCGCATCCCTGAAGCCACAGCTTCTGACTTTCTGGACTAACCATGACCAGGTCGGGCAGTTGCTGTCACAAGGGGATGCATGGATCACCCCGTGGCCCTCGGATCGCCTACTGACGCTGAAATCCCTAGGCGCCCCTGTCGACATCGTCATCCCCAAGGAGGGCGTGCCGTTCGGCACCTCGGAGATGGGCATTACCAAGGGAACCAAGCACCAGGAAGCAGCAGAGAGGTACCTTAACTTCGCGCTGAGCCCCGAGGCGCAGGCACGCAATGCAGAGACCATCTTCGTTGGGCCGACCAACAAGAAGACGCAGGTTCCTGCCGAACTGGCACATGATCTCGGCATGAACCCAGGACCTGAGGTGAAGCGGATCGCGTATCCCGACTGGAGCACGATCGCGCCTTTTCGGGCCGGTTGGATCGATCGGTGGAATCGCGAGATCAAATAACTGCAGTCAATCCGGGATAGGTCGCGCCGGGCATGCTCGGGCGCGCGGCCTGATACTGGTCACCCACAACACCGCCGAGTTCTCGCGCGTGAGCAGCCTGCGGATCGGGGATTGGGAGCCTGACCGTTCCAAGGGGGTCAATCCCTCCCTGACGCCTCAGCCCCGGAGCTCGCTGGACACCATAACCCTCCAGCCTTCTCGATGTTGCCTTTGGCAGGGCTGCGAACGTCCGGTCGCTGCAAGCTGGCGACCAAAGGCTCGGCTGAGGTGACGGCCGGAAGCAGAAAAGTTTGCCGCGCGGGAAGGTCGTGACGGCCCCCTGAAGGGACGAGCGCCGCAGTGGCGCCCTCCATCACAAGGGACCCGTGCTTTGCCAGATTTTGCGATCGATCACCCCAGGTCGCCGACCGGCCATGGCCGCCGCGACGGGGCCGAGACTCAACGATCACGCGGGCGGCTCGAGGCCACGGCAGTCGCCCGGTCTCCACGGCTTCTCACCGTGAGCGAGGTCGCCGGACGCCTCCGGATGTCGACCAGAACCGTGCGGCGCTGGATCGAGCGCGGCGAGTTGCGGGTCCACCATCTGGGCCGACAGCTCCCGTCTCCGAGGAGGACCTCATCGCCTTCCTCGCCAGGAACCGGAGGTGATGTCCTCCGGTCCAGAAGTGTCCTGCAATGTCACGACTTTCTCAGACTTCGGTATTACTCATGGTCCCTGAAAGAAATAACTTCAGGAACCATCGTAATCACGATTCTGGCCTGATTTCTTCTTCTGACCTCACGAGGCAATTCATGTCTACTATGGCTGCATCACGAAGGGCAATCGCCGCCGGCGAGCACCCCACCCTGGCAACGGTGCTTGCCCACATCCTCGCCAATCCGGCGCTGACCCTCCGACAGCGGCAGGACCGCGCCTCCGCCATCCGCACCATCGCCAAGGCCCGCGGCGTCCGCCCGACGAGGTGCCCGCCGACATCCGCGAGCTGCGTGCAGGGCTGAAAGGGTTCGCCCCGGCCATGACGGGCCTCTCCGAGCGCCGCTGGTGCAATGCGCTCAGCCTGCTCCGGCGCGCCATAGCCTCCGCCGGGATCAGCCTGATCCCTGTCCGGTCGC
>JAFAYM010000139.1 GCA_019240395.1 Acidisphaera sp. | reverse complement strand
ATCCGGCCCCACGATCGCGCGAGACGACGGTGATCTCCGAGTGGGCCGCCAGCCGCGCCTCAATCGTCGCGGGCTCGCCGCCGGGCAGCAGATCGACGGTCCGGCGTTGCTCGAGATCGCACACCTGGGGCGAAACGGCTCGATCGGCAACCTCGCCATCATCGACTGGAGCCGGTCAATGCCGAGCGGAGCGCGGTGACCGAGGCGTTCAACCGCGAGGTCCCCCGTAAGTGACGTCGCCAGGAAGTTAAGCCAGTTTGAAAACGACCTGCTGGTGCATCGTTGCCGCCGCTGACGCCGGTCCAAGGGGACGGTTTAATGTTTTCGCCATGCAAACAGCAGCACAACAGCCAATGACCATCGGGTGCGCAGCGCGGGGCAGAGATGATCGATGAGAACGAGCTAGAGCGGCGATACATTCGTAGTCGGGGAAATTTTCTGCCTTGGGAAAGCAGGGACGAAACAGCTAAATGCGAGTTCGAAGCTTACAAAAATATTCTTGCGCGACGAGCTGGTGCGACGTTCTTCGGAGAAAAAAGTTTTGTTTCGCCTGACGCGCATATATACACTGAACGTTTTGAAATTGGGGCCAATAGCTGGATCGCAGCTGGCGTGATTATTCGGGGAGATGTATCAATTGGCGTCGATTCGTCAATAAATCCATTTTCGCATATAGCGGGCCTTGTCAGGATTGGAAATGGCGTGCGAATAGCAGGGCTTGTCTCAATATATGGCTTCAGTCATGGTTATTCTCGAACTGATATTCCAATTTACGTTCAGAAACATTCGAGTAAAGGGGTTGTGATCCTGGATGATGTCTGGCTAGGAGCAAATTCTGTTATTCTCGATGGAGTGACGATAGCGTCCCACAGCATTGTAGCCGGAGGCGCCGTAGTGACAAAGAACTTTCCAGAATATTCCATAATTGGGGGCAATCCTGCGCGTGTTCTAAAAAATCGGCTCGAGAGCCCTTAAAGATTTTTCGGTGCTGTAGGAGCACCGAAAATGCTTTAGTTCTTTGTTTGACGAACCGTCGCGCCATCCTGCGCCGCCTCGGCCTCGGCAAGCTCAGTGCCCTCCAGCCCGGGCCCGCCATCGTCCGATACCAGCGCGACACTCCCGGCGAGCTGATCATCGACGGCATCGGCCACCGCATCACCGGCGACCGCAAAGGTCAGAGCAGCAAGCGCGGCACCGGATGGGAATACCTCCACATCGCCATCGCTTCGGCTTATCGTGACCTGCTGCGCGATCTCGGCCTCCGCCACAAGCGAACCCGGCCCTACACGCCGCGCACCAACGGCAAGGCCGAGCGCTTCATCCAGACCAGCCTGCGCCAATGGGCCTACGCCAGTGCCTACCAGAGCTCAGCCGAGCGCACCGACGCCCTTCTCCCTTGGCTCACTACCTACAACACCGCCCGCAGCCACACCGCCCTCAGCGGCCAGCCGCCCCTCACTTGGCTGACCAACCTCCCTGGCTTCGACACCTAGCCCGCGCCGTGCCGGTCCAGGTCAGCCGGATCGTGCGAGCAGAAGACGTCGATCTCCCGGCCATGCTGACGCATCAGTTCGCGCAGCCGCGCCTGGTTCTCCATGCGCCTGGCGTGATCGACCTCCATCATCCGCTGATAGAACCGTGCGCCGGAGGGGCAGCGCCGGCCCGCGGGATCGATTTCGCCGTGATTGAAATAGGCGTCGCCGGCGAGCAGCTTCCAGCCGGTCTCGCCCTGCACGGCGACGCCGCAATGGCCTTCGGTGTGGCCGGGCAGCGGCACCATCAGGATCTCCGGCGGCAATCCATCGAGCTGGCGCACCGCGTCGAAGCCGAACCAGCGCTCGCCGGCGACCTGGTATTCGCGCCACGGTCCGCCGTCCTGCCATTGCTGCGGCCGGAAGCGGCGGCGGGCGCGCGGGCCCCGGCGCTCGCGCGCGGCGCGGGCCTCGGGTTCGAACAGATGCACGGTCGCCTGCGGAAAATCATCGAGGCCGCCGGCGTGGTCGAAGTCGAGATGGGTGAGCACGATGTGGCGCACGTCCGCGGGCTGCAGGCCGAGGCGGCGGATCTGCGCGACTGCGGTCTCCTGCGGGTCGAAGCGGATGTTGTTCATCGCGCGGAAGAAGCCGGGGATGCGGCTGGGCGGGTCGCGGACGTCGCGTGTGCCGAAGCCGGTGTCGACGAGGACCAGTTCGCTGCCGGCTTCGATCAGCAGGCAGTGGCAGGTCAGGCGCGACGGGCCGAAACCGCGGGTCTGACCATCGAACAGGTGGCCGCCGTACGGGCACTCGGTGCCGCAGTTGATGTGGTGCACGCGCATCCGAGGGGGACGGCCGGGAAAGCGCGGGGTTGCCGCCGCGGGCGATCACAAAGCCGGGCGAAGCGCCGCGAAGGCGACGCGCCGCTCAGCTGCCGTAGGTGAAGCCCGGCATGGCGTTCAGCGACTCCTTCGTCGCCCCGGCCATCGTCACCTTGTTGTCGGTGCCGAAATGCAGCTTGTCGAACGGCACCACCACGAGCTTGCTGCCGATGCCGAGAAAGCCGCCGACCGAGATCACCGCAACCACCACCTTGTCGGACGGCGTGAGGATCAGGTCGTCGACGCTGCCGACCTTCTGGTTCTGGTCGTTATAGACGGCTGAGCCGATCACCTTGCTGGCGCGCCAGCCGTTGTCGAGGCGCACCGTGGCGACGGCGAGGGTGGAGGTGCCCGTCGTGTTCGGCACGACCGGGCCCGTCGGCGTCTGCTGCGCCAGCGCCGGCGCGGCGATCAGCATGGCCGATGCGACGAGACTGTTAAGCAAGCGCATGGGCCGGCCCCCGATCCATTCGGATGCTCAACGTCCTGTTCCCGCGCGAGGTTTCCGCGGCATCCCCTGCGTGGCATCGTGTCGGGATGGACAACGCAGCCAAGACGAACGCCGCCAGGACGCGCCGGCGCGAAACCGGCGCGGCGCCGAGCCAGGCGGCGCTGCACGAGGCGGCGCTCAGCCATCTCGCCCGCTACGCCGCGACCGAAGCCGGCCTGCGCCGTGTGCTCGACCGCCGGGTGGACCGTTGGGCGCGTGCAGCCGCCGGCGGCGACCCCGAGTCGGTTACGCAAGCGGCGGCGGAGGCGAAGCGGGCGGTGCGCCGCGTCGTGGCGCGGCTGGTGCAGACCGGCGTTGTGGACGACGCGGCCTATGCCGCGGCCCGCGCCGCCGGCCAGCTGCGGTCCGGCCGCTCGCGGCTCGCCGTCGCCGCCGGGCTGGCGGCGCGCGGCATCGGCGCCGAAACCGTCGCCGCCGTGCTGCCGGAGGATCCCGAGCGCGAACTCGCCGCAGCGCTGGCGCTGGCGCGGCGTCGCCGCCTCGGCCCGTTCCGCGCTGCCTCGGGCGAAGGCGCGGCCGATGCCGGGACGGGGGGTGCTGAAACGCGGCGGCGCGAACTCGGCGTGCTGGCGCGCGCCGGCTTTGCGCAGGCGACGGCGCGGCGGGCGCTGGCCATGCCGGCGGCGGCGGCGGAAGCGTTGGTGGTCCGGCTCCGCCGTTCATGAGCCTGCCGACTGCCGGTCTCTGGCGCCCGGCGCTGGCGGGTTGCCTGGCGACGTTCCTCGGCGTGGGGCTGCAGCGCTTTGCCTACTCGCCGCTGCTGCCGGCGATGATCCAGGACGGCTGGGTGTCTCCTGGCGCCGGCGGCGTGCTCGGCGCCGCCAATCTCGGCGCCTACCTGTTCGGAGCGCTGTACGGTCCGGCCGCCGGCCGGCGTTTCGGGCTCCGCCGGACCTTGCGCGGGGCCATGCTGCTCGCCGCCGCCTGCTTCGCGCTCTGCGCCATCCGCGGCAGCCTGGTCTGGCTGCTGCCGTGGCGCTTCCTGGCCGGCGTCGCCGGCGGCGCGCTGATGGTGCTGGCCGGCCCGGCGGTGCAGCAGGCGGTGCCGGTTGGCCGGCGGGGCCTCGCCGGGGGCTTGCTGTTCGCCGGCGTCGGGCTCGGGGTGGTCGCCGGCGCGGCGATCGTGCCGGGTCTGCTGCCCTGGGGCGTGTCGGCGGCCTGGCTGGGCCTGTGCGCCGCCGGCCTGCTCAGCGCCGCGGCGGCCTGGCGCCTCTGGCCGGACGTGCCCCCGCCGCCGCCGCGGGGCGGCAGGCTGTTCGGCCGCGCGGTTCCCGGCGCGGGCCTATTGATGATCGCCTACGCGCTGGCGGCGGTCGCGGCGGCGCCGCACATGCTGTGGTGGGCGGATTTCATCGCCCGCGGCCTCGGCCGAGGCACCAACGCGGGCGCCGCCTCCTGGCTGATCTGGGGCGTCGCCGGCGCCCTCGGACCCGCCGTGTGCGGGCGGCTCGCCGACCGGATCGGCGCCTGGCGGGCGCTGCTCGCCGCCTTCCTCGTCCAGGAGGCGGCGCTCGCCATCCCGTTGCTGAGCGCGGCGCCGTGGCTGCTCAGCCTCTCCGCGGCGGCGGCCGGCGGCACGGCGATCGGCGTCACCGCCCTGACGCTCACCCGCATCCGCGAGCTGGCCGGCGAGGGCACCCCCCGGCTCTGGGCTCTTGGCACCGCTGCCTACGGCGCGGCGCAGACGCTGGCGGGTTTCGGCATGGCGGGGCTCTATGCCGCGACCGACAGCCACTTGCCGCTGTTCGGCCTCGGGCTGCTTGGCGGCGCCCTGGCCCTGCCGCTGCTGCCGCCGCGTGGGGGTCAGGCACCGTGACGCAAAAAAAGGGCGGCATCCCGGAGGATGCCGCCCCTGAAGGGCCATGCCCAGGAGGGCATGGGAACGGGAGGAAACGCGAAGCCGGTACAACGACGCGACTTCGAGGAGGAGGTTTACACCAAATGCGTGAAAAGAACATACTTATTTCACCCGGCGGACGATAAATCTATCGCGCCGCCGGCCCTGCCCGGCAGCCTGCGCCGCCGCCCAATCACCGCTTGCAACCAGGCGCCGCGCAGTCCATTTGCTCGATTCCCGGGGGGAGTCCCCTGGCCTGGAGGATCTATGGGCAGCTTCAGCATCTGGCACTGGATGATCGTGCTGCTGGTCATCCTGCTGCTGTTCGGCAGCGGCAAGGTGAGCAACCTGATGGGCGACTTCGCCAAGGGCATCAAGTCGTTCAAGAAGAACATGGCGGAAGACACCGACGCCTCGATGGAGGCCGCCGCCGACCGCCCGGCCGGCTCAATCGCGGCGCCCAACGCGCCGGCCCCGAGCGCCACCGCCGCCAGCACTCCGACGACCACCGCCGTGCATCGCGGCTGACCCGCTACCCGCCTCGGCGATGGCCACGCACCGGATTTCCGCCACCCCCGAGACGGTCAGGTGGGGCCTGTTCGATGCGGCGATCCCGCCGGTCCTGACGGTCGCGTCCGGCGACACGGTGGAACTGGAATGCGTCGTCGCCGGCGCGCCCGGCATCCTGCCGCCGGAGAGTTCGGGGCTGGCCATCCCGCCCGGACTGGCGGCGATCCACGCCGCGCGGCCGCCGCGCCTGGGCGGCCATATCCTGACCGGGCCGGTGGCGGTCGCCGGCGCCGAGCCGGGCGACACGCTGGAAGTGCGCATCGACACGATCGCGCTGGGTGCGGACTGGGGCTATTGCGGCTTCCGCCCGCTCGTCGGGACCTTGCCGGAAGACTTTCCGGAGCCCTTCCTGAGCTACATCCCTGTCGACCGGGAACGTGCGGTCTGCCGGCTGCCGCATGGCACGGAGCTGGCCCTGGCGCCGTTCTTCGGGGTGATGGGGGTGGCTCCCCGGGCGGCCTACGGTACGCTCTCCACCCGCGAGCCGCGCGCCCACGGCGGCAATCTCGACAACAAGGAGCTGCGCGCCGGCACCACGCTGTTTCTGCCGGTGTGGACGCCGGGGGCCAACTTCTCCGCCGGCGACGGCCACGGCGTGCAGGGGGACGGCGAGGTCTGCATCAATGCCCTCGAGACCTGCCTGACCGGCACGTTCACCCTGGTGCTGCACAAGGCAACCGGCCAGGCCTATCCGCGGGCCGAGACGGCAACCCACTACATCAGCATGGGCATGCACGAGGATCTCGACGTGGCGATGAAGACGGCGCTCCGCGAGATGATCGCCTTCATCGCCGGCCGCAGCACCCTATCGCGCGAGCAGGCCTATCAGTTCTGCTCGCTGGCGGTGGATTTCCATGTCACGCAGACCGTGAACGGCGAGAAGGGCGTGCACGGAATGCTGCGCAAGGGACTGCTGTTTTAGACCCCTCGACTGGCTTTCTCCGCAGACGCGGTCAGTGGATGCGATGGACGGTCTGGGTATTGTTCAGGATGTGCTGGGAGTAGATCTCCCAGGCTCCGCCCGTACGGATGCCGATGATGTTCATGAACTGGTCGAGCACAGTGCGGACGGGATATCCGACATTCAGCGGTGCGGCCAGGTTTGACCATCCGGCCCCATAGACCCGGAACGGGCCGGCTGCCGTGCCGGTGAAATTGCCCGCTGTGACGGTCGGCACCTGGCCCGCGAGCTGGCGTGCCAGTCCGGCGCCGCCGCCCTGGGCGACATTGCCGGCACCGTCATCCGGCATGATGTGCGCGGCGAATATCTTGCCGCTGACATTCTCTCGCTTGAAGCAGAACGAGCAGCCCGAGAACATCGTCGAGATCATGACGTCCGGCCCGGTCAGTTCCTTGCCGGCGATGGTCGCGAAGCTGCCGTTGTTCGGCGCGTTGCCGCGGCCCGGCACATTGAGCCAGAACACGCCGGGAATGCTGACGGCGTTGAACTGATAGGCGTGGACGGCCTGGGCAGGCCGCGTGGGATCGATCTTGTATTGATCCTTGCTGTACTCATAGAAGAAATAGGCTTGCGCACCGCCGCCGATCGCGCCCGACAGCAGGCGATTGTTCTGCAGGAAGACCGTCGGCTGCGCTTTCAGCTCCATCAGGAACTTGTTCTGGATGAGCGTGCCGGCGCCGAAATCCTGATCGGCCTGAATGGCAAGCCGGGCGACCAGCGGGGCGATGCGCGCATCGAGGGCGCCCCCGGCCAAATTGATCACCCCCTGCTTGGCGGCGTTGAGGTTGGAGCCGGCCTTCAGGGCTTCCAGAACGATGAGGGCGCGTCGCTTGGCCCGGACTGCCTTGTCGCCGGGATTGGTGACGTCGGTCATGGTCAGGATGTCGGAGGTACCTTTCAGCGCTTGCGCGTTGCCCCCGGTGCTCGTGGCCCAGTGATTGGTGAGCCAGCCGCGCATGGCGTTCTGCTGCGGGCCGGGCGTCAGCGCGACGATGTCGTCGGTGATGTCGTTAATGCGAGTCTGCGCATTCTTCGTCATGAACGCCATGGCTTGCCACCCCCGAGCAGTACGTGCCGCCTAGTTAGAACCACGCACCGCCGGAAGCAACGGCGATGGAGCGTCGCTGACGCAGCGGAGCAGCGCCCGTCGCGCCGCCGCGGCATCGTGCCCCAGCGCCAGCAGCGCCGGAATCTGCCGGGGTTGGCGAAGCACGGAGGACAGCACCCGCCAGCCACGAATCGCCCCCCCGGCATCGAGCGCGGCGACCGCCGCCGGCGGCAGGCTTCGCTCCGCCGGATCGCAGATCGCCCGCAGCACCGCCCAGGGAAGCCGGTGGCGCTGTGCGACGACGGCGACCGCCCCGCTCTCCAGGTCCACGGCGCCGGCGCGGGTCTGTCGCCAGACGCGCCGCTTCTCCGCGGCATCGGCCAGGATCCGCGTTTCGCCGAGCAGCAGATCGATCGGTGTCCCGCGCAACTGGCGGCGCAGTTCGGCATCCGTCGGCAGCGTCTCGCCCTGATGCAGCACGGCGAGCGGCGCCACCAGATCGCCGGGGCGCAGAGCCGGATCAAGCCCGCCGGCCAGGCCGAAGCTGAGCAGCGCCTCGGCGCCGCTTTCGACCAGCTGCTCCGCCGCCCGCCGTGCTCCCGCCTCGGTGCCGCCGCCGGCGGCCACGTCGGGCCAGAGCGCGCCGGCGATGCGGGCCTCCGCGGCGAGACCGGTGACCACGCCGATCCGCAATGCCGGGACTTGACCGTCGTCAGAAACCGTAGGCGACACGCCGCACGTTGCGGCGCTGCAGATCGCGGAACCGCGCCAGCGCCATCAGCGGAAAGAACAGGCGGTAGCCGTGATAGCGGAGATAGAAGACCCGCGGAAAACCGACGGCGGTATAGGCCTGCTCCGCCCAATCCCCGGCCACGCTCTGCTGGCGCTGCAGCCAGGCGATGCCGCGCTCCACCGCCTGGTGATCGGCGGCGCCGGCGGCCATCAGCCCGAGCAATGCCCAGGCGGTCTGCGAGGGCGTGCTGGTGTGATAGCGCCCGTGCGGCGCGCCGGCGTAGCTCTCCTCGTCCTCGCCCCAGCCGCCGTCGTCGCGCTGCGTCGCCAGCAGGAAGTCGACGGCGCGGCGGATCGCCGGATCGTCATGCGCCAGCCCCGCGGCGTTCAGCGCGCACAGCACCGACCAGGTGCCGTAGATGTAATTCGTGCCCCAGCGGCCGAACCAGCTGCCGTCTGTCTCCTGCTCGGAGCGCAGCCAGGCGATGGCGCGCGCGATGACCGCCGTGTCGGCGGGCTCGCCGAGCTGGGCGAGGAACGAGACGCAGCGTGCGGTGACGTCGGCGGTCGGCGGATCGAGCAGCGCACCGTGATCGGCGAACGGGATATGATTGAGGAAGAAGCGATCATTGTCGGCGTCGAAGGCGCCCCAGCCGCCGCCGCGGCACTGCATGCCGATGATCCAGTCACGGGCGCGCGCCACGGCGGCGTCGCCCTCGCCGACACGATGCAGCAGCATGGCGACGACGGCGGTGTCGTCGACGTCGGGGTAGTGCGGGTTCTCGTACTGGAACGCCCAGCCGCCGGGCGCCACGTCAGGCCGCGCCGCCGCCCAGTCGCCGACGAGATCGGTGACCTGTTTGCCGCGCAGCCAGTCGCAGGCGGCGATCAGCCAATCCCTTTCCTGCGCCGGCCCGATCGCCCGATCCGCTTCCAGCAGGGCGTGCGCGGCGAGCCCGGTATCCCAGACCGGCGAGAGGCAGGGCTGGCAATAGGCGCGGTCCTCGCCGATCACCAGCAGCTTGCGCACCGCCCGCCATGCCGTCGCCGAAAGCGGATGCTCGGCGGTGTAGCCGAACCCGTCATACATCATCACCGTGTTGGCCATGGCGGGGTAGATGGCGCCGAGCCCGTCCTCGCCGTTCAACCGCTCGGTGACGAAGCGCTCGGCCGCGGCGATGGCGCGCGCGCGCAGCCGCCGCGGCGCGTAGGGCTCGATCGCCCGCAGCAGGCTGTCGAGCGCCTTGAAGAAATACCCCCAGGGCGAGCGGTACGGTCCGCGGATCCAGTCGCGCACCTGTTCCGGCGGCGTGCAGAAGAGCTCGGCGATGCCGACGCCGCGCGGATTGCGCGCGCGCGGCCGCCGCGCCATCAGCACGAGCAGCGGCACGATCACCGTGCGCGACCAGTAGGAGACGCGCCACAGCGTGATCGGGAACCAGCGCGGCGCCAGCATCAGCTCGACAGGCATCACCGGCACGGCGCGCCACGGCACCTGGCCGAACAGCGCGAGCTGCGCGCGGGTGAAGACATTGGTGCGCTCGGCGCCGCCATGGGCCAGGATCGCCGCGCGCGCCCGGCGCATATGCGGCGCATCCGGATCGTCGCCGATCAGCTTCAGCGCGTAATACGCCTTGACGCTGCAGGAGAGGTCAAAGGCGCCGTCATGGAACAGCGGCCAGCCGCCATGCGCACCCTGCCGCTCGCGCAGATAGACGCCGATCCTGTCCTCCAGCGCCGGCTCGATGCGGTCGAGGAAGTGCTCGAGCATGACGTATTCGGCGGGGATGGTGCTGTCCGCCTCCAGCTCGAACACGAAGTGGCCATCCCCGCGCCGGCGCCCCAGCAAGGCGGCGCGGCCGCGCGCAATGGCGCCGTCGAGCGCCGCATCGCCGCCGGGCGCCGCTGCCAGGGAGGGGGTGTCGAGGGGGATCGTGTCGCTCTGCATTGGTCCGGAGGCGTCAGGCGGCAAGCAATGTCGCCGCCGCCGTTTCGCCCGACCTGATCGCACCTTCGATGGTGGCGGGCAAGCCGGTCGCCGTCCAATCCCCGGCGAGCGCCAGATTGGCGAGCGGGGTGCGCGCCGGCGGCCGGCGGCGGTCCTGGGCATGCGTGGCGGCGAAGGTGGCGCGCTTCTCCTTCAGCACGCGCACCGGCGGCATCGGCACCGTGAAATCGCAGACCGCCGCAACGTCGCGCCAGACCGCTTCGGCAATCACCGGCGAGGGTTCATCGAGCAGGCGATTGGCGGCGCTGATGGTCACCGAGATGATCTCCGGCTTGATGAACATCCATTCGGCGGTGCCGCCGATCAGGCCGATGAAGCCGGCGTGTTTCGGATCCGAGCCGATGCGGAAATGGATGTTCAGGATGGCCTCGTGCGCGTCCGGCGTCGTCAGACCCGGCAGCAGGTCGGCCGCCACCCAGGCCGGCACCGCCAGCACCACGGCCTCGCCGGCGGCCACCGCCACCGTGCCGTCAGGCGTGCCGAATGCCGTCACCCGCCCGTCCTCCACGGTCAGGCCGGCGACGCGGCGGCCATACAGCACGCGGCCGCCGCGCGCCTGCAGCCAGGCGATCGCCGGGTCGACAAAGCTTTCCGACAGGCCGAGGCGGGGATAGGCGGGAATGCAGTGGGCGCCCCCGCGCAGCAAGGTCTCGGCCAGCACCGCCGCCAGCAGCCGGGCGCTGGCCTGCCCGGGGTGCGTGTTCAGCGCCGCGATGGCCAGCGGCTCCAGCAAGCGGCGATACAGGGTGCCGCCGCCCAGCAGCGCTTCCACGGTGTCCTCCTCCGTCGCGCGGCGCAGGCGCAGCAGGGCGAGATAGTCGCGGACCCGCGTCCCCGGCACGAGGCGGCGACGCCCGAGCAGCCACCAGGGGATGCGTCCGGGACTCGGCCGCAACGTCCAGCGCTCTCCCGTCTCGCGGTCGAGAAACGGAAACACCGCCTCTCCCGGCCCGCCGAGGCTGCGCCGCGTGCCGAAGCGGTCGAGATAGGCGTAGGCGGCGTGGTTGCCGGAGAGCAGCAGGTGGTTGCCGTTGTCGATGCGGCAGCCGAGCCCGCGGTCGAAATAGGAGCGGCAGCGTCCGCCGGCGGCCGGCCCCGCCTCATAGACCACGACGCGGCGCCCGGCCTCAACCAGTGCCGCCGCGGCTGCCAGCCCGGCGAGGCCGGCGCCGATCACGTGCACCTGCGGCTCGGCGGGGCGGGGCATCATGCCAGCCCGTAGCGCAGCGCCAGCCAGAGCTTGGTCCAGGCCGGCAGCCGGACCCGCTCGCCCGGCCGGCTCCAGCCGCGGCGCTCGAGCCGCGCCAGGATCGCGGCATAGGTCGCGCCCATCAGCCGCGCCGGCCGCATCGCCCGGCGGTCGGCCTCGCGCATCGCCGTCTGCGCCTCGGCGAAGTTTTTTCGGGCAAGTGCCGCCACCCGGGCGCACACCGCCGGCAGCGCCGGTGCGGCCAGAGCGGCGCGCGCGTCGTGCGGCACCCCGGCCTCGTCCAGAAACTCCCGCGGCAGATAGAGCCGGTTGCGTTCGGCGTCCTCTTCCAGGTCGCGCAGGATGTTGGTGAGCTGCAGGGCCCGGCCGAGCGCATGCGCCACCCGGTCGGCGGCCGGCGAGCCATCGCCGAAGGCCCGCACCGACAGCCGCCCGACGGCGGCCGCCACCCGATCGCAATAGAGGTCGAGGGCAGCCAGCGGCGGCGCCACGATCTCCGTCTCCGCGTCCATCTGCATGCCGTCGATGATGGCCAGGAAATCCTCCCGGCGCAGGCCGAAGCGCGGCACCGCGCGGGCCAGCACGCGGGTCACCGGCCCATCGGCTTCGCCGCGATAGATTGCGGCGATGCGGGTGCGCCAGCGGTCCAGACGGGTGCGCTTGTCATCGATCGGGGCGGGTTCGTCGGCGATGTCGTCCACGATTCGACAGAACGCATAAATCGCGTACATGGCGGCACGTCGGTCCGGCGGCAGGACGCGCATGCCGCGATAAAACGACGTGCCGGCGCGGCGGACGATCGCCTCCACCTCCGCCAGGTCTTGCGGTGCCGCTTCGAGCGGAGGGCTCACGGGGCTGAGAGCGGCCGGCGGGCCCCGCCGTTCATGGCAGGAAACGCAGCGCCGCGACCACGCTGGCCACCACGTCGCTCTTCGTCAGCTTCACCCGCGTGGCGATCGGATCGCCTCGGCGCAGCCTCGCCGCCAGGCGACGCGACAGGGCGCAGATGATCGCCGTCTCCAGGCGCAACCGCCGGCTGCGGGTGCGGCGCGGCAGGCCAGGGGCGGCGCGGTTCAGCCCGTCCACGCGGTCGAGCAGCGCCGTGAGCACGCGCCGCAGGCCGGGTGTCTCGGCGGGGCCGCGCACTTCCTCGATGGAGGAGCCGTGCTCGGCCAGCAGGTCGAGCGGCAGATAGCAGCGATCCAGCGTCTTGAGATCGGCAGCACAGTCCTGCAGGTGGTTCAGGACCTGAAGGGCAGTGCAGAGCGCGTCCGAGGGGGGATGCGTGGCCGCCGCCTCGCGATGGAGATCAAGCACGTGGCGGCCAACCGGCATGGCAGAGAAGCGGCAATACTCGTAGAGCTCCTCCCAGCTGGCGTAGCGACGCTTGGTGGCGTCCTGGCGGAAGGCGACCAGCAGGTCGCAGGCATGGCGCGGCGTCACCCCGGTCTCGGCGAGGCTCGCGCGCAGGCGCAGGCCGCTCGGCGAGCCTTCCTCGCGACGGGCCAGCAGCACCGCCTCCATCGTGTCGAGCCGCGCCACCTTGTCCTCCGGCGTCAGGTCGGGGCTGTCGGCGATGTCGTCGGCGTTTCGGGCGAAGGCGTAGAAGGCGTGCACGTGCCGGCGCAGGTCCCGCCGGATCAGCGCCGAGCCCACGGGAAAGTTCTCGTCCCCGCGGTCCTTGCCCGACCAGTGCTCGACGGACTCCAGAGTCGCCGAGGCGCTCACGCCTGCTTCTCTGCATAGACGCGGCGCTTCCACACCACGCCGCGGCCCCTGGCGTTGTCGAGCGCGGAGCCGATGGTCGCCACCATGTAGAAGACCGCGACCAGCGGCAGGAACGGCGCCCAGAGCGGGGACAGGCCGAAGCGCCGCAAGGTCGGCAGATAGGACGCAGCGGCCCCCGCCCAGGCCAGCCCGCCGCACAGCCGCGCCGCGCCATGCCCGAACAGCGTCGCCGCCGGCGGCACCAGCCAGGTCAGCGCCATGCCGAGCACCGTCAGGCCGAGCAGCGCCCAGGAAAACCGCAGCTGCACGAAGGCGGTGCGCGCCACCATGCGCCAGATGTCGGCGGCACCGGGATACGGCCGACGGCTGCGCGCCAGCCGGCTGTGGCCGAGCCAGATGCGCCCGCCCCGCTTCACCGCGCGCGCCAGCGCCACGTCGTCGATCAGCGCGCCGCGCACTGCAGCGACGCCCCCGATCCGGGCCAGCGCCGCGCGGCGCACCAGCATGGTGCCGCCGGCCGCCGCCGCCGTCGCATTGCCGGGATCGTTGACCCTGGCGAAGGGATAGAGCAGGGCGAAGAAGTAGACGAAGGCCGGCACCAGGGCGCGCTCGGCGAAGCTTTCGCAGTTCAGCGCCACCATCTCGGACACCAGGTCGAGGTCTTCGGTCTCCGCCTTGTTCACCAGGGCCGAAAGATGGCCGGGCTGATGCTCGATGTCGGCATCGGTGAGCAGCAGGAACTCGCCCGTCGCCGCTTCCACGCCCTGCGACACCGCCCAGAGCTTGCCGCTCCAGCCCGGCGGCCTGGCCCGGCCGGTCAGCACGCGCAGCCTCGGGTCGGCGAAGCCGCGGGCGATGTCGCCGGTCCCGTCGGTGCTGCCGTCATCGACCAGCACGATCTCGAACCGGCCGGGATAATCCTGCGCCAGCAAGGAACGCAGGCTGTCCGCGATCACCGGCGCCTCGTCGCGCGCCGGCACGACGACGCTGACCGCCGGCCCGTCCGCCCGGCCGGCCTCGGCCAGGAACGGTCCGGCCTGCCAGAACCGTCCGTGCCCGGCAAGCAGATACGCCCACACCAGCAGCGCCAGAACTGCGGGAAAGATCATGCCGCGGCTTTCGCCGGTCTCACCATGCCGTTGGCGCGAAACCAGGCGATGGCGTCGACCACCGCCTCGCGCGCCGGCCGCGGTGCGTAGCCGAGCTCGGCACGGGCCTTCGCCGAGGAGAAGAACATCTTCTTGCGCGCCATGCGCAGATGGTCGCGCGTCACCTTCGGCTCGATCTTCGCGACATGGGCGACCGCCTCGTTGAGCAGGGCGATCGGCCAGAGCAGCCCCTCATGCAGTTTCAGCCGCGGCCCGCGTCGCCCCGCCGCGTCCTCCACCAGCGCCAGCAAGGTCGCGAGGTGGAAGTCCTCGCCGCCGAGGATGTATTTCTCGCCAACCCGGCCGCGTTCCATCGCCAGCAAATGGCCCTGCGCGACATCGTCGACATGCACGATATTGAGGCCGGTATCGAGATAGGCCGGCATGCGGCCGGAGGCGGCGTCGCGGATCATCCGCCCGGTCGGCGTCGGCTTGATGTCGCGCGGGCCCACGGGGGTGGAGGGGTTGACGATCACCGCCGGCAGGCCGCGGTCGTGCACCAGCGCCAGTACCGCCTGCTCGGCCAGGTATTTCGAGCGCTTGTAGGGGCCGATGATTGCCGCCTCGGTGACCGGCGTGGCCTCATCGGCGGCGGCACCGTTCTTGGTCAGGCCGAGGGCGGCCACGCTGCTGCAATAGACGATCCGCTCCACCCCGGCGGCCTGCGCGGCCAGCATCAGCGCCTGCGTGCCGCCGACATTGGCGGCGAGCATGGCGGCGGGATCGGGCACCCAGAGCCGATAATCGGCGGCGACGTGGAAAAGGTAGCGGCAGCCGGCGACGGCGCGGCTGAGCGAGGCCGGGTCGGTGAGGTCGCCCTCGACGATCTCGGCGCGCAGCCCCGCCAGGTTGCGGCGGTCGCTGCCGCGTCGGGCCAGCACCCGCACCGCCGCGCCCCGCGCCTCCAGCGCATAGGCGACCGCCGACCCCACGAAGCCGGTGGCGCCGGTCACCAGGGTCAGCCCGTCGAAGATCGCGTTGCTCCCGCACCACCGAGGCCCGAGGTATACAGGCGCCGGCCGCGGCCGCAAAAGTGCCGCCCGGCCGCCGGCCTCCGTTCTCGCACTGGGAAGCAAGTCTCGCGTGAAGCGTCTCTCGATTGGTCTGGCTGTGCTCGGCCTGGTTCTCGACACCGCCCTGGTCGGCTGGTTCGGCCTCAAGGGGGTGGTCGCCGCCACCCTCTCCATAGGCTGGGGCGGCTTCGTCCTGATCACCGCCTGGCAGGCGGCCCTGTTCGTGCTGCTCGGCGCCGCCTGGAACAGCCTGCTGCCGCGTGGGCGGCGATCGCTGCCCACCGCCGTCGCCGCCCGCCTGGTGCGCGACGCCGCCGGCAGCTGCCTCCCCTTCTCCCAGCTCGGCGCCTTCCTGCTCGGCGCGCGGGCGATGACGCTGGGTGGGGTGCCTGCCTCGCTCGCCGCATCCACCACGCTGGTCGACGTCACCGCGGAATTCCTCGGGCTCATCGGCTTTTCCGCGATCGGGCTCATCGTGCTGCTGGCCCGGGCGCCGGGATCAGCCCTCGCCGTGCCGCTGGCGATCGGCTTGGCGGTGGCGGTGGCCGCGGGCGCCGGCTTCATCGGCGTGCAGCGCGGCGCCGGGCGGCTGTTCCGGGCGCTGGGCCGGCGCCTGCGCGGCGGCTGGTTCGACGGCGCCGCCGCCCGGCTGGACGCCGTGGAGGCGGAACTGGCGGACCTCTATGCCAACGGCGCCCGGCTGGCGCTCGCCGCCGTCCTGCACCTGCTGGCCTGGATCGGCACGGGGGTCGGCACCTGGATCGCGCTCCGCCTGCTCGGCGTGCCGATCGACCTGGCCAGCGCCCTCGCCCTCGAGGCGCTGCTCGACGGCGTGCTCAGCCTGGCCTTTCTGGTGCCCGGCTATGCCGGCGTGCAGGAGGCCGGCTACGCCAGCCTGGGGATGGTGTTCGGCGTGCCGCCCGAGGTCGCGATCGGCGTGTCGCTGCTGCGCCGCGCCCGCGATCTCGCCCTCGGCGTGCCGGTCCTGCTGGTCTGGCAGGCGGTCGAGGCCGGCCGGCTGCGGCGCCCCAAGCCTCGATACCGCCGCAACCGCCCGGCTCAATGAGCGGTTTCAACTCATAGAAACTATCGGGCAATTGTCCCGTGGGGCGTTCCACCTTTGCGCAGCCGCCTGACGATCCACGTCGTCAAAGTGGAGCGTATGTTTACTTGACCGAACATTGGCTACGTCCATAGCGGCGTCGGCCGCCGTGACTGGCATGCTGATCGTGACTTATTCTGGTCAAAGCCGGCTCTGCGACGGCATGCTTGCGGTCGCCTACAGCTCTATATGGCGACGCAGCCTGGACGGCAGGTACCGGACCACTCGAATGGTTGGCTTGAGCGCAGGATTACCGATTCCGCCCTCGAGTAGGTTTGCTGCTCAGTTGACTCCTAAGTGAACCATGTTGGACAGTGAGTGAACGCCCACTCACGAGAGTGAGCAGATCGGCAGCCCACGCTCCCCTAATTGCAAGTGAGAAATCATGGACTACGCCAGCTACAAGTTCCTGACCGTGGAGCGAAAAGACAATGGAGTTCTGTTCATCACGATGAACCGTCCCGAAGTCCTCAATGCGACCGACGAGGACGGGCACGCTGAGCTCGGGCGCATCTGGCTGGATTTCGATCGGGATCAGGAGGCGAAGGTCGCACTCATCACAGGGGCCGGCAAAGGCTTTTGTGCGGGCGGGGACATGCGAAGGGACGTCCCGGTCAATGCTGAAACGGTGAGCCTGACTATGGAAAATGCGCTTGCCATCGTTCGAGCCATGGTCGAGCTACGAAAGCCAGTCGTCTCAGCAATCAACGGCGCTGCAGTAGGCGCTGGACTCGCTGTTGCCTTGCTGGCTGATATAAGTATCGCTTCCGAAAGAGCCAAGCTGATTGATGGTCACACCAAGCTGGGCGTCGTTGCGGGCGATCACGCTGCGTTAATCTGGCCTCTGCTCTGCGGAATGGCTCGTGCTAAATATTATCTACTTCTCTGCGAGCCGGTGTCCGGCCGCGAGGCTGCTGAGATGGGTTTGGTGAGCAAGTGCGTCGAGCATGATCAGCTACTTCCCACCGCGATGAGTGTCGCCAATCGCCTTGCCTCGGGGTCACAATGGGCCATACGTGGAACAAAGCACGTGCTGAACGGTTGGCTGCGACAGAATACTGCATCCTTCGATTATTCCTGGGCATTAGAGATGGCGAGCTTTTTTATGCCGGATAATCAGGAAGGTCTCCGGGCGTTTCGCGAAAAGCGCTCGCCGAATTTCACCGGTGGCGGCGGCCCTTTCGGCGCCTGAGGCAGGTGGGTTACTTGGCGCTCTTGACGGGCGCTCCAGCGCTTCTGCATCCACGTCGCGCGTCCCGCACGGGCGCTGGACCACGATGACGTTCCTCGCCGCACTGCGCAGCGACCGCATCGAGCGCCATGCGTCATTGACGGACTCATCAACCGTTCCGTCTTCCGAGCCTGAGTCGAGCAGTTCCTGGTCCGACGTTGCAGCCCGGCGATGTCGTCGTGCTCGACGACCGCGCAGCCACAAGTGGGCCGCCATCCGCCGCGCGTCCGCGGCGCCGGGGGCCGTTTGGCAAAACCGCAGAGCGCCGGAACGACGCTCGGTCTGAAACCGCTTCGGCGAGTTCGACAGTCGCGCAGCTCGTACCACAGCGCTGCGCTGCGGACCGTGCGCACGCCCGAATGACCCGCGACATCGGACGCAAGATCGCCGGCGATCCCCCGAGACGGACAAACCACGCTCACCCAGGCTGAAAGGCGTTCTTCCACCGGACTAAAAAGGGAGTTGACGCAGTCGACTGGCGTGCTACGTTGAGTGAGCGATCATTCATTGAGGGCGCTATGGATTTCGGGATAGTCACGGAAGCCTGCCTGGTCGGCAGCATCTCCGAGCTGGACAAGAATCCGGGGCCGGAGGAGATTCGGAATCGTTATCATGAGGTGATCGCCGAGGCCGTTCTTGCCGATGAGCTTGGGTTCGACGTTTGGGGCACGTCAGAGCAGCATTTCTATGCGCCTGTTTGCACCATAGCGTCGGGTGAGATTTTCCTCGCCACGGTCGCGGCTCGCACCAAGAACATCAAGCTGCGGACTGCCATATCGTTGCTTCCCTTCCACCAGCCGGCGCGCTTGGCCGAGCAGATCGCGACCTTGGACTTGCTTTCCCGTGGCAGAATAGAATTTGGTTCCGGGAAAGGTAATTCGACCCGAACGGCTGGCGGGTTCGGAATCGATGTGCGTGAAACAGACGCGCGCTATAACGAAGTCATGGAAATACTCATTCGAGCCTGGAACCAGGACGAATTTTCCTATGACGGTAAATTCTACCAGATCCCTCCGCGACGTCTCTGCCCCAAGATGAGCCAGCGGCCGCATCCGCCGCTCTGGTATGCCGCTATTGCGCCGAGTTCGCACACCAAGGCGGGGCGGATGGGAATGGGTCTGTTGACATTGGCTGCGGGCGTCGATCTCCGGCAGCTGGAAAAGAGAGTGAAACTCTACCAGGACGCCATCCGCAATCCGGAGCCCTTCTCTGACGTCGTGAACGACAGAACGTCAGTTTTCATCTTGGCGCATTGTGCCGAGACGACAGAGCGCGCCCGCGTTGAGGCAGCGCAACCGATATTGGCTTGGCTCAAGAGCGTGATCGATCTGTATGAGACCACGATGAAGGCGGCCGGCAACGATCTGGATTTCACTCGGACCAGAGAGATTACTTCGAACTTCGACCAGCTCGATCAGACCGACAACGTGCTTGTCGGCGATCCTGAGACTCTCATTCGCAAGATCGCGCGCTATCGCTCGATTGGGATCGGCGAAATCTTCTTCCGTATGGAAGGGCTTCCTCACGACCAGGTGATGAACTCGATTCGCCTGATCGGAGAGCATGTTATCCCGCACTTCAAGAACGGCCTCAACTGAGAAGCGGGGAGGCGGTCAATGCCCTTCACGCGCGTTTCCTTGTTGCGCGGCAAATCCGTCGAATTCAAAGAGACCGTGATCGAGAGCGTCTATCGGTCTATGCGCGCCACGTTGGCGGTCGCTGAGAACGATCGCTTTCTGATCTGCATTGTCGACATTCCAAAAGAAAACTGGTCGATGGGGCTCGGCGTAGCATCTTTTGCGTAGCGCCGGACAGATTGGCATGACAGCCGACTTCGCTACGCTCACCGCGCTCGAACTTCTCGCCGGCTATCGCCGCAGGGAATTTTCGCCGGTCGAGGTCGTGTCCGGAATGCTGGCTCGTGCCGAGCGTTTGAACCCCCAACTCTGTGCGTTTTACCTGATCGATCATGATGAGGCATTAGCGGCGGCTCGCGAATCCGAGGCTCGCTGGACGAAGGACAAGCCTTGCGGTCCGCTCGATGGCGTTCCCTCTTCCGTGAAGGACGCGCTCGCCTCGAAGGGACATCCCTCCTATCGCGGCTCAGCCGCGCACCGAGCCGACGAACAGACATGGGACACCGATGTCCCGGGGGTCGCACGCATGCGGGATGCGGGCGCCGTTTTTCTCGGCAAGACCACAATGCCGGACTTCGGCATTCTGCCCTCCGGCGTCAGCTCGCGTCATGGGATCACCCGCAATCCCTGGAACCTCGCGCGGACTTCCGGAGGGTCGAGCGCCGGCGCGGCCGCTTCGATTGCGGCTGGCATCAATCCGCTCGCGATCGGTACCGATATCGTCGGGTCGATCCGGCTGCCCGCATCCTACTGTGGGCTGGTCGGGCACAAGCCGAGCTATGGACGCGTACCGTACTACTTTCCGAACAGTCCGGCGCTCGTAGCGGGGCCGATGGCGCGCGATGTCGCGGACGCCGCCCTGCTTATGAATGTTCTGGCCGGACCCGATAAGCGGGACTTCACGGCGCTCCCGCCGGACGGGACCGATTACAGCGCGGTGTCTCGGCAACCCCCCAGGCCCGGCGCACGGATCGGATTCTGCCCCTCGCTGGGTTTCGGGCTGAACCCCGATCCTGAAGTGGTGGCATTGGTGGGTGAGGCGGTACGCGCGATGGAGGCGGACGGCGCCTCCGTCCGCAGCATTCCGGAGCTCTTCAGTCGGGCCGATCTCCTCACCGCCGAGCGCTTCTTCAAGGTGCGCTGCCGGACCGAACTCGTGACCATGCCGCCGCACCGGCGCGCCGAGGCGGACGTCATCGAAAATTGGTCAGCCGAAGCAGACACGATCTCTGCCGTTGAGTTCTACGCTCTCTTCTCAGAGGTCCAGAGGATGAGGGAGCGCGCGGCGCGGATCTTCGACGATCTGGATTTCTTGATTCTTCCTTCCGTTCACGCCCCTGCATTTCCCGCCGAGCTGCCCGGGCCGGATCCGCGGATGCCGTTCGAGCCCTTTGCGAACAGCTTCCTGTTCAACCTGACGGAGCAGCCAGCATCGTCGGTGCCGTGCGGATACACTCACTCCGGGCTACCTGTCGGGCTGCAGATCGTCGGCCAGCGCTACGACGATCGCGGGGTCTTCACGCACGCTGCCTGGCTCGAGGCGGCGATCCCGACACGGCGCGCTCAGGACGCGCTCATCAAGAGGCTCGGCGATTGTGCCCCGTGACGCCGAGAGGCCATCCGCTGGCCGGTTGACAGCGGGCCATCAGCCGCTCCGTATCGACGAGGGTGAGTTTGCCGGTTGGGAGAGCTTCCGTGACGCGGCTTTCAACAATGAGACCGGCCCGTTCTATCATCGCGTGGATGAGAGCGGCGTACTCTGTGCTTTTCGCCCGACGAGCCGGAACCTGAACAATGCAGGTAGCGTCCATGGCGGTTGTCTGCTGACCATGGCGGATTTCTCGATGTACATCACGGCGCGGCTCCACTACGGCACCGCGGAGCTCGTTACGGTTGCACTGACGAGCCAGTTCCTGGGTGGAGCGCGGGCCGGCCAGCGCGTGGAGGCCCGCAGCGAAATCGTCCTGGGGGGCCGGTCTCTGACCTTTCTGCGTGGCATCATGACGGCCGATGGCGCGCCAGTTCTGAGCTACTCGGGAACGTTCAAGCGAATAGCCGGCGCCGCTGAGACACGGGACGACGGGGGCGCTAAACGATAAACAGGAGATCTCACGGAATCGAGAAACCGGCCCCCGTGCGGGCAATGACTTGCACGGGTTTGTATCGTATGTATCAGCTTTACACGTGAGCTTGCCCGGCCTATTTATTGGAGAGCAGCAATGGAGTTCGACTTGTTGCCCGAGCCGTTCCGGTTCGCGGGCTACGGTCAAGACTTGGAAGCCAACCTTGCGCGCGCGCCGGTCGAGGTCATTCGGCAATGCCAGGCCAAGCGGTTGTTGCACGTGGTGCGTTATGCGGCAGAGACCATCCCCTTCTACCAGGATCTTTGGAGAGAGGCTGGCGCGGATTGGCGGTCGGTCCGTTCTGTAGATGATCTCCATGACCTTCCAACCTGGAATGTCGAGCATCAACGTCGGAATATCGAGGAAAAGCCGCCTTGGGGCGACTGCTACAATCCAGAGATCAGCGACGAAATCGCGATGATGCTCAGCACGAGCGGTACGACCGGTACGCCTCGCCTCTTTCCCGTAGGATACGGCGACATACCGGGAATGCGCGACATCATGGCGCGCTGCTTCCACTATCTCGGGCTCAACAATCGCGACCTGCTTCACGTCACCTTCACTTATGCTCCGATGGGCGCAGCGTGGGCCTTTACCTGGGCCGCGCAAGGAGCGGGGATCGGCCTTCTTCCCGCGAGCAGCGGGCGCACCACCGAAAGCCGTCGCCAGATCGACCTGATCCGGCGTGCGGGCGTCACAGTCCTGGCGGGTACCGCGAGCTTTCTGACCAGGCTCGCCGAGGTCGCGGTCGAGGAAGGTCAGGACCCGTCCGCTTGGAAGGTTCGAAAGATCGTCATCGCGGGGGAACTCGCTTCAGTCGGGGTGCGGGCGAAGCTCGAGAGTCTGTGGAACGCTCCTGTCTACGATCTTTTCGGCTCCGTGGACACGTTGACGTGGAGCTCCATCGATTGCGAAGCGAGCCGCTGCGCTCACGGGGCAATCGGGGCGCATATCTGGCAGGATGCTTGTGAGATCGAGGTTCTCGACCCGGAAGGCAATCAAGTGCCGGACGGGGAATATGGGGAGATGTGCATCACGAGCTGGGTTTGGCGCAGCTCGCCCAAGATCCGGTTCCGCTCCGGGGACCTTGTGGGGGTGGAGAGGAGCCAATGCTCCTGCGGGCGCACCTTGGCCCGAATGCTGCCGCCGCGCGGTCGCGTCGATCACGTCATCCGGATGCGCGCGACCAGCATTCATCCGATGGCGATCGAGCAGGCGATCCTCGACGCCGCGCCCGGTTGTACCGAATGGATCGCCGAGGCGCTTCAGGAAGCTGGATCCGATCGGCTGCGGGTGACGATCGAGACCGAGACCCCATCCGACGAAGCGCTGCGCTCGACAGTCCAGGCGGCGTTGAGAGCCAAGCTCAATCTCGGGATGATCGACATCGTCCTGAGCCCACCTCATGGCACGGCTGAGCTGACAGGGTCCGGACGCGAGCCTAAGGTAAAAAGAGTTTTCGATCGACGCCTTTCGTAAGGCCTTTCGATCCGTTGCTCGAGCTTGCGCGTACTGTAGACTAGGGAGCCCTCCTTGTCCGTAGCAGTCGAAAAGAACTCAACCAACGCCTCGCAATCGACGATCATCGACGCCACCACGGAGAAGGTCTTGACCATTTCGCGATGGTCGTCCGCCGGGCCGGGCACCACCGACTCGTTCGCGAATCTCGTACAGCGCTGTGGTTTCGAGGCCAATGAGATTGGCATCTCACGGTGCTTCCCCGCCGACACCAACTCCCGACGCCGCGTCGAGAGCTTGATCAAGACGTTCCAAGAGCGCACCGGCGGAGTCGTGACCACAGATTCACGCCCCGTCTTCATATCGGCCGAGACGGCGACTTGGCGTGCCCGGGTTTTTGCGAGTGATGCGCAAAGCCTCGATCCGAAGCACCTGGTTGCGGAGTTGACCGAAACTCACGCGGTTCAAGCCTCCGGCAGTGACCAGCGTCATGCTGCGTCAGTTCGAGCCATTCCGGCCACTACTGTTTCACAGGGCAACGTTTCTCCCAATTACGAGCGCCTGGAGCGCGTAAGCGCCGCGGCACTGGACATCATCGCCGAGAAAGGTTTCGCCGGTGCAAGCATCCGGGAGATCGCGTCTCACGCAGGGATTCCGATTCCAACGCTCTACCTGTCGATCCGAAAAAAAGAGGATCTGCTGGTCTTCCTGTCCAGCCGTTACCTCGGCACGATGACAACAGAGCTCGGTCAGATCGCGGCTGAAGAGGGTCCGATTTGCCGGCTTCTGGAGCGCGCGGTGAAGCAGTATCTTGACTACTGTGACGACCACCGCCGACTGATCAACGTGGTTTATCGCGAGGCAAAGTGGTTGCCGGAGGATGCCCGCAAGAAAATCTTTGACTTGGACCGGGCTTTCGTCGCCGAGTGGAAGTCGATTCTCGTCCGGGGCCAACGGTCTGGTGAGTTCGTCGAAATCGATCCTGCACTTGCCGCGGACTTTATATATTTTCTATGCACGACCTGGGCTTTGCGGCATTGGATCCTCGCTCCAGCCGGAGAGGAGAAAGTGAAATCTTCTCTGACCGCATTCATTCTGAATGCGATGCACGCTCCGCACTTGCCGGCCCGTCGGTCGCGACGACCACAGACGCACTGAGTTCAATACAGAGCGCCGGCCACGGTTCGCAGTGGTGAGCGATCCTGGGATCTGTCGCCTGCAGGTTGGCGTGGGATCAGGTGCGTGTCCTTCGGGCACCAGCCGAAGACCAACACTTCACCTTCCAGGGGAAGATTATCCAAGGAGTTTAGCCGAACACGAATGGGCAGGCCTCCCTTAGATCCCACCAAGGTCAGCCTATCGCCGTAATTTATCACCGTCTCTACCGTCATCTCGAACGTGTTCAGATCGCAAGCCTCAGATCCTCTGACCACCTTCATATGCTCGGGCCGGACGATCACATCGTACTCAGTAACCGCCTCGTGGCGATTCCGATGGGGCGGAACCTTGATTAATCCAAGTTCAGCCACCTGCAAACAACCCTCCTTCTCTGTGACTCGCCCCAGCATGAGATTGGTCTCGCCTACAAAGCCTGCGACGTGACGCGTGGCGGGTGTGTGATAGATGTCGAGCGGAGCAGCGATCTGCTCGACCCGTCCATTGCTGAATACGGCAATACGATCGGACATCGTCATGGCCTCAGTCTGATCGTGCGTCACGTATATGGTCGTGATGCCTACCTCGCGATGTATTCGCTTGATCTCAATCTGCATTTGCTCACGCAAGTTCTTGTCGAGCGCACCGAGGGGCTCGTCAAGAAGAACCACATCTGGACTGAACACCAGCCCCCTCGCCAATGCCACCCGCTGCTGCTGGCCCCCCGAAAGCTCCCGAGGATAGCGCTCCGCGAACATGTGCAGACCGACGAGGTCGAGCATCTCACCAACGCGTTGCCTCCTCTCCGGCTTCGGCCAGCCGCGCATCCGGAGCGGGAACGCTACGTTATCGGCTACCGTGAGGTGCGGAAAGAGAGCGTAGTTCTGGAAGACCATTCCGATATTGCGCTTCCAAGGCCTTAGATTGCTCAGGTCTCTGCCATCCAGCAAAATCTGCCCGCTGGTCACGTCCTCAAATCCGGCTATCATCGTCAACGTAGTGGTTTTGCCCGACCCGGACGGCCCGAGGAAGGTGACGAATTCACCTCTCTCGATGTCCATGGAAACTTCCTCGACGGCATTGTGTACGCCATCGTAAGATTTCCGTAGCCCCACCAGCCTCAGGTATGCCTCGCCCACTCTGCTACTCCCTATGGACCGGGGCCGCGCAGTGAAACGGCCGCAGTCCGGCTCTGCGAACGCCGACGAGGCATCGATGAAACTACCACGCCGAGCAGCACTCCTCCGATCAGCAGAGTAGAAACGACAGCAATCACCGGGTCGGCATCCAGCTGGATACTCTCAAACATCTTTCTGGGCAAAGTGCCGGCGTCGCGGCCGCTGATGAAGATCGCGACAACCGCCTCGTTGAAGGAAGCGAGAAACGCGAACATGGAGGCCGTTACCATACCCGAACGTAAGGTCGGCATTGTCACGAGAAAAAAGGTTCGAACCGGTCCCGCTCCCGATATCATCGCAGCGCGTTCCAGGTTCCGGTCAAAGCCTTTGAGTGTTGCGCATAGCACCAAAAAGCTAACCGGAATGGCGAGGCTCACGTGCGCCATCACCATGCCTGGAAGGGTTCCGGTCAAGCCGGCCCGACCCAAGTAGCCATAGAATGCCAAAGCACTGACCACCGGCGGTACGATCAAGGGCAGCATGATGAGAAGATTGACTGCGGTCCTTCCGACGAACCGTTTGCGAACGTATGCAAAGGCGGCCGGAACGCTCAATAGCATCGTCAGCACCATGGTGGCAGTGGCTACAATAAAGCTGTTCGCAGTGGGGGCGAGCCAAGTGGGGTCACTGAAATAGGCTCTGTAATATCCCATCGAATAGCCGGGCGGAGGAAATTGGAACGAGACGGCGGTCGAGAAGGACATCGGCACGACGATGAGGATCGGTAAGAAAAGAAACAGCGCGACAAGAATCGCGGCTAGCGTCGGGATGCGATCACGGAGGCGTACTTCCGACATCTTCATCCCCAGAGGCGGTCGAGGCCAAATAGCTTATTCCCGACGATGATGGTGACGAGCGTGGCAGACAGCAAAACTATCGAAAGCGCTGAAGCGAAACCCCAGTTCAGCACCTCCTCGATCTGCTGGTTTATCAACTGCGAGATCATGAGGTCGCGTGGCGAGCCAAGCAAAATCGGGGTGATATAGAACCCAAGCGCGAACGTAAATACAAGTATGGAGCCATTCACGACCCCGGCGAGACTCAGAGGAAGAAAAACCGTGCGGAAAGCTGTGAACGGCGGCGCTCCCAGGCTGTTGGCGGCCCGCAAGTGGAGCGCGTCGATCTTCTTCATGACGCTCAGCAGCGCCAAAACCATGAAGGGCAAGAGAATGTGCACCATTCCCACTGTCGAGCTGAAGGAAGTGAACAGGAGCTGCGGCGGCTCCCACCCAAGCCAGTGAAAAATGTTCGAAACCGGACCCCGGTTGCCCAGAATAATCAGCCAAGCATAAGTTCGAACGACGAACCCCGTCCAAAAGCTTATGACGACGATTGCGAGTAGGCAGGTCCCGAGCCAGTCGCTGCGTCGTGCAATGACATAAGCCAGCGGGTAGCCCAAGGTCAGAGACACCAGGGTGACCGTGAGAGCCGTTTGAAACGTGTTCCAAAGCACTCTCAAGTAGACCGGTGAGGCAAAAATCCGCTCGTAGTTTTCGGCAGAGATCCTTGGCTCGGTGACGCTCAATACGATGACGTAAATCAAAGGCGCTACGAACATCACAAGAAGAAAGACGACACAAGGGGCCAGGAGAACGAGGGGGAAGGCCTGTTGCTTTTGTTTGATTGTGGGGTTCGCCCCCCTCTCGAGAGAGGCCGTGCCGTTCGCAACGCTCTGTGTCAAAGCGCTAGCTCCCCCGGGTCGTCGTGGAAGACGCGGCTGGTTATAATGAGCGGCGCCTGACTCGACAGGAGGCGATCAAGCCGCGGGGAGCAGGCGCGGGAGAAGAACAGAGGCTGGCGATTGCCGCGACTTAGGGCACTCGCGGTGCCTGCCCCACCGCGCGCGGTGAGGGGTTAAGAAGCTACTTCGACAACCAATCGTTGAACCGCTCCTCCAATCTGTCGATATTCGCAACCTCCCAATCCGGATTGCCCCAAATGGCGTGCTTGCCGTTGTCCTTATACCCCACGAGCCACTTGGCGACATCGGGTTCAAGCATGTTATAGGATTCCGGATTGCTCGGAGCATACGAAAGCAGTCGGGCGAATTCCGCCTGGCCGGGCGCGTACGTGGTAAACTCGGCAAACTGCCAGCCGAACTTCGCGTTGGGCGCACCTTTGGCGACGCCCCACACCGTGTTTGCGTGATAGGCGCCGTTCCAAACGACATCGACGGGTATTTTATTTTTGATCAGTTCGGGAACACGACTGTTCCACAACATGATCATATCCACTTCGCCGTCGCGAATCAGCTGCATGGCCTGATTGCCCTCCTGGTACCAAACCCGGATGTGCGGCTTTATTTCGTCCAGCTTGCGGAAGGCTCTATCGAGGTCGATTGGATAAACCTTGTCGATCGGCACACCGTCGGCCAGCGTAGCGAACACGACGACCCGAATGGGTTCACGCCACATGGCCCGGTTGCCCGGAAACTTCTTGACGTCCCAGAAATCCGCCCAAGATTTCGGCCCGTCCTGGTACTTATCTGTGCGGTAGACAAGGGCGGTACCGCCGACATTCCCCAGCAATCCCAGGTCACGGAAAACAGCGCCGGGAAACAACTTGTCCTTCTGGATGACAGACCAGTCGATGGGGTCGATCAGGCCTTCCTTCGTCGCCCGCAGAAAGTCAGAAACACTGAGATTTGTGACGTCGAACTGGTAATTTCTCGACTGCACCTCCGCCTTCAACTTCGCGAATGAGAGCGGAATTACGGGTTGCACCCGGATACCGGTGGCTTTCGTGAAAGGTTCGTAGAACGAGACTTTCTCCGCGTCGGTCCAGAGCCCGCCCCAGGAATTGACATACACTGTCCCCGCTTCGGCGGACGCACTGTCCAGCCCGAGCAGTGCTGTCGTAATCGCGCCGGCGCTAACCCCCGCAGCGTGACGGAGTACGCTGCGCCGATTCCATAACACGCTGTCCTTCTCCGTCACGTTCCCATCCTCCGCTGCGAGTGGACCATGTCCAGCATTACCGGCCGAAGAAGCTTATGAGCGAACGATCATTCGGTCAAGGTCAAAGTTCCATATGGCGCCGCAGAGTGGCTGGCAAGCTCATCGCCGGCTGAGAGACACGCGACCCGCGGCACGGCCGGATTGGCGAGCCGTATCCGTGTGACGCTTCGGCCAAATGCGTAGTCCCAAATGCGCAGTCCCAAATGCGCAGTCCCAAATGAGTAGTCGAGGAGCTGGCAAGCTCCGTTCCATTGCAGTGACGCCGAACTTGCAACGCATAAACCTGAAGGCTCGAATTCCACGCGGCGCATCGCCTCCCGCATCTGCCTAGCGGCGCCACCACCGCGACGGATGCGCCTGGCGCTACACTCTCCGCGCGATATGCCGGCCGGCGACGCTCGCCGCGTCTGCGCTTTCCCTTCCTGGCACCCGACGTCCTCGAGAGTGCACATCATCGATTAAGAGTCCCTTCAAAACCGCCCGGCCAGTGCATTGAGGCACATGAGGGAGCAGGCGATAGAGCTGAACGCGCGGCGGATGTCGAAGCTTGTTGACCAGGCGATGCGCTTCGTTCCGCTGAAGGCCGAGGCGCAGCTCGACGTGCACCGGGCGCGCCCCTCGCCGACACAGGCTAGCGCAGGTCAGCGCGAAACCGCTCTAGCATCTGCCAGTACTGGTGGAGGGGGTTGGATTCGAACCAACGTAGGCGTGCGCCAGCGGATTTACAGTCCGCCCCCTTTAGCCACTCGGGCACCCCTCCGGCTGGCGGCATCATTGCCAACCGCCCGAGCTTGTCAACGAAGCGGGCCGGCCCTACCGGTGCGCCATGAAGCCGCCTGGGGCCAACCGGAACGCACCGTTCAGAGCCCGTCCCGAGCCGGCGCGCGACCGGATGCCGCAGCATGCGCACGCGGCGCCGCGCGGCGGGCTGTGGCTGTACGGCCAGCACAGCGTGCGCGCTGCCCTCGCCAACCCGGCGCGGCGCCTGCGCCGGCTGCTGCTCACGGAGGAGGCGGAGGCCACGCTGGCCGCGCAGCTGCCGCCGCCCTGGCCGCTGGCGCCTGAACGCGCCGAGCGCAGCCGCCTCGACCAGCTGCTCGGCCGCGAAACGGTGCACCAGGGCGCTGCGCTACTCGCCGACCCGCTGGCGCCGCCGATGCTGGCGACCGTCCTGCAGCGTCCCGGGCCGCTGCTGGTGCTCGACCAGGTCAGCGATCCGCGCAATGTCGGCGCGATCCTGCGCTCCGCCGCCGCGTTCGGCGCCGCCGGGGTGATCGTGCAGGAACGCCACGCACCCGAAGAGAGCGGCGCGCTGGCCAAGGCCGCCTGCGGCGCCCTCGAGACCCTGCCGCTGCTCCGGGCGGTCAACCTGGCGCGAACCCTGGTGGCGCTCAAGGCAGCCGGCTGCTGGGTGGTTGGGCTGGACGCGTCCGGCCAGCGGCTCGACGGTGCGAGGCTTGCCGATCGCCGCGTCGCCCTGGTGCTCGGCGCGGAAGGCGAGGGCTTGCGCCGCCTCACGCGCGACACCTGCGACGAGCTGGCCGGGCTGCCGATGCCCGGCGGCATGGAAAGCCTGAACGTCTCGGCCGCGGCGGCGGTGGCGTTGTACGAGCTGGTGGTCCGATCCTGACATTTCGGGGGAGCTGAGCATGGCGTTCGATCCGGAGGCGGCGGCGACCGCGCTGCACGAGGCGCGCCGGGCGCGCCAGCCGATTGCGCAGCTCGATGCGGCGATCGGGCCGCGCGACGAAGCGGAAGGGGCGGCGGTGCAGCTTTGCCTGGCGCGCCGCTTCGGCGTGCAGCGGCCGGGCGGCTTCAAGATCGGCGCCACCGGCCGGCGCATGCAGCAATATCTCGGGCTGAGCGGGCCGGCCGCGGGCTTCATGCCCGAGGCGGGCATCAGGCGCAGCGGCGCCGCGCTACACTACGCCGACCTGGTCGCTCCCGGCGTGGAATGCGAGCTGGCGGTGCGGCTGGCCCGCGACCTGCCGCCCGGGCCGTGCGACAGGGAGCGCGCGAGAGCAGCGGTGGGTGCGCTGTTCGCGGCCATCGAGGTGGTGGAGAACCGTTATGTCGGCGGCTCCCTGGCGTTCGGCACGCCCTGGCTAATCGCCGACCAGGTGTTTCACGCCGCCGCCGTACTGGGCGAGCCGGAGGAGGACTGGCGGGGGCTGGATCTGGTCGGGCTGGCCGGACGGATCACCGTCGACGGCGAGACCGCCGGGGAGGGCGTGGGCGGGGAGCTGCTCGGCCATCCGCTCGAGGCGCTGGCCTGGCTGGCGGGGTCGGAGGTGGCACGGGTCTTCGGCGGATTGTTTGCGGGGCAGGTGGTGATGCTCGGCAGCGTGACCCCGCCGGTATGGCTGCAAGGGCCGGCGAGCGTGGTCGTGAGCTTTCCGCCGCTGGCGGAGGCAAGGGTCCGTCTGGAATGAAGGCCGGCATCACGAATGCCTCTCCCGATCCTGTCGGTCCCGCCCCGCTCCGGGTGGCGCCGGCCGTGCTCGCGGCGCTGCTGACCGGGCTGTTGCCGGCGATGGCGCAGGAGAGTCCGCTGCACAAGGTGGGAGACGACCGCATCCGCCAGACCATGATCCGCGAGAGCATCGCCCGGGTTCGCGGAGCCTGCGCCTGCCCCTGGCAGCTCGATCGCCACGGGCATCCCTGCGACGGCCACAGTGCCTACGCGCCGAGCCATCCCGGCACCCCACCGTTCTGCTATGCCACTGACATCACCGACGGGATGGTGCAAGAGTGGCGGAGAGTCCATCATCGCTACCCGCCGATTCCCTGATTACCCGCCCGCAACAGCAGGATGAGCACGAACGAAATGAAACGGGAGCCGTCCCTCCTGCGTCCGCTGCTGGTGTGCGGCGTACTCGTCGTGCTTGCCGGGCCGCTGCACGCCGAAGATGCCATCTTCAGCGAAGTCCGGATCGGCGTGCTCGACCACGATGTGCATGCCTTCGGCGGCCGCGAGCACGGCGCCGACTTCAACGCGGAATTGCTCTTCGCCTCGCCGGTGCCGGCCGCCGCGGTCACCTTCGCGCCGAGCTATCTCCGCTGGCTGCTGCGGCCGCGCCCGACGATCGGCGGCTCGGTGAACACCGCCGGCGACACCGACAAGGCCTATCTCGGCCTCACCTGGACGGCCATGCTGGCGACCGGCCTGCTGCGCCGCGACGACGGGCTGAGCTTCGGCGTCGGCTTCGGGCCGAGCTTCAACGACGGCTACATCAACAGCCCGGTTCCCGATCGCAAGAGCCTGGGCTCGAACGTCCTGTTCCATGAGAGCCTGGAAGTCAGCTACCAGATCACGCCGCGCTACAGCCTCGGGGTCTATTACGACCACGACTCGAACGCGGGGTTCGCCCGGCACAATCAGAGCCTCAATGATCTGGGCGTGCGCTTTGGCGTGCGCTTCTAGAGAGCGAGGGGCTTTGCCCCCCATCTTCAAGCACCGGGGCCTCAAACCTTTCTGCTTGAGTCATGGGGTCTGGGGGCCGCTGCCCCCAGCGGGTCCAGGGCAGAGCCCTGGCCTGGCTTAGCCGTGCGCATCTTCCACGACTGGCGGGCGATCCCCGCCGAGGTGCGCGGCGCCACCGTGGCGCTGGGCAATTTCGACGGCGTGCATCTCGGCCACGCACGTGTCGTGCGCGCCGCGCACGCGGCCCGACCGGACGCGCCGCTCGGCGTGCTCTCGTTCGAGCCGCATCCGCGCGAGCTGTTCCGCCCCGACGACCCGCCCTTCCGCCTGACCCTCTCGGCCGAGCGGGCCGACGCCCTCGGGCGGCTCGGCGTCGGCCTGCTGTTCGAGCTGACCTTCGATCCCGCGTTCAGCGAGCTCTCCGCGGAGCAATTCATCACTGAAGTGCTGCACCGCTCGGTCGGCGCCCGGCATCTCTCCTGCGGCCCGGATTTCGCGTTCGGCCACCGGCGGGGCGGCGACGTGGCGTTCCTGGCGGCGCGCGCCGAGGCGCTCGGCATCGGCCTGTCGGTCGTGCCGGCGCTCGCCGACGCGTCCGGCCCGATCTCCTCGAGCCGCATCCGCCGGCTGCTGCAGGACGGCTATCCCGAGCGCGCCTCGGCCGAGCTGGGCCGGCCCTGGGCGATCCGCGGCGTCGTCGCGCACGGCGACGCCCGCGGCCGCCTGCTCGGCTTTCCCACCGCCAACATTCCGCTCGGCCGCCATCTCGAGCCGGCGCGCGGCGTCTATGCCGTCACCGCGCGGCTGCCGGACGGCACAAGGCTGCGCGGGGTCGCCAATATCGGCCGGCGGCCGACGGTGAGCGAGGGGGTGGAAAGCCGGCTCGAGGTCAATCTGTTCGACTGGTCCGGCGACCTCTACGGCGCCGAGCTGTCGGTGGCGCTGCACGCCTTCCTCCGGCCCGAGCGGAAATTCGCCGGGCTCGACGCGCTGCGGGCGCAGATCGAGGCCGACGCCGCCGAGGCCCGCAAGCTTGACCTGGCCCTTCCGCACTCCCCATAGTCGGCGCATGGACAGCAGCGCGCGCGCACGAATTACCCGCCCGGCCTCGCCCTGAGGCCGGCCCGCCGGCGCGCTTTCCCTGTTCGCGGCACCTAGCCGCCCAAAGAATTCCCCCGAAGAACCTCCATGAGCGACAGCCAGACCGACTACCGCGACACCGTGTTCCTGCCGCAGACCGGCTTTCCCATGCGCGGCGACCTGCCGCGCAAGGAGCCGCAGATCCTCGCCCGCTGGCAGGCGATGGACCTCTGGGGAAAGCTGCGCGAGCGTTCCGCCGGCCGGCCGCTGTTCATCCTGCATGACGGCCCGCCCTATGCGAACGGCCACCTGCACATCGGCACGGCGCTGAACAAGATCCTCAAGGACGTGGTCAATCGCGGCCGGCAGATGGCCGGCTACGACGCCCTCTACATCCCGGGCTGGGACTGCCACGGCCTGCCCATCGAGTGGAAGGTCGAGGAGGACTATCGGAAATCCGGCCGCGACAAGGACGAGGTGCCGGTGCTGCGGCTGCGCGAGGAATGCCGCGCCTATGCCGTGCACTGGATGGCGGTGCAGGCCGAGGAGTTCCGTCGGCTCGGCGTCGCCGGCGATTGGGCGAACCGCTACGCCACCATGGATTTTCCCTCCGAGGCGGCGATCGCCGGCGAGATCGGCAAGTTCCTGATGAACGGCGCGCTCTATCGCGGCCTGCGCCCGGTGATGTGGTCACCGGTGGAAAAGACCGCGCTCGCCGAGGCGGAGGTCGAATACCACGACCACAAGAGCACGACGATCTTCGTGCGCTTCCCCGTGCTGTCGGCGCCGGCCGAGGAGCTGGCCGGCGCCTCCGTCGTCATCTGGACCACCACCCCCTGGACCATGCCGGGCAATCGCGCCATCGCCTACGGGCCGGAGATCGACTACGCGCTGCTGCGCATCGACACCGTGCAGGACGGCGCCGGCGCCATCCCCGGGGAGCGGCTGCTCGTTGCGCTGGCCCTGCTGCCGCAGTTCTGCGAGGCGGCCGGCGTGGCGACGCACCACGTGCTGCGCGTCCTGCCGGGCAGCGCGCTGGCCGGAATCGTCTGCGCCCATCCCCTGCGCGGCCGCGGCTACGATTTCGACGTGCCGCTGTTGCCCGGCGAGTTCGTCACCACCGAGCAGGGCACCGGCTTCGTGCATGTGGCACCCGGGCATGGCGAGGACGATTTCGACCTCGGCCGGGCGCATGGCATCGCCGTGCCGGACACCGTCGGCGATGACGGCACCTTCAATCCCGGGGTGCCCCTGTTCGCCGGCATCCATGTCTTCAAGGCGGCCGATCCGGTCTGCGCCGCCCTGCGCGAGGCCGGGGCGTTGCTGGCGCGCGGCACGCTGGTGCACGCCTACCCGCATAGCTGGCGCAGCAAGGCGCCGCTGATCTTCCGCGCGACGCCGCAATGGTTCATCCGCCTCGACGGGCCGGAGCAGATCCGCGCCAAGGCGCTGGCCGCGATCGACCGGACCTATTTCGTGCCGGAAGCCGGGCGCAACCGCATCCGCAGCATGGTGGCCTCGCGGCCGGACTGGTGCATCAGCCGCCAGCGCGCCTGGGGCGTGCCGATCGCCGTCTTCGTCGAGCGCGCCACCGGCGAGCCGCTGCGCGACCCCGAGGTGGTGCGGCGCATCGTCGCCGCTTTCGAGCAGGAGGGTGCCGACGCCTGGTATTCGTCGCCGCCCAGCCGCTTCCTCGGGCAGGAGCGCGATCCCGCCGCCTACGAGCAGGTGATGGACATCGTCGATGTGTGGTTCGAGAGCGGCTCGACCCATGCCTTCACTCTGGAGGCGCGGGGCCTGCCCTGGCCGGCCGACCTCTATCTCGAGGGCTCCGACCAGCATCGCGGCTGGTTCAATTCCTCGCTGCTGGAAGCCGTCGGCACCCGCGGCGCGGCGCCGTTCAAGGCCGTGCTGACCCATGGCTTCGTGCTCGACGAGCAGGGCCGCAAGATGAGCAAGTCGCTCGGCAACGTCACCGCGCCGCAGGACGTGGCGGACCGTTACGGTGCCGATATCCTCCGCCTCTGGGTGATGACCTCGGACACCACGGAGGACATGCGCGTCGGCCCGGAGATCCTCAAGCAGCAGGCGGAGCTCTATCGCCGGCTGCGCAACACGCTGCGCTGGCTACTCGGCAGCCTCGCCGGCTTTGACGAGAGCGAGCGTGTCGAGGCGGCCGAGATGCCGGAACTGGAGCGCTGGGTGCTGCACCGCCTCGCCGAGCTCGACACGCGCATCCGCCGGGCCGCCGAGAGCTACGACTGGACGGGCGTGTATCCCGAGCTGCACGCCTTCTGCGCCGCCGACCTCTCGGCGTTCTATTTCGACGTGCGCAAGGACGCGCTGTACTGCGACCGGCCGGACAGCCTGCGGCGTCGCGCCTGCCGGACCGTGCTCGACCAGCTGCATCGCTGCCTGACCACCTGGCTCGCGCCGGTGCTGTGCTTCACCGCCGAGGAGGCGTGGTGCGCCCGCTTCGGCGAGGCCGGCAGCGTGCATCTCGAGGTGTTTCCGGAGCTGCCGGAGGCATGGCGGGATGACGCACTCGCCGCCAAGTGGCAGCGCATCCGCGAAATCCGGGGCGAGGTCACCGCCGCCCTGGAGACCCTGCGTCAACAGGGTGAGATCGGCGCATCCCTGCAGGCCAAGGTGGAGCTGTGTCTGGAGGGACGTGATCAGAGCCTGCTTCCTGCGGATCAATGGGCGGAGCTGGCCGTCGTCTCGGCGGTGGACATCCGCGAACCGGCATCAGCCGATGAGCCGGCAGGAGGGCCGCGCGCGGCAAAAACCCCCGGGCAAAAATGCGCGCGCTGCTGGCGGGTGCTGCCGGAAGTCGGCAAGCAGCCCGGCCACCCCGCGCTCTGCGCCCGCTGCGCCGACGCCGTGAGCAGCGGCCTCGTCCGCCCGGCCGCCGCATGAGCCGCAACCGCCGCAGCCTGCTCGGCCTGGCCGCGGCGCTCGCCGTGCTCGCCGCCGACCAGGCCAGCAAATGGTGGGTGCTCGACATCATCCACCTGCCGGAGCGCGGACAGATCGTGCTGCTCCCCATGCTCAACCTGACCATGGTCTGGAACCACGGCGTCACCTTCGGCCTGCTCAACGGCTTCGGACCTCTGGGAAGCTGGCTGCTCGCGGCGGGCTCCCTGGCGATCGTCGCCGCGCTCGCGGCCTGGATGCGGCGCGCCGAGGCTCCCCTGGTGGTCGTCGCCCTCGGAGCGATCGGCGGCGGCGCGATCGGCAACGTCATCGACCGGCTGCGCTTCGGCGCGGTGGTGGACTTCATCCACGCCCATGCCTATGGATGGTCGTGGTATGTGTTCAACGTGGCGGACGCGGCCATCGTCTGCGGCGTGGCGGCACTGGTCCTGGACTCCGTTCTCCAGCGGCCCAGCGACGATCGCCTCGCCGGCGCGCGTCCCCGCCGTTAGAGCGTGATGACCGAAGGTGGACTCACCGCAGGTCTGAATCACGCTCTCAAACAACCAGTTAAAGCGTGATGAGACTTCGCCTGTTAGAAGTCATCGCGCTCTAAGGAGGCGCCCCAATGTCCCCCCGCTTGCGCCGGCTTCGGGTCCTCGTGCCGCTCTGCGTGCTGGCTCTGACAGCTTGCGGCGGAGACGTCACCCGCACCTTCGGCCTGACCCGCGACGCCCCGGACGAGTTCCAGGTGACCACGCGCGCGCCGCTCTCCATGCCGCCCGATCTCGATCTGCGCCCGCCCCGACCGGGCGCCTCGCGGCCGCAGGAGCAGTCGGAGCGCCAGCAGGCCGAGGCCACCCTGGCGCCGCAGATCGAACTGAACGGAACGGGCGGCACCGACAGCCCCGGCCAGGAGGCGCTGGTCAGCGCCGCCGGGCCGCCCGCCCCGGCCAATATCCGCACCCGGGTCGATGCCGAGGCGGCACTCGACCGGCCCAGCCAGAGCTTCACCGACCGCCTGATGTTCTGGAAGCCCGCCCCGCTCCCTGGCACCGTCGTCGATCCCACGCGCGAGGCGCAGCGCCTGCGCGAGAACGCCGCCCTCGGCCGGAACGTCGAGGCTGGCGACACCCCGATCATCCAGCGCAAGCGCGAGGGGCTGCTGGACAGCATCTTCTGAGAAGGCCCAAACGCTGAAGCATGGGACCCTATGGGGCCCCGTCGGCCCCAAACCCCATAGCTTAGATTAGACCCGCCATCCGCGGAGCAAACCGTCGCGGCTGCTACTGAAACAGCTTCACGACATTGCTCAGCGTCTGCCAGATCCCCCAGAGGAGCGGCACGCCGACGAGTCCCCACGAGGCGACGAGGCGCAGGCTCATTGCGGCTTCTCCTCGAGCGACAATGTGGGCAGGCCAACCGCGGCGGGTGCGCGCAGCGGCCGGACCAGCAGATTGCAGATCAGGCCGATGAGCAGCAGTCCGGCCATCAGATACATGGTGATGGTGTAGCTGTCGGCGCGCGCCACGCCGTGGGCGATCTCATAGGCGCGGATGTAGTTGACCAGCACCGGGCCGAAGATGCCGGCCGCCGACCACGCGGTGAGCAGCCGGCCGTGGATCGCGCCGACATATTGCAGCCCGAACACGTCGCGCAGATAGGCGGGGATGGTGGCGAAGCCGCCGCCATACATGCTGAGGATCACGCCGTAACAGAGGACGAACAGCACCACGCTGCCGGCCTGCGCGGTGCTCGGTACGACCGCATAGAGCGCGATGCCGAGCAGGAAGAAGATGGTGTAGGTGGCGCGCCGCCCGATCAGGTCCGAGGTCGAGGCCCAGAAGAAGCGGCCTACCATGTTGAACAGGCTGAGCAGGCCGACGAAACCGGCCGCCGCGGTGGCGCTGATCCGGCCGTGGAACATCTCCTGGCTCATCGCCGAGGCCTGGCCGAGCACGCCGATGCCGGCGGTGACGTTCAGGCAGAGCACCCACCACAGCAGATAGAATTGCGGCGTGCGCAGCGCCTGGTCCGGATCGAGGTCGCCGGCGTTCGCCGCGACCCCAGGGCGCGGCGCCGCGACCATCCCGGCCGGCAGCCAGCCCGCCGGCGGCACGCGCACGATGGTCGCGCCGAATATCATGAAGCTGAAATAGAGCACCCCGAGCACCACGAAGGTCGGCGCGACGCCGGGATGACCCGCCGTGCCCAGCGCCTGCATCAGCATCACCGAGAGCGGCGAGGCGATCAGCGCGCCGCCGCCGAAGCCCATGATGGCCAGCCCCGTCGCCATGCCCGGCCGGTCGGGGAACCAGCTCATCAGCGTCTTCACCGGCGAGATGTAGCCGATGCCGAGCCCGCAACCGCCGAGCACGCCGTAGCCGAGATAGATGATCCAGAGCTGGTGTAGCGCCACGCCGACAGCGGAGACCAGGAAGCCGCCCCCGAAGCAGCAGGCCGCGGTGAACATCGCGCGCCGCGGGCCGACCCGATCGAGCCAGCTGCCGAAGATCGCCGAGGCGATGCCAAGGAACACGATGGCGATGCTGAAGATCCAGCCGAGCTCGGCCAGCGACCAGTCGTCAGGGCTCGGCGTCGTGCCGCCGAGCAGGCGCGTCATCGGCAGGTTGAAGACGCTGAAGGCGTAGGCCTGGCCGATCGAGAGATGCACGCAGAGTGCCGCCGGCGGCACCAGCCAGCGGTTGAATCCGGGGCCGGCGACCGTGCGCTCACGATCGAGGAATGAAGCCAATGGAACGATCCTCCTCTGCGGGACTCGGCACGGTCCCGTTCGCAAAGCTGCTTATGCCTCAGATTTCGCGACGATTACGAGTTTTTCCGATTGCGCCGGTGAAAATCTTGCGGGGCGGCGCCTCAGCCGATCAGCAGCCAGTGCAGCGCGCCGGCGAAGGCGAGGACGGCGGCGGTGCTCGCCGCCCAGATCGCCGCGAACCAGAGCAGCCGGCGCGCCACCCCTCCCTCCGGCAAGATCAGTGATAATGCATGCCGGCGTGCACCTTGCCCCGGAACGTCCAGTAGGCGAGGGCGGTGTAGGCGAGGATGATCGGCACCAGGACCGCGGCACCCACGAGCAGGAAAGCCTGGCTCGCCGGCGGGGCCGCAGCCTGCCAGATGGTGATCGAGGGCGGCACGATATACGGGTAGAGGCTGATGCCGAGCCCGGCATAGCACAGCACGAACCCGGCCTGCGCGAACAGGAACGGCGTCCGGTCATTGCCCCGCGTCAGGCCGCGCCAGAAGCGCCAGGAGACGAGCGCCACCAGCAGCGGCACCGGGCTGGTCAGCAGGATGCCGGGCCAGCCGAACCAGCGCGCGTTGAAGCTCGGGTTCAGCATCGGCGTCCACAGGCTCACCACCACGATCAGCGCCAGCATGGCGACGCCGAGCGCGCGGGCGTAGGAGCGGCAGCGCGCCTGCAGCGGACCTTCGGTGCGCCAGATCAGCCAGCAGGCGCCGAGCAGGGCATAGCCGACGGCCAGAGCCAGACCGCAGAGGATGGTGAAGCCGGTGAGCCAGTCCCACCATCCCCCGGCATAGGCGTTGTTCTGCACGCGGATGCCCTGCACCAGCGCGCCGAGCGCGAAGCCCTGGAACAAGGCGGCGGCGGTCGACCCGGCGCAGAACGCGACATCCCACCAGCGCCGCCCAGGGCCGGTGGCGCGGAAGCGGAACTCGAAGGCGACGCCGCGGAAGATCAGCGCCAGCAGCATGCCGATGATGGTGGGGTAGAGGGCGGGCAGCACCACCGCATAGGCGAGCGGAAAGACTGCCAGCAGGCCGCCGCCGCCGAGCACCAGCCAGGTCTCGTTGCCGTCCCAGATCGGCGCCACCGTGTTGACCATGGTGTCGCGGTCCTCGCCCGCCGGTTCGGCGAGGAACAGGATGCCGATGCCGAGATCGAACCCGTCCATCACGACGTAGGCGAGCACCGCGAAGGCGATGAGGCCGGCCCAGATCAGCGGCAGGTCGAGGGAGGGCAGGGTCAGCATGGCGCTACTCCGCGGCGATGTCGGCGGTGGCGCCGGCCGGGCCCGGAGTGATGCCGGCGCTGCGTTGCGGCACCGGCGGCGGCCCGGCCTCGCCGGGAACCGGCGGCTTGGCCATCAGGCGCAGCAGATAGAGCACCGCGGCGCCGAAGACGATGGCGTAGACCACGAAGAAGGCCAGCAGCGACACCGCGACCCCCGGTGCGCCGACCGGCGAGACGCTGTCGGCCGTGCGCATCAGGCCATAGACGGTATAGGGCTGGCGTCCCGCCTCCGTCACCGTCCAGCCCGCCAGGAGCGCGATGAAGCCGGCGGGGGACATCGCCACCACGATCCGATGCCACCAATGCGCGGTGTAGATGCGCCCCTCGCGGCGCAGCAGCAGGCCGGCGACGCCGACGGCGAGCATCAGCAGGCCGATCCCGACCATGATGCGGAAGGCGAAGAAGACGACCGGCACATAGGGCCGGTCCGCCGCCGGGAACTGCTTCAGGCCCTTGATCGTGCCGTCCCAGCGGTGCTCGAGGATCACCGAGCCCAGATGCGGGATCGCCACTTCGTAGCGGTTCCGCTCCTGCAGCATGTCCGGCAGCGCGAACAGCACCAGCGGGTCGGCGCCGCTCGGCGGCTGGTCCCAGTCGCCCTCCATCGCGGCGACTTTCGCCGGCTGATAGCGCAGCGTGTTCAGCCCCTGCGTGTCGCCGGCGGCGATCTGAATCGGCGCCACGCAGATCGCCATCCACAGCGCCATCGACAGCATCAGCCGCGATCCCCGGTTGCCGGGATCGCGCAGCAGGTGCCAGGCGCCGACGCCGCCGACCACGAAGGCAACGCTGAGATAGGCCGCCAGCAGCATGTGCACGAAGCGATAGGGGAATGACGGGTTGAAGATGATCTGCGTCCAGCTCGCGGGGAAGAAGCGGCCGTCGACCATCGTGTAGCCCTGAGGCGTCTGCATCCAGGAGTTCACCGCGAGAATCCAGAAGGCGCTGACATTGGTGCCGAGGGCAACCAGGCAGGTCGCCAGGAAATGCAGCCCGCGGCCGACCCGGCGCATGCCGAACAGCATGACGCCGAGGAACCCCGCCTCGAGGAAGAAGGCGGTGAGCACCTCGTAGCCCATCAGCGGTCCGACCACCGGCCCGGCGCGATAGGAGAACTCCGACCAGTTGGTGCCGAATTCGTAGGAGATCACCAGGCCGGAAACGACGCCGACGCCGAAGCCGACGGCGAAGATGCGCAGCCAGAACTGGAAGACGTCGAGATAGACCTGCTTGCCGGTGCGGAGCCAGAGCGCCTCCAGCACCATCAGGTAGGCGGCCAGGCCGATCGAGAAGGCCGGGAAGATGATGTGAAAGCCGATGGTGAAGGCGAATTGCGCACGGGCCAGGTGCAGCGCGTCGAGCGGAAAGATCACAACCCCGATCCTGAGCAGACGTATGCGAGAGACGGCATTATGCGTCCGCGGCCGGCCTGCGCGTCAACGCAGCCCCATCTGCGATCAGAAGCTTGGCGGCAGCCGGTAGAGCCAGACGATCCACAGCGCGAAGGCGAGACAGGGTCCGAACGGCAGCCTGGTGGTGGCCGTCATCGCGCGGCCGCCCAGACGCCACAGGCCCGCCAGCGTCAGCCCGGTCAGCGCCGCGACCAGGGCTACCATCGGCAGGCTGGCCACCCCGACCCAGGCGCCGGCGGCGGCCAGCAGCTTGGCGTCGCCCTGGCCGAGGCCCTCGCGGCCGCGCAGCCGACGGTACGCCGCTCCGATCGCCCGGAAAGCCAGATAGCCGGCGACCGCTCCCGCCGCATGGTCGACCAGGTCGGCGGGTTGCAGTATCGCCGTGGCGCCCAGGCCGAGCAGCACCAGCGGCAAGGTCAGGACATCCGGCAGACGGAAATGCTGCCAGTCGATCCAGGCGAGCGCCAGCAGCGTCCAGCCGAGCACGCAATCCGCCCAGAGCCGCACCGGGTCCGCTTCGGCGGCAACTGCCCATAGCGCGACCGTCAGGGCGGCAAGCTCGACGGCGAAATGAAAAAACCCGATCGGCGCCCGGCAGGTCCGGCAGCGGCCGCCAAATGCGAGATAGCTGCCGAGCGGCACCAGGTCGCGGGCATCGAGCGGCCGGCCGCAGCTCTCGCAGACCGAGCGCCCCGTCGCCACCGGGCGGCCTTCCGGCAGGCGGCGGATCAGCACGCCGAGAAAGCTGCCGATGAACGGCGCCAGGATCACCGCCAGCAGCCAAGACCCCGCCATGCCCCAGGCTGCGCCCGAACGCCGCGCCGTGGCCAGGCTTTAACTTGCGTCCGCCGCCGGCTTACCGACAATGGCGTCCATGTCGAGTTCGACAATGCCGGCCATGTCCGTCACCGCCGAGCGAACCGCCGTCGAGCCTGGTCGGGCTTCTCACGGCGAGGGCACCCCCGACCGCGGCCAGGAGGCGCTCATCGAGCGGCTCGCCGAGCTGCTTGTCGAGCAGGGCCAGTGCGATGCGAAAACCATCGAGCGCGGCCGCCGGGTCGCCGCCGAGAGCGGACAGCGGCTTGACGCCGTGCTGATCCAGCTCGGCCTGGTGACCGAGCGCGGCTTGGCCGAGGCGTACGCGAGCCTGCTCGCCCGGCCGCTCGCCACGCCGTCGCGCTACCCCGACGCCACGCCGCTTTTCCCCGAGCGGCTCACCCCCCGCTTCCTGCGCCACGCTCGCGCCCTGCCGGTCGCCGTCGAGGGCGATACCGTCGTCGTCGCCGCCGCGGACCCGCTGGACGGCTTCGCCGCCGCCGCCATCGGCTCGGCCACCGGCAAGCGCGTAGCCCTCGAGATCGCCGTGCCGATCGAGCTGGAGGCGGCGTTCGACCGGCTCTACCCCGAGGTGGCGGCGAAGGGCGAGACCGAGAGCGCCGCCGCCGCCGAGCCGCTGGAGGAGGACGCCGAGCGGCTGAAGGACCTGGCCAGCGAGGCGCCGGTGATCCGGCTGGTCAACCAGATCATCTCCCGGGCTGTCGAGACCCAGGCCTCCGACATCCACATCGAGCCGTTCGAGGACCGGCTGCGCGTGCGCTACCGCTATGACGGCGTGCTGCACGAGGCGGAGAGTCCGCCGGCGCGGCTAACCGCGGCGATCATCTCGCGCGTCAAGATCATGTCCCGCCTCGACATCGCCGAGCGCCGGTTGCCGCAGGACGGTCGCATCCGGCTGGCGGTGCGCGGCACCGAGATCGACTTCCGCGTCTCCACCGTGCCCTCGCTGTACGGCGAGACGGTGGTGCTGCGCGTGCTCGATCGCAGCGCCGTCGCCTTCGACTACGCCCGCCTCGGGCTGCCGCCCGGGGTGGTGGAACGCCTCAGCGCCACGCTCGAGCTGCCCAACGGCATCCTGCTGGTCACCGGGCCGACGGGCAGCGGCAAGACGACGACCCTCTACACCGGCCTGCTGGCGCTCAACTCGGTGACCCGCAAGGTGGTCACCGTCGAGGATCCGATCGAATTCCAGCTGCGCGGCATCAACCAGATCCAGGTCAAGCCGCAGATCGGCCTGACCTTCGCCACCCTGCTGCGCTCGATACTGCGCCAGGACCCCGACGTCATCATGGTCGGCGAGATCCGTGATCTCGAAACCGCGCAGATCGCGGTTCAGGCGGCGCTGACCGGCCATCTCGTGCTCTCCACCGTGCATACCAACTCGGCGGCGGCGACGATCACCCGGCTGCGCGACATGGGGCTCGAGGACTACCTGATGACCGCGGTGCTGCGCGGCGTGCTGGCGCAGCGCCTGGTGCGCCGTCTCTGCACGGCATGCCGGCGGCGCAGCGAGGCGGCCCCCGAGCTGGTCCGCCGCTTCGACCTGCAGCGCCGCGCCGGCACCGATCGCGTCATGCTGTGGCACCCCGTGGGCTGCCCGCAGTGCCGCAACACCGGCTATCGCGGACGCCAGGCGATCGCCGAGTTCCTGGTGCCGAACGCCGCGATCGAGAGCCTGATCTTCTCGCGCGCCGAGCACACCGAGATCGAGCGCGCCGCCGTGGAGGCCGGCATGGTGACGATGTTCGAGGCCGGGCTCGAAGCGGCACTGGCCGGCGCCACCACCGTCGAGGAAGTGGCGCGCAGCATCCGCGCGGAAGCCTGACGCCATGCCGCAGTTCCGCTACGTCGCGATCACGCCGAGCGGGGAATACGCGCGCGGCACCATGGAAGCGGCGAGCGAGGCGGCGGTCGTCGAGCGGCTGCAGCGCGAGGGCAGCCTGCCCGTGCGTGCCGAGCCGGAGGGCCGCGGCTCGTTCTTCGCCGACCTGCTGCACATGGAATTCGGCCGCCGCGGGGCGCTGCGCCGCCAGGAGGTCGCCAACGTCACCCGCGAGCTCGCCATCATGCTGGCGGCCGGCCAGGATCTCGACCGGGCGCTGCGCTTCCTCGTGGAGACCGCGCCCAACCCGCGGGTGCGCGGGGTGATGGAGCAGCTCCGCGCGACGGTGCGCGACGGCGGCGCACTGGCGACCGCGCTCGCCCAGCATCCCGCCAGCTTCTCGCAGCTGTATATCGGCCTGGTGCGCGCCGGCGAGGCGGGCGGCACGCTCGCCGCCACCCTCGAGCGGCTGGCCGAGCTGCTGGAGCGCGAGCGCAGCCTGGCGGCGACGATCACCTCGGCGATGATCTATCCGACCCTGCTGATGATCGCGGCGATCGGCTCGATAACCTTGCTGCTCACCGAAGTGCTGCCGCAATTCGTGCCGCTGTTCGAGGAGAACGGCGTCGCCTTGCCGCGGCCGACGCAGATCCTGATCGCCTCGGGCGCCTTCCTCTCGGCCTACGGCCTCTATCTGCTGCTCGGCGTCGCGCTGCTGTTTCTCGCGGTGCGTCAGGCGCTGCGCCGGCCGGGGCCGCGGCTGGCGGCGGACCGGCTGCTGCTGCGCCTGCCCGTCTCCGGCAGCCTGGCGCGGGAGGTTCTCGCCGCGCGCTTCAGCCGCACCTTGGGTACGCTGGTGCAAAACGGCGTGCCGCTGATCGGTGCGCTCGGCATCGTCCGCGATGCGGTGGTCAACCGCGCCGGGGTGGAGGCGGTGGACCGCGCCACGCTCAGCGCCAAGGGCGGCGCCGGCCTGTCACGGCCGCTCGGCGAGAGCGGCATCTTCCCGCTGCGCACGGTCTATCTGCTGCGCCTGGGCGAGGAGACCGGGCAGCTCGGCCCGATGGCGCTGCGCGCCGCCGCCATCCACGAGGAGAAGACGCGGCTCGGGGTGCAGCGGCTCGTGTCGCTGCTGGTGCCGACGATCACCATCGTCATGGGAGCGGCGATCGCCGGCATCGTCTCCTCGCTGCTGCTGGCCATGCTGAGCCTGAATGATCTCGCGAAGTAAGATAGGGCGGGATAAGGCAGAAGCCGGGTTCACGCTGATCGAGATGATCGTCGTGCTGGTGATCCTCGGCCTGGCGCTCGGGCTGGTGGTGGCGCGCGGGCCGATGCGCAGCCGCGGCATGCAGGCGGCGGCAGCGGCGAGCGATGTCGCGCAGGCGCTGCGCCTCGCCCGCACCCGGGCGATCGCCGGGGACCGGCAGGTCGAGTTCACCGTCGATCTGGCGCAGCACAGCTTCCGCGTCGATGGCGGGCCGCCGCATTTGCTGCCGCCTTCGCTCGGTGTTTCGGCGATCGCCGCTTCCGGGCAGACGCTCGGGCAGCGCTTCGCCGGCATCCGCTTCGATCCGGACGGCGGCTCCTCGGGCGGCCGGATCGAACTCGTCGAGGGCAGGCGCCGGCTGCAGGTCGGCGTGGACTGGTTCACCGGACGGGTGCGGATCGCCGATGCGCACTAAAGCAAACCGCCAGCGCGGCTTCACGCTGCTCGAGGTGCTGGTGGCGTTCGTGATCGCCGCGCTGGCGCTCGCGGTGCTGTTCCACGGCGCCGTCGGCGGGCTGCGCACGACATCGGCGGCCGGCGGCTACGAGGAGGCGCTGTCGCGCGCCCGCTCGCGCCTTGCCGCGGTCGGTGCCGCGCCGCTTCCCGGCGAGCTGCAGGGCGATGACGGCGGCGGTTTTCATTGGCATACGCGGGTGACGCCGATCGGCACCGCCGCAGGCCAGCAGCCGCAAGCGATGGCGCTGGCCCGGCTGACCGCGCCGCAACTGACGCTCTATCGGGTGAGCGTGGCGGTGTCCTGGAAGGGCGACGGCGGCAACCGCGTGGTGGAGCTCGACAGCGAACGCCTCGGCGCCACGGCTGCGGGCGCGCGATGAGGCAGCGCCAGGCGGGGTTCACCCTTCTCGAGATCCTGGTGGCCCTGGTGGTCCTCGGGGTGTTGGTGCTCGGGCTGACCCAGGGCGTGCAGTTCGGCCTGAAGGCGTGGGCCACGCAGTCCCGCACGACGGCGCGACGCGACGATCTGGACGCCGTCGACCGGGCATTGCGCCGGCTGATCACGCACATGGACCCGGGAGGGGAGACGGAATCGCCGCACGTCACCGGCACCTCCGGCAGTTTCGCCTTCACCTCGGATCTGCCGGCCGCGGCGAGCGCCCTGGAGACGCGCCGGGTGGATGTGGCCCTCGGCGTCGAAAGGGGCCGCCTGGTAATGCGCTGGACGCCGCATCTGCACGTCGTGCGCTTCACGCCGGCGGTGCCGACGGAGGCGGAGCTGCTGCGCGGCGTCGATCACCTCGAGATCAGCTATCTGCGCGCGCCAGGGAAGGGTGCCGGCTGGCAGAGCGCATGGACGTGGGACGACCTGCCCGAGCTGGTGCGCATCCGGCTGGTTTTCGCCAAAGGCGATCCGCGTCACTGGCCGGAGATCGTCGCCGCGCCGATGCGCGTCCGGCCGGAAGACTAGGACCCTTCGGCGCCAGGCTCGTCGAGCTTTTGACTCCGGCCGACGGCGCCCGTAGCGTCGCAGAGGAGGGCTGTTCCCATGAGAGATGCCTCGTTTCGCGGCGTCGTTCCGGCGCTGACCACGCCGTTTCGCACCGACCTGTCGCTGGACGCCGACGGCTTCGCCGTCCTCGCGGGCAACGTCATCGATGACGGCGTGAACGCGCTGCTGGTTAACGGCTGCACCGGCGAGAGCTGGTCGTTGACCGCCGACGAGCGCGCGGTGGTGTTCCGCACCGCCGCCGAGGTGGCGAAGGGCCGCGTGCGGGTCATCGCGGGATGCAGCGCGATCACCGCTGCGGAAACCATCGGCAAGATCCGCCAGGCGGAAGCCGCCGGCTGCGATTTCGCGATGGTCTCGCCGCCCTGGTACGTCATGCCCGGACCCGACGAGATCATGGACCACTACCGCGCGGTGCTGGAGGCGACGAACCTCCCCGTGGTGCTCTACAACATTCCGCGCCGCACCGGCGTGCAGCTGACGCCGGACATGGTCGACCGCCTGGCGGATCATCCGAAGGTGGTGGCGATCAAGGAGAGCTCGAAGGACTGGGGCATCCTGTCCTCCGTCATCCGGCGGGTCAGCGACCGGATCAGCGTGTTCGCCGGATATGCCAGCTTTTTCGGCCTGGCGGCGATCACCGAGGGCGCCGTCGGCTACATGGATTCCGGCACGCCGGTGTTCGGCGCGCGCTCGCCGGAGTTCTATCGGGCGGCGGTCGCGGGCGACCTGGCGACGGCGCGGCGCATCCAGATCGAGATGGCCGGCATGCTCGACAGCTTCTTCAAGCTCGGCACCTTCCCGGCCAGCGTGAAGGCCTCGCTCGACATGATCGGCCGGCCGGGCGGAGCGACGCGCCCGCCGATCAAGCCGCTGGATGGGCAGCAGCGCGAAACGCTGCGCCGCGCCATGGTGGCCGCGAACTTCATTCCGGGCGAGCGCGCGGCGGCGGAATAGCCGGCATGTCGACGAGTCTCGCCGGCAAGGTGGCGCTGGTGACCGGCGGCGGCACCGGCATCGGCGAGGCGATCGCCGCCGCCTTCGTGCAGGCAGGCGCGGAAGTTGTGGTCTGCGGTCGCAGCGCCGAGCGGCTTGCCGCCTCCGCCGCGCGTATCGGCGCACACGCGATCGCCGCTGACGCGGCGGACGAGGCCGCCGTGCAGGGGCTGTTCGCGCAACTCGATGAACGCTGCGGCGGCCTCGACATCCTGGTCAACAACGCCGGCATCACCGGGCCGGTGGCGCGGGCGGAGGAGATGGAGTTGGCAGCGTGGGATGCCACGATGGCCAGCAACGTTCGCGGCACCATCCTCTGCATCAAATACGCGGTGCCGCGCATGCGCCGGCGCGGCGGCGGCTCGATCGTCAACATGTCGTCGTTGATGGGGCTGCGCGGCTATCCCGCGCGCAGCGCCTACACGGCGAGCAAGTTCGCCGTGCTGGGCATCACCGAGGCGGTGGCGCAGGAAGTTGGGGTCGACAACATCCGCGTCAATGCGCTGTGTCCCGGTGCGGTGAACGGCGATCTGATGCAGCGCGTGATCGCGGCGCGGGTGCAGGCGGAGGGCCGTCCCGCCGAGGAGATCATTCGCGTCAACTACACGGAAAAGGCGGCGCTGCGCCGGTGGGTGGAGCCCGAGGAGGTCGCTGCGGCGGCGCTGTTCCTGGCGAGTGCGGCCGCCGCCTCGATCACCGGCGAGCGCCTGCGCGTGGATGCGGGGCGCATGTAAGGGCTGGCCCCTGGCCTTGCTGTCGATCGGCAGCAATACTGCGATGGGAGCTGGGTCCAAGGAGGCGGGGATGAGCGATTTGTGCGTTAGCCGTCGCGGATTTGTTGCTGCCGCCGTCGGCGCTCTCGCCTGCCCGCAGATCGTCCGCGCGCAAGGCAGGACGACGCTGCGCTTCTGGACGAGCCAGGGCGCGCCGGCGCAGATGGCGGCTTGGAAGGACATCTTCGCCCGCTTCGAACAGGCGAACCCGCGCTTCACCGTCGCCATCGAGCTCTATTCCGACGACGACATCTGGCCGAAGCTGACCGCCGGTTTCGCCGCGCGCAACCTGCCGGACCTGATCTCCTTCGTGCAGGCCTATACGGTGGCGACACTGGCCAACAACGATCTGCTGGAGCCGTTCGACGAGGTGGTGAAGGCGGTGGGGGAGGACGATTTCTTCCCGGGCATGCGCGACATCTACAAGATCGACGGGCGCTACGTCGCGGCGACGCTGAACAATGCCACCAGTTCCAACCTGTGGTATCGCAAGGACCTGCTCGGCGAGGCCGGCGTGGCGCCGCCGAAAACCTGGGACGAGCAGCTCGACGCGGCGCGAAAGCTGACCAAGGGCGACATCTACGGCAACAGCCTGCCCTACGGCCGCACCTCGTTCGCCAGCACGATGATGGTCAATTTCATCCACCAGGCCGGCGGGATGATCGTCAACCCCGACGGCAGCGTCGGGCTGAACTCGCCGGCGACGGTCGCGGCGCTGGAGTTCCTGGCCGACATGTTTCCCTTCGCGCCGCCGGGCGCCACCAACTATTCCTGGGGCGAGGTGCTGAACTCCTTCGTCACCGGCCGTGCCGCCATGGCGCCGTACACCGGCCGGCCGATCGCCATCGTCGCCCAGCAGAACCCGAAGATCCTCGACAGCATCTCGGTCATTCCCTACCCGTACCGCCGGGAAGGTCATCCCGCCTTCGACTGCCCGTTCAATTCGCTGTTCATTCCGAAGGGCGCGGCGAATGTCGGCGGCGCCAAGCTGCTGGCGACCGCGCTGTTCGAGAAGCGAAACTACATCCAATTCCTGCATACCACCCCGGGTCACATCCTGCCGTCGCTGAAGTCGATCAGCACGTCCGCGGAGCTGTTCGACCAGCCGCTGATGCAGAAATTCCGGCCGGAGATCGAGCTGATGATGCGCTCGACGGCGCAGGCGCGCAATCTGGTCAAGGAATCCGACGATTCGCCGTACGACCTCAAGGCCGGCGACATCTTCAACAGCGCGGCGCTCTCGGAGATGCTGCAGGATGTCGTGGTCAACAAGGTTCCGGCCAAACAGGCTGCTGCGAAGGCCGCCGACAAGGTGGCCGAAATCCTGAAGGCCTGATGCTCGAACCGCAGCGGCGGGACCAGGCGCTGGGCATGGCGCTGCTGGCGCCGACCGTGCTGTTGTTTGCACTGCTGATTTTCTATCCCGTGGCGCAGAGCCTCTTTCTCAGCCTGCACCGGGTCAGCACGCTGACGTTGCGCACGCAATGGATCGGGCTGGCCAACTTCCGGGCGCTGTTTGCCGACCCGGCTTTCCGCATTTCCTTCATCAATACGCTGATCTGGACGGTGAGCGCGGTCTCCCTGCAATTGGTGCTGGGCGTCGGGGTGGCGCTGCTGCTGAACGGCCGCCTCGTCGGGCGGTCCGCGGCACGCGGGCTGCTGCTGTTCCCGTATCTCCTGCCAACGGCGGTGGCGGTGCTGGTCTGGCGCTGGCTGTTCAACGATCTCTACGGCCTGATCAACTACGCCCTGATGTCGATCGGGTTGATCTCCGCGCCGGTGCCGTGGCTGTCGCAATCGCCCAACGCGATGATCACGGTCATCCTGGTCGGCACCTGGAAGTTCTTTCCGTTCGTCGTCATCGCCGTGCTGGCGCGCCTGCAATCCATCCCGGAGAGCCTGTACGAGGCGGCGCGCATCGACGGCGCCGGACGGTGGGCGCAGTTCTGGGACATCACGTTGCCGCAGCTCGCCGGCGTGCTTTCGGTGGTGATCCTGTTGCGCAGCATCTGGGATTTCAAGGAGTTCGATCTCATCTACCTGATGACCGGCGGCGGCCCCGGCATCAGCACCCAGACCCTGCCGATCCTGGTTTACCGCCAGGCTTTCCAGCTGCTGAATTTCGGCCGGGGAGCGGCGGTTGCGGTGACGATGTTCGGCTTCATGCTGCTGTTCTTCGCCGTGCATGTCTGGGTGACGCGCCGTCGCGAGGTTGAGGCATGAGACGCGGCACGGTCGGCTTCGCGCTCTACAATCTGCTGGTCTGGGCGCTGGTCCTGGCGGTTGTTTTCCCGCTGCTGTGGATGATCAGCACCGCCCTCAAGCCGAATGACGAGACCTTCGCCATTCCGCCGACGCTGATCCCGGCGCACCCCACGTTGGAGCAGTTCCGGCGCCTGCTCGTCGAGACGCCGTTCATCACCTATTTCCTCAACAGCGTCATCGTCGGCGTCTGCACCACCCTGCTGGTCATCGTCGTCGCCGTCGCCGGCGCCTATGGCCTGGTTCGCTTCCGCTTTCCCGGCCGCACCCTGATCGCGCACCTCGTGCTGTTCACCTACATGCTGCCGGCTGTCGTGCTGCTGTTGCCGCTTTATCTGACTATCTCCGCGATCGGGCTTGCCAACAGCCTGCTCGGGCTGGTGATCGCCTACACCACCTTCGCCCTGCCGTTCGCCTTGTGGCTGCTGCGCTCGTTCATCGCCGGCATCCCCGTGGAACTGGAGCAGGCCGCCATGATCGACGGGGCCGGGCGGATCCGCGCCTTCATCGAGGTCGTGCTGCCGCAGGCACTGCCCGGCATCATCTCGACGGCGCTGTTTTCGTTCGTGCTGTCGTGGAACGAGTATCTCTACGCCCTCGTGTTCATCAACGTGGACGATCGGAAGACCTTGCCGCCGGGCGTGCTGACGATGCTCAACCAGAACCAGAACGTGGAGTGGGCGCTGCTCATGGCGGCGTCCGTGCTGATGTCGGTTCCGGTGCTGGTATGCTTCGCGTTCCTGCAAAAACATCTCACCGCCGGATTTGGCGCTGGCAGCGTCAAGGGATAGGGCGATGTCGTCCGTCCGGCTGGATGCGCTGCGCCGCGTCTTTCCCGATGGCACGGTCG
>JAFAYM010000299.1 GCA_019240395.1 Acidisphaera sp. | reverse complement strand
AAACTCTCCGGCGGCGAGCAGCAACGCGTGGCGCTGGCCCGCGCGCTCGCCAACGCGCCGAAAATCCTGCTGGCCGACGAGCCCACCGGCAATCTCGACGTCAGCACCGCTGCGGCAGTGTTCGACGAACTGCTGGCAACCGTGCGCGGGCAGGGGGTCGCCGCGCTGATCGCGACGCACAATCCGGAGCTTGCGGCGCGCATGGATCGGTGCGTCACTCTGCGTGAGGGGCGGGTGGTGGATGCGTAGGAAGAAAGACAGGCGAGGGCTCTGCCCTCGACCCGCTGGGGGCAGCGGCCCCCAGACCCCATGACTTAAGAAAGCAGCAATGCCACACGCCGACTTCGTCCATCTCCGCGTCCACTCCGCCTATTCGCTCAGCGAGGGCGCCATCAAGGCCGACAAGATCGCCGCGCTCGCACGCGAGGCCATGATGCCGGCTGTTGCGATCACCGACACCGGCAACCTGTTTGGCGCGCTCGAATTCAGCCACGCCTGCGCGGCCAAGGGCGTGCAGCCCATCATCGGTTGCCAGGTGGCGCTCGCCCGTGCCGACGCGCCGCGCGCCGCACCCGACCCCATCGTGCTGCTGGCGCAGGACACGACGGGATACGCCAACCTGCAGCGCCTCTCCTCTCTCGGTTTTCTCGAGACCGAGCCGGGGCAGAAGCCGCAGATCGCAATGGATGCGCTGTGCGCGCACGCCCAGGGCCTGCTGCTGCTCACCGGCGGCATGTCCGGCCCGATCGCCCGGCTTCTGGCGGAGGGGCGGCGCGCCGACGCCGCCCTGCTGCTCGCCCGCTTTTGCGAGGCCTTCCCCGACCGCACGATCGTCGAGCTGCACCGCCACGGTCTGCCTATCGAGCAGGCGATCGAGCCGGGGCTGATCGCGCTGGCCGACGAGGCCGGGCTGCCGCTGGTCGCCACCAACGATTGCTTCTTCGCCCGACCGTCCATGCACGAGGCGCACGACGCGCTGCTCTGCATCGCCGAGGGCAAGCTGCTGATGGACCAGGACCGCCGGCGGGTCACGCCGGAGCACTGGTTCAAGCCCGCCGAAGACATGCGCACCCGGTTCGCCGACCTGCCGGAAGCCTGCGACAACACGCTCGCCATCGCCCGGCGCTGCGCCGTCATGGCGGAAACCCGCAAGCCGTTATTGCCGATCTGCCCGAAAGTCCGTCCCGGCAGCACCGAGGCGGAAACCCTGCGCGCCATGGCAATCGAGGGCCTCGCCGCACGCATGGACACTGCCGGCGCCGATTCGCCGACGCGACAGCGCTACCGCGAGCGGCTCGACTACGAGCTCGGCGTCATCGCCGGGATGGGCTTTGACGGCTATTTCCTGATCGTCGCCGACTTCATCCAATGGGCCAAGGCGCAAGGCATCCCCGTCGGCCCCGGCCGTGGCTCCGGCGCCGGCTCGCTCGCTGCCTGGGCGCTCACCATCACCGACCTCGACCCGCTGCGCTTCGATCTACTGTTCGAGCGCTTCCTCAATCCCGAGCGCATCTCGATGCCGGATTTCGACATCGATTTCTGCCAGGAACGCCGCGACGAGGTGATCGCCTACGTGCGACGCGAATACGGCGCGGACCGCGTCGCCCAGATCATCACCTTCGGCAAGCTGCAGGCGCGCGCCGCCGTGCGCGACGTCGGGCGCGTGCTCGGCCTCTCCTTCGGCCACGTCAACAAGGTGGCCGAGCTGATCCCCAACAATCCGGCCAAGCCGGTCACCCTGGCACAGGCGATCGCCGGCGAGCCGCGGCTGCAGGAGCTGCGCCGCGACGACGAGGCGATCGCCCGGCTGCTGGAGATCGCGCTGCAGCTCGAGGGTCTCTACCGCCACGCCAGCACCCACGCGGCCGGTGTGGTGATCGGCGACCGCCCGCTGATCGAACTGGTGCCGCTCTATCGCGATCCGCGCTCGGAGTTCCTGGTCACCCAGTTCTCCATGAAATATGTCGAGCAGGCCGGCCTGGTGAAATTCGACTTCCTCGGGCTGACCACGCTCACCATCCTGCAGCGTGCCCAGGAGATGCTGGCCCAGCGCGGCATCACCGTCGATCTCGACCGGCTGCCGCTGGACGACGCGCCGACCTACGAGATGCTGAGCCGCGGGGACGCCGCCGGGGTGTTCCAGTTCGAGAGCCAGGGCATGCGCGACGTGCTCAAGCAGATGCGGCCCGACCGGTTCGAGGATCTCGTCGCCGCCAACGCCCTGTATCGTCCCGGCCCGATGGCCAACATCCCCGCCTATTGCCAGCGCAAGCACGGCGAACCGTGGGAGGCGCCGCATCCGGCGCTGCACGACCTGCTGGCCGAGACCTACGGCATCCTGGTCTATCAGGAGCAGGTGATGCAGATCGCCCAGAAGCTCGCGGGCTACAGCCTGGGCAGCGCCGACCTGCTGCGCCGGGCGATGGGCAAGAAGATCCGCAGCGAAATGGAAGCGCAGCGCAAGACCTTCGTCGACGGCGCGACGGCGCGCGGCATCGAGCCGGCCAAGGCTGTCGAGATCTTCGAGCTGATGGTGAAGTTCGCGGATTACGGCTTCAACAAATGCCACTCCGCGCCCTACGCCCTGGTCGCCTACCAGACGGCATGGCTGAAGGCCAACCACCCCGTCGCCTTTCTCGCGGCGTGCATGAGCCTCGCCGTCAACAACACCGACAAGCTCGCTGCGCTCCGCCAGGAAGCGGCGCGGCTCGGCATCGCCGTGCTGCCGCCCGACATCAATCGGTCCGCTGCCGATTTCGCCATCGAGCCGGGGCCGGACGGCGCGCTCGCCATCCGCTACGCCCTCGCCGCCGTGAAAAAGGTAGGATTCTCGGCGATGCAGGCGGTGGTCGCGGCGCGCGGCGATCGGCCGTTCGCCGATGTCGTGGACTTTGCCGAGCGCGTCGATCCGCGCCAGCTCAACCGCATGCAGCTGGAGAATCTGGCCCGCGCCGGCGCCTTCGACGCGCTCGAGGGCAACCGCGCCCGCCTCTACGCCGGCGCCGAGTTGGTGCTGCGCCGCGCCCAGGCGGTGACCGAGGAAAAGGAGAGCGGCCAGGCCGGCCTGTTCGCCGGCAGCGGCCGCCGCGAGACCCTGCGCCTGCCGGACATGCCGGACTGGTCGGAAATGGAACGCCTCGGCTTCGAGGCGGAGGCGGTCGGCTTCCATCTCACCGCGCATCCGCTGGACGCCTATGGCGGCGTGCTGCGCCGGCTCGGCGTCGTGCCCAGCAACCAGCTGGCGCACCGCGCGCAGGCCGGGGCGGCGCGGGTCAGGGTGGCCGGCTTCGTCATTGCCTCGAAGGAGCGGATGACCCGCACCGGCGGCCGCATGGCCTGGGTGCGCCTCTCCGACGCTGGCGGCTCGTTCGAGGTGACGGTGTTCAGCGAATTGCTGGGCCGGCTGCGTGAGCTGCTCGAAAGCGGCGCCAGCCTGCTGATCACCGCCGACATCCGCTTGGAAGGCGACGCGCTGCGCATCACCGCGCAGGACCTGGCAGCGCTCGATCAGGCCGTCGCGGCCGCCGGCGCCGGCATGCGGGTCTGGCTGGCGCGCACGGAAGCGGTGGCGCATATCCACAGCATCCTCGGTCGCGAGGGACGCGGCCGCGGCCGGGTGGTGCTGGTGCCCCGGCTGGACAGCACCCAGGACGTCGAGATCACGCTGCCCGGCGGCTTCAACGTCACCCCGCGTCTCGCCCAGGCCCTGAAGACGGTGCCGGGGGTGGAGCGGGTGGAGGAGATCTAGCGGTTCGGCGCAGCCCGGGCGAACCCGAGGATTGCCGGTTCGTTGTCTCGCCAACCTCCACTCCCGCCCAGGGCACCGGAAGGCCGACGCATGCCGCAGCCAGCCACCGCCAGCCCGAGCCGACGCGCCCAGATCACCGCCGCCGAGAAGCCGAATGTCGGCGACCTGATGGCCCTTGCGGTCGCCGTCGTCATCGTCTCGGCGCTGTATTTCGGCCGCCAGGTGCTGGTGCCGATCACGCTGGCGATCCTGCTCAGCTTCGTGCTGGCGCCGCTCGTGGAGCTGCTGCGCCGGCTGCGTCTTCCCCGGGTGCCCTCGGTCATCCTGGCGGTCGTGCTGGCACTCGGCATCATCCTCAGCCTGGCCGGCCTCATCGGCAGCCAGATCGCCAGCCTGGCGCAGGACGTTCCGCTCTACCAGTCCACCATCGAACGCAAGCTCGACACCGTGCGCGGCTTCACCGTCGGGCGGATGTCGGATCTGGTCGGCAGTCTCGGGCGGGCGCTGCAGCACGATGGCGCGGCGCCCCGTCCGGCAAGCCCGGCCGCGACCCCGGGCCCGCCGGAGCCCAAGCCGGTGCCGGTCGAGCTGCGCCAGCCCACCCCGACGCCGCTCGAAATGGCCGAGCGCATCCTCTCGCCGGTGGTCGATCCGCTCGCCACCGCCGGCATCGTCTTCATCGTCGCCATCTTCATCCTGCTGCAGCAGGAGGATCTGCGCGACCGGCTGATCCGGCTGTTCGGCTCCAGCGACCTGCACCGCACGACCGCGGCGATGGACGACGCGGCGCGGCGGCTCAGCAAATACTTCCTGACCCAGCTCGCCCTGAACACCAGCTTCGGCGTGATCATCGGCCTCGGGCTGATGGTGATCGGCGTGCCGAGCCCGGTGCTCTGGGGCATCTTGGCGGGGCTGATGCGCTTCGTGCCCTATGTCGGCTCCTTCATCTCCGGCGTGCTGCCGGTGGCGCTCGCCGCCGCCGTCGATCCGGGGTGGTCGACGGCGCTGTGGACCGCAGCATTGTTCCTGGTCAGCGAGACGCTGATGGGCCAGGCCGTCGAGCCCCTGGTCTATGGCCACAGCACCGGCCTCTCGCCGGTGGCGGTGGTCATCGCGGCGGTGTTCTGGACCTGGCTCTGGGGCTCGATCGGGCTGATCCTCTCGACGCCGCTCACCGTCTGCCTGGTGGTGCTCGGACGCCACATCGAGCGCCTCGAATTCCTTGATGTCCTGTTCGGCGACCGGCCGGCTCTGACGCCGGTTGAAAGCTTCTATCAGCGCATGCTGGCCGGCGATCCGGACGAGGTGCAGGAATATGCCGAGCTGCTGCTGAAGGACCGCGCGCTCTCAGCCTACTACGACGAGGTGGCGATGAAGGGCCTGCAGCTCGCCGCCGGAGACGCGATCCGCGGCGTGCTGCGGCCCGACCAGATCGAGCATATCAACGCCTCGATCCGCGAGCTGGTGGACGAGCTTGCCGGCTATGACGACCGCCAGCCGGCTTCGGCCAGGGCCGATGACGGTGTTGCCGGGCCGACGACCTCGGAGCGCGAGCTGGCGAAGCCGGCGCCGCCGGAAGGCGATGCGCCGCCGATGGAGACGCTGCCACCGCAATGGGGCAGCGCAACACCGGTGCTCTGCGTTCCGGGCCGCGGCCCGCTCGATGAGGCGGCGGCGCTCATGCTGGTGCAGCTGCTCGGCAAGCACGGAATCGGCGCTCGGCTGCTGCCGCGCGAGACGGTCTCGCGCGCTGGCATCGCCACGCTCGACGTCGGCGGTGTGGCCGTCGTGTGTATCTCATATCTCGAGATCAGCGGCACGCCCTCGCACCTGCGCTACCTGTTGCGCCGGCTGCGCCAGCGCCTGCCGCATACGCCCATCGTGGTCGGGCTCTGGCCGCCGAGCGATCCGGTGCTGCGCGATCCGGCGCTGGCGGCCGAAGTCGGCGCCGACCACTACGTCACGTCGCTGCGCGACGCGGTGACTGCCTGCCTGGAGACGGCGCGCAAGGCGGCCGCGGAGGCGGCCTCGCCCGAGCCCGCTCTGGTGGCGTGATGCCCGATCCCGAAACCTACCGCTTCCAGAACGATGGCGGGATTCCGAACTCGCCGCTGCCGCTGCTGCTCCACCGTGCGGCGCTGCCTGCCGACGCGGGCGCCATGGAGCGCCGGTTTGCCGCCAATGGCTGGACCGGGGCGTGGCGCAACGGCATCTACCCGTTCCATCATTTCCACAGCATCGCGCACGAGGTGCTCGGCATCGCCCGCGGCAGCGTGCGCGCGGCGCTCGGCGGTCCGGGCGGCGCCGTGCTCGAGCTGCGGGAAGGCGATGTCGTGGTTATCCCGGCCGGTGTCGGCCACCGCAATCTCGGCGACAGCGGCGACCTGCTGGTGGTCGGTGCCTATCCCGGCGGGGCCGAGTGGGATTTGCGCCGCGGCGATCCGGCCGAACACGCCGAGATGGTGCGCAATATCGCTGCGGTGCCGCTGCCCGCGGCGGATCCGCTGACCGGGTGCGGCGGGATCTGGCGGGAGTAAGAAAGGCGAGGGGCTCTGCTCCAACCCCCGAGTATTGGGACCCCGCTGGGGTGCGTAAAGGATTCCAAAGGCTTCGCCTTGTGGGGGGTCGAGGGGGGCAACGCCCCCTCGCCTTACTTTCTTTGGAAAGTCAGCAGCGCATCGGCAAACGCCTCGGGCGCTTCCTGCGGCAGGTTATGACCGACCAGCGGAATCGAGCGAAGCTCGTAGCGTCCCACGAATCGTCGCCGATCGCGCTCGGCACCTTCCGGCGGCGTCACGCCGTCGCCCTCGCCGACCAGGGCGATCGTCGGCACGGTGATCGGCGGCTGGGCGGCCAGGCGTCGCTCGGTCTCCGCGAACGCGGGATCGCCCGGCGCCAGCCCGAAGCGATGGCGGTAGGAGTGGATGACCACCTCCACGAAATCCGGATTGTCGAACGCCGCCGCGCTCTGCGCGTAGGTCGCCTCGTCGAACTGCCAGTTCGGCGACCAGAGCTGCCAGAGCAGTCGGCAGAGCTCCCGCCGGTTCCGCTGCAGCCCGGCGCGGCCGCGCTCGCCGTGGAAATAGTATTGATACCAGTAGCGATATTCCGCTTGCGGATCGGCCGGCTCGCCGGCGGCGGCGATGTTCTGGACGTTGTAGGGATCGCCGGTGGAGACCAGGCAGCGCGCCCGCTCCGGCCAGAGTGCGGCGACGATGCAGGCGGCGCGTCCACCCCAGTCATAGCCCCCGAGCGCCGCCGAAGGAATCGCCAGCGCATCGAGCAACGCCAGGAGATCGTGGCCGAGGGCTGCCTGCTGGCCGGAGCGCGGGCTCTCCGCAGAGCGGAACCGGGTCGGGCCGTAGCCCCGGAGATAGGGAACGATGACCCGGCAGCCCTGAGCCGCGAGCAGCGGCGCGACGACGTCGTAGGCGTGCACGTCATAGGGGAAACCGTGCAGCAGCACGGCCGCCGGCCCGTCCGCCGGCCCGCTCTCGAGATAGGCGACGTCCAATGCGCCGGCGACGATGCTGCGGGTTTGCGTCACGCCATCGTCCCTGAACGTGAGTGCATGATGCGTTGCTGAACGCCGGCACTTGCGAGGCGGTTGCCCGGCGGCAAGGCGCAGGCGGCGAGCACGCAGACCAGCGGGACGACCGGCGCCAGGTACCGGGGCTCGATGTGCACCGGCAGATAGACGGCCGGGAATGCACAGCAGACCAGCCACAGGCCGAACCGCGTGCGCGCCGCCCGATCCGATTGCCCCCGGAGGAGCAGCGGCGTCGCGATCGCCAGCAGCGAAATCGCGGTGCCGAGCAGCCGGGTCAGCACATCCGCGGCGATCTCCAGCCCCGCCACCGCCGAGCCGTGACGCAAGGCCGACCAGAGCAGGTTCAACCGGTCGAACACGGGGCGCGGCCAGCCCGCATAGACCATCAGCGCGCCGACGGTGTCCACGGGCTGGAACGGCATCGCCAGGAACTCGTGGCGAAAGTTCTGCAAGCTCGCCATCAGCATCGCCCCGGGGAAGCGCCGCCATGCCGCGACGTAGCGCCGGGTTGCCGCATCGGCGATCTCGGGGGCGCTCATTCCGGCCTCGCGGAACAGGCGATCGTGCAACGTATCGATGGCGCTGTACTCGCCGCTGCCGACGGTCTCGCGCGCGATGCGGTCGAACCGATCGTCGCCGTCGTACACCGGCAGATGCTTCTTCAGCAGCGGCAGCACCGCCTGCACCATCACCGTCTGCCGGCTGGTGGTCAGCACCGGGCGGCCGATGCGCGCGGCGTTCCACGCCATCAGCCCGCCGGCCGCGACAGCCGGCCCGGCCAGCACCAGCGCGCCACAGAGCAGGCGCCGGCCGCGTCCGTCGGTCGCCAGCAGCGCCAGCGGCAGGTAGCCGATCATCAGAAACGGCGTCGCCTCGCGCAGCAGCGTGGCGCAGCCCAGCGCCAGGCCGGCCAGGGCGGCGGCACCTGGGCGCCCGCGGGTCAGCAGCAAGGCCGCGCCGGTGGCCAGCGCCGCATAGAGACCGTCGGTGAGCAAGGCGATCTGCACCACCACCCCGAAACCGATCGCCGGGAGCAGAGCCGCCACGGTGGCCCTCTCCCGACCGGCGCCGAGCGCGCGTGCCGCCCGATACGCCGCGCCGGTGACCGCCGCCTGCGCCGCGATCTGCAGCAGCACGACGGCCATTTGCCAGGCCCCAGGAAAGACCCGTTGCAAGGCGGCCAGCACGAGGGAGTAGCCGGGGGCGCGAAACAGGCTGACCGGCGAAGGACCGCTGGCCAGCAGCGCCGCCCCGTTGGGCACCGTGCCGGTGCGGATCTGCTCGGCATAGGTGAGATAGCCCGGCGTGTCGGGCGTGTGCAGGATGCCGAAGACCGCCAGCGCCGCCAGTGCCGGCAAGGCCCCGAGCAGCGCCACGAAGAGCGTGTCGGTACGAGCTCGGATGCGGGGTCCCCCGGCTTTGCCCCAACGAGGCGAAGGGCATCCTTGCCTTTCCGCCGATCCTCCGCCATATCCCGGCCGCCCCCGGGCCATGCCACGGGGGTAATTCACACGCGGGGCGCCTTTCCCGGGGTTCTCACCCGGGTCCGGTGCCGAACGGCGCGGCCCCGCGGAGGCACAACCGGACGAAGGAAAGGACACGCCGATGGCGATGCCCGAATTCAGCCTGCGCCAGCTCCTCGAAGCCGGCGTGCATTTCGGCCACCACACGCGACGCTGGAATCCGCGCATGGCGCCGTTCCTGTTCGGCGTGCGCAACCAGGTCCACATCATCGATTTGCAGCAGACCGTGCCGATGCTCGATCGGGCGCTGCGGGCGGTGCGCGACGTCACCGCCGCCGGCGGACGCGTGCTGTTCGTCGGCACCAAGCGGGCGGCCGCGGAATACGTCGCCGACGCGGCCAATCGCTGCGGCCAGTATTACGTCAACCACCGCTGGCTCGGCGGCATGCTGACCAACTGGAAGACGATCACCGGCAGCATCAAGCGGCTGCGCCAGATCGAAGACATGCTGAGCGGCGACATCCAGGGCCTGACCAAGAAAGAGGTGCTCGAGATCACCCGGGACAAGGAGAAGCTCGACCGCGCGCTCGGCGGCATCAAGGAGATGGGCGGCCTGCCGGACATCCTGTTCATCATCGACACCAACAAGGAGAAGCTGGCTGTCGAGGAGGCGAACAAGCTGGGCATTCCCGTCGTCGCAGTGCTCGACAGCAACTCCGATCCGCTCGGCGTCAACTACCCGATCCCCGGCAACGACGACGCGATCCGCGCCATCACCCTCTATTGCGACCTGATCGCCGGCGCGGTGCTGGACGGCATCAGCGCCGAGATGGCGGCGTCCGGCCGTGACATAGGCGCCGCCGAGGAACTGCCGCCCGAGGCGCTGCCCGCGTCCACGGGCCCCGCCGAGCCGGTTGCCCACCCGGCCGCCTGAGAAGGCCGAAGGAGACGAACCAATGGCTGAGATCACCGCTGCCCCCATTTCTGCCGCCCCCGTGTCTGCCTCTTTGGTGAAGGAACTGCGCGAGAAGACCGGCGCCGGCGTGCTGGATTGCAAGCGCGCGCTGGACGAGAACTCCGGCGATCTGGAAGCCGCGGTGGACTGGCTGCGCAAGAAGGGCCTCGCCGCCGCCGCCAAGAAGTCGGGTCGGGTCGCCGCCGAGGGGCTGATCGGCATCGCCTCGGCGCCGCAGCGCGCCGCCATGGTCGAGGTGAACGCCGAGACCGACTTCGTCGCCCGCAACGAGACGTTTCAGAGTTTCGTCGAGGAGACCGCCAGGATCGCCCTGCTGGTCGGCGAGGATGTCGCGGCCATCGCCGCCGCGCAGTATCCCGGTGCGGACCGCAGCGTCGCCGAGCAGCTGACCCACCTGATCGCCACGATCGGCGAGAACATCACCTTGCGCCGCGCCCGCGTGCTCTCGGTCGAGCAGGGCGTCGTCGCCACCTACATCCATCAGGCGCTGCGCCCGGGGCTCGGCAAGATCGGCGTGCTGGTGGCGGTGGAGAGCGGCAGCGAACTCGAGGGGCTGGAGACGCTGGGCCGCCAGGTCGGCATGCACGTCGCCGCCGCCCGGCCCGAGGCGCTCGACATCGCTGCCGTCGATCCGGCCGCGCTCGAGCGCGAGCGCGCCATCCTCATCGAGCAGGCGCGTGCCTCCGGCAAGCCCGAGGCCATCATCGAAAAGATGGTGGATGGCCGGATCCGCAAATACTACGAGGAGGTGGTGCTGCTGGAGCAGGTCTGGGTGCATGACGGCGAGAGCCG
>JAFAYM010000271.1 GCA_019240395.1 Acidisphaera sp. | reverse complement strand
GTGCCCTGCCTGGTGGCGGTTTCGCAGGACCCGTCGGGCAACGCGCTGGAGATCGCGCTCTCCTACGCCAGCGCCATCGGCGGCGGCCGGGCCGGCATCATCGAGACGACCTTCAAGGAGGAGTGCGAGACCGATCTGTTCGGCGAGCAGGTGGTGCTCTGCGGCGGACTGGTCGAGCTGATCAAGGGCGGCTTCGAGACTCTGGTGGAGGCGGGTTATGCGCCGGAGATGGCGTATTTCGAGTGCCTGCACGAGGTGAAGCTGATCGTCGACCTCATCTATGAGGGCGGCATCGCCAACATGAACTATTCGATCAGCAACACCGCCGAATATGGCGAGTATGTCAGCGGCCCGCGCATCATCACCAGCGAGACCAAGGCGGAGATGAAGCGGGTGCTGGCCGACATCCAGTCCGGCCGGTTCGCGCGCGACTGGATGCTGGAGAACCGGGTCAACCAGTCAAGCTTCAAGGCGACACGGCGGCGCAACAACGAGCACCCGATCGAGCAGATCGGCGAAAAGCTGCGCGCCATGATGCCGTGGATCGCCAAGAACGCGCTGGTCGACAAGACCAGGAACTAGGACGTCAAGCGAGGGCTCTCCCGCCGAGGGAAAGCCCTTGCCTGCCGGTCAGTGATGGTGGCGCCACATCCATTCGCGGTGGCGGCGGCAGCGCCAGTCGCAGTGGTAGTAGCCGACGCTCTGCACCGCGGTGCTCTGCTGCACGGTCGGGGCGGGTACGGCGGTCGCGGCGCTGGCGGTGGGCAGGGCGCCGAAGCCGGCGAGGCCGGCCAGGACAGTCAGGGTCAGCAGGGCAGTCTTCATGGACCAAAACTCCTTGTGGTTCGAGCACTCTATGAGGCGATCGTGTCGAAAGCATGAAGCCAGATGCGCGACCGTTTCGCCAAGAGTTGTTTTCCACAAAATTCCCGGCTAGTCTCCCGCCATGCTGATCGGCGCCAACCTGGCCTGCAACGCCGCCCGCGCCTTGAGCACCCTGGCCTGCCCGGCGGTGTGCGCCCTGCGGCTCGGCCGTTGCGCCACGCGCCTCCTCGCCCTCGGCCTGCTCCTTCGACTTACCCGCCCCTGAGCGTGACGCCGCGGAGCTGAAGCCCGGCATCGCTCAGGGGGAGGCCCCAGGGCGGCCCGGCCCGCCCTGGAACGACATTGGCCCGCAACGATCGGCCCCGCAGGCGCCGCACCAGGACACAGCCCAGATGAGCACCAACCATCCCAGCTTCGGCACGCTGGACGAAGACCGCCTGATCATTTTCGACACCACGCTGCGCGACGGCGAGCAGTCGCCCGGCTTCTCGATGAACCTCACGGAGAAGCTGCGGATGGCGGAGGCGCTGACCGACCTCGGCGTCGATGTCATCGAGGCCGGCTTTCCGATCGCCTCGCCCGGCGATTTCGAGAGCGTGCGCAGCATCGCCCAGACCATCAGGGGGCCGGTGATCTGCGGCCTCGCCCGCACCGGCCGCGAGGACATCCTGCGCGCCGCCGAAGCGGTCAAGCCGGCCGAGCGCCGCCGCATCCACGTCTTCCTCAGCACCAGCCCGCTGCACATGAAGCACAAGCTGCGGATGGAGCCGGACGCAGTGCTGGAACTCGCGGCGTCCTCGGTCGCCCTGGCCCGCCAGTTCGCCGACGACGTCGAGTGGTCGGCCGAGGACGGCAGCCGCACCGAGCCCGACTTCCTCTGCCGCTGCGTCGAAGCCGCCATAAAGGCCGGCGCCACCACGATCAACATCCCCGACACGGTCGGCTACGCGGTGCCCGAGGACATGGCCCGCATCTTCACCATGCTGCGCGAGCGGGTGCCGGGGGCTGACGAGGTGATCCTCTCGACACATAACCACAACGACCTCGGCCTGGCCGTCGCCAACACGCTGGCCGCCGTCGCCGCCGGCGTGCGGCAGATCGAGTGCACCATCAACGGCATCGGCGAGCGCGCCGGCAACGCCTCGCTCGAGGAGGTCGCCATGGCGGTGCGCACCCGCCCGGACGCGATCGGCCGACGCACCGGCATCCGCACCGAGAACATCCTGCGCACCAGCAAGCTGCTCGCCACCATCACCGGCTTCGACGTGCAGCCGAACAAGGCGATCGTCGGCCGCAACGCCTTCGCCCATGAGAGCGGCATCCACCAGGACGGCGTGCTGAAACATGCCGGAACCTACGAGATCATGACGCCGGAGAGCGTCGGCTGGACCAAGTCGAGCCTGGTGATGGGCAAGCACTCCGGCCGCGCCGCCTTCCGAGACAAGCTGCGCGCGCTCGGCTACGGCGAGGTCGGCGACAACCAGCTCAACGACGCGTTCCGCCGCTTCAAGGACGTCGCCGACCGCAAGAAGGTGGTCTACGACGAGGACATCGTCGCGCTGGTCGATGACGAGGTGATGCGCGACCACGAGCGCATCCGCTTCGTCTCGCTGGACGTGCGGGCCGGCTCCAAGGCGCCGCCGCGGGCCGAGCTGGAGCTCGAAGTGGACGGGGCGGTGCAGGCGGCCGAAGCGACCGGCGACGGCCCGGTGGACGCGACGTTCAACGCGCTGCGCCAGATCTTCCAGCACGACGCCACGCTGACGCTCTACTCCGTCGGTGCGGTGACCGACGGCACGGACGCGCAGGCGCGGGTGACGGTGCGGCTGGAGGAGAACGGCAAGATGGTGGACGGGCAGGGGGCGGACACCGACACGATCGTCGCCTCCGCCCGCGCCTATGTCCACGCCCTGAACAAACTGCTGGTGAAGCGCGCCCGGACGGAGCCGGAGGCACTTTCTGCCTAGGTAAAGGGGTCTGGGGCCCGCGGGCCCAGCGGGTCGAGGGCGGAGCCCTCGCCTTCCTTTATAGCTTAATAGGCTGTCCCGTACCCCGGAGGCGGCGCCTCACGATAGCCCGGCGGCGGACCATCGTAGTACCCCGGCGGCGGCGCGTTGTAGTAGCCGGGGGCCGGCTGGGCGTAGGCGGGGGGCGGGGGCGTCGTGGCGGCTCCGGCGATCGCACCGGCGGCGCCGCCGATCAGCGCCCCCACTCCCGCATGCCCGCCGCTGGCCGCGCCGATGACCGCGCCGGTGCCGGCGCCGATCGCTCCGCCGGTCACGGCTCGTGTGCCGGGATCATAGCCGCACCCGGCCAGCCCGATCGCCAGGGCACCGAGCAGACAGGGTAGTCGCTTGCTGGGCATCGGAGTGTCTCCCTCAGAGTGGCCATGCTGGCTGCAGCCTGCGCTCAGCCGTATTGATGAGCCGGAAACGCGCGAAGGTTCGGGGCTCGTGCATCTGGTCCGGCAGCGCCGGCCGCATGACCGGCGCTGCCATCCGCACGTTCAGGGCGTCGTCGCTGCGCCGCCCACCGCACCCAGCGCACCGCCAATCAGGGCGCCTGTGCCGGCGTGACCGCCCGAGACCGCCGCAACGCCGGCGCCGGCGCCGGCACCGATCGCGCCGCCTGTCAGGGCGCGGGTGCCGGGATCGGAGCCGCACGCCGCCAGGCCGAGCGCCAGGGCGCCGAGCAGACAGGCAATTCGCTTACTGCGCATCAGGGAAGCCTCCCTCAGGGTTGCTGCACTGAGCTGAGCCTGCCTTCGCAGCGTTGATGAGGCGGAAACGGGGCATCATTTTGACCGAAGCGTCAGGTGCTGGCCGGCGTCAGAGAAACGAGAGCGGAAGCCTATTTGCCATCCGGCCCTCCGCTGGTTCCTGACACGTTCCAGAACGCGCAGCCCGGCCGAAAGTCGCAGGACAGGCCTCGCGCATGCTCCGGTTCTGCCACCGCTCGGAACTCTGTCTTCCGCGGGGCTGACCCCCTTGTTTACCCGGGACGGGGCGCGTAAGCCCTGCGCCTTCCCGCCCGCCGCCTTTACCCGCCCGCCGCCTGATCTGATCGCAAGGACTGCCTGATGTTCTCTCGCCTGCTGGGCATCATGTCGGCCGACATGGCCATCGACCTCGGCACGGCGAACACCCTGGTCTATGTCAAGGGCCGCGGCATCGTGCTCGCCGAGCCGAGTGTCGTGGCGATCGCCGATGTGCGCGGCAAGAAGCAGGTGCTGGCGGTCGGCGAAGAGGCCAAGCAGATGCTTGGCCGCACCCCCGGCAACATCTCTGCAATCCGGCCGCTGCGCGACGGCGTCATCGCCGATTTCGAGGTCGCGGAGGAGATGATCAAGCACTTCATCCGCAAGGTGCATGGGCGGCGCGGTTTCGCCAGCCCGATGATCATCGTTTGCGTGCCGTCCGGCTCCACCGCGGTGGAGCGCCGCGCCATCCAGGAGAGTGCGGAAAGCGCCGGCGCCCGCCGCGTGCTGCTCATCGAGGAGCCGATGGCCGCCGCCATCGGCGCCGGCCTGCCGGTGACCGAGCCGTCCGGCAGCATGGTCGTCGATGTCGGGGGCGGCACCACCGAAGTGGCGGTGATCTCGCTCGGCGGCATCGTCTATTCCCGCAGCGTGCGCACCGGCGGCGACAAGATGGACGAGGCGATCATCAGCTACATCCGCCGCAACCACAACCTGTTGATCGGCGAGAGTTCTGCCGAGCGGATCAAGATGGATATCGGCGCCGCCGCGCCGCCCTGGGACGGCGATGACGGGCCGTTCCGCGAGGTCAAGGGCCGCGACCTGATGAACGGCGTGCCGCGCGAGGTGATCGTGGCGCAGCGCCAGATCGCCGAAAGCCTGGCCGAGCCGGTCTATGCCATCACCGAGGCGGTGAAGGTGGCGCTCGAGAACACCCCGCCCGAACTCGCGGCGGACATCGTCGACAAGGGGATCGTGCTGACGGGTGGGGGCGCGCTGCTCTATCGTCTGGACGAGGTGCTTCGCAACTCGACGGGGCTGCCGGTCGTCATCGCCGAGGACGCGCTGCAATGCGTGGCCCTCGGGACCGGGCGGGCGCTCGAGGAGATGAAGCGGCTTAGGAATGTGCTGACGACCATGTATTAAGAGGGGGCGGGCAACTTCCCCGGACCCTATCACTCCAGGGGCAAAGCCCCTGTGCTTCTTCCTTTCGGAGGGTAGGCTTGATCCGGCTGTCCATCTCGGCGCGCCAGGCCCTGGCCAAGCTGACCCTGCCGGTCCTGATCGCCGCCGCCTTCGGCCTGCTGCTGCTCGGCAAGGCGGACACCATGCTGGCCGAACGCGTCCGCATGGCGCTCTCCGACACCCTGGTGCCGATCTACGGCGTGCTCGCCGAACCGCTTGCGAGCGCCCGCCGCGTCATCGAGAGCGGCGAGCGCCTGTTCGCCGTCGCGCGCGAGAACGACCGCCTGCGCGAGGAGAACGAGCGGCTGCGCAAATGGCAGGCAGTGGCCCTGGCGCTCGATGCCGAGAACGCCACCCTGCGCGCCAACCTGCACTGGATCCCCGATCCGGCGGTGACCTACGTCACCGCCCGCGTGGTCGCCGACGCCGGGGGCGAATACGCCCGCTCGGTGCTGCTCTCCGTCGGACCGAATCACAGCGTCACCAAGGGTCAGATCGCCCTCGATGACCGCGGGCTGGTCGGCCGGGTGACCGAGGTCGGCGCGCGCAGCGCCCGGGTGCTGCTGATCTCCGACATGAACAGCCGGGTACCGGTCACCCTCGAGGGCAGCCGGGCCCGCGCCATGCTGATCGGCACCAATGGGCCCCGGCCGCGGCTGATGTACTGGCCGGAGGGCACGCCGCCCGTCGAGGGCGAGCGGGTGGTGACCAGCGCCGAGGCCAACGCCTTCCCCGCCAATCTGCCGGTCGGCACGGTGCACTACAACGCCAGCAATGTCGCCGAGGTGGAACCGGCGGCGCGGCTGGACCGGCTGGAGATCATCCGGCTGTTCGATTACGGCCTGCACGGCATCCTGCCGCCGGAAGCGGCGCGCACGGCCGAGCGCCCCAATCTCGAGCGCCCCATCCTTGAACGTCAGAGCCCCGAGCATCCGGTGCCGGACCGGATCGCCGACCGGCAGCCGACGACGGTGGCCGACCGGCAGCAAACGATGACGGCCGACCGGCAGCAAACAACGGCCGATCGGCAGCAAACAATGACGGCCGATCGGCCGATGGATCGCCGGCATTGATCGGCGCCGAGCACGGACCGCTGGACCGCACGCCGGGCATCAGGCCGCGCCCGAGCCTGTGGCGGCGGCTGGATGCGGCGGCGCGGACCTGCTTCCCGCTCGCCGCGACCGCTCTTTTGCTGCTCGTGCTCGCGGCGCCACTCGGACTGCCGGCGCAGGCCGAGCTGCTGCCGGCCGTGGCGCTCGCCTGCGTGTTCTTCTGGACCCTGTTCCGCCCGGCCTCGATGACCCCCCCGGCGGTGTTCGTGCTGGGCCTGCTGGCCGATTTGCTCGGCGACGCCCTCCCCGGAACTCAGATCGTCACCCTGCTGATCGCGCATGGCCTCATCCTGCGCTGGCGCCGGAGCCTGGTGCGCCAGGGCTTTCTCCTGGTCTGGCTGGCTTATTGCGGCATCACCGCCGGCGCTGCCGCGTTTGCCTGGGCGCTGGGATCGCTGCTCTCCTTGAGCCTGCTGCCGGCCGCCCCGGCGGTTTTCCAGGCGGTGATCAGTGCCGGCTTCTATCCCGCACTGGCCATCGTGCTGGTCCGCACGCATCGCGGCCTCGCGGCACCGGAGCAGGCGTGAAGCGCGAGACCAGGCGCTCCGGCGTCTTCACCCGCCGCGCCGCCCTCATGGCCGCCGGCCAGGTGGCCGCACTCGGCGTTCTCGGGGCCAAGCTCTACCAGGTGCAGGTTGTCGAGGGTGCCCGCTACGCCCTGCTGGCCAAGACCAACCGGGTCAGCGCGCGGCTGATCGCGCCGCCGCGCGGGCGCATCCTCGACCGCTTCGGCACCGTGCTCGCCGGCAACAAGATGAACTGGCGCGCCCTGCTGATCGCCGAGCAGACCGACGACATCCAGATCACGCTCAACAATTTCGCGCAGCTGGTGCCCCTCACCGACTACGAGCGCGGGCGCATCGATCGCGAGCTGCGCCGCCACCGGCGCTTCATCCCGGTCACCGTGCGCGAGTTCCTGACCTGGGAGGACATGGCGCGCATCGAGGTCAACGCGCCGGACCTGCCGGGTATCCTGGTCGATGTCGGCCAGACCCGGCTCTATCCCGAGGGCGAGAAGCTGGCCCATGTCGTCGGCTACGTGGCGCCGCCGAGCGAGGCCGATATGGGCGACGATCCCATGCTGTCGCTGCCCGGCATCCGGGTCGGCCGTGCCGGCATCGAGAAATACCACGATCTGCCGCTGCGCGGCCGCGCCGGCGCCGTGCAGCTCGAGGTGAACGCGGTCGGCCGGGTGATTCGCGAACTCGACCGCCAGGAGGGCACGCCGGGTGTCGAGATCGGCACGACGATCGACACCGAGCTGCAGCAGCAGGTGCTGGCGCGGCTCGGTGACGAGAGCGCCAGCGCCGTGGTGCTCGACGCGCGCAACGGCGAAGTGCTGGCGATGGCCACCAATCCGTCCTTCGACCCGACGTTGTTCAATTCCGGCGTCAGCCAGGCGCAATGGGTGGAGTGGACCAACAACCGCCGCGCGCCGCTGATCAACAAGGCGGCCGCCGGACTCTATGCGCCGGGCTCGACCTTCAAGATGGCGGTAGCGTTGGCCGGGCTGGATGCGCGCACGCTCACCACCGGCGACCGCATCACCTGCCCGGGTTATCTCGATCTCGGCGACACGCGCTTTCACTGCTGGAGCAAATACGGCCACGGCACGCTCGACCTGCACGGCGGGCTCAAGCACAGCTGCGACGTGTTCTTCTACGAAGTCGCGCGGCGTACCGGCATGGACCGCATCGCTGTCATGGCCAACCGGTTAGGGCTCGGCACCGAGCTCGAGATCGAGCTGCCGAGCGCCCGCAAGGGGCTGATCCCGACCCGCGAGTGGCGCATCGCCCAGGGCCATCCCTGGAACATCGGCGACACCATCGTCAGCGGCATCGGCCAGGGCTATATCGAGGTGACGCCGCTGCAGCTCGCCACCTACTGCGCCCGGGTCGCCACCGGGCGGGTGGTGCAGCCGCATCTGACGCGCACCATGGCCGGGGTGCTGCAGCCGGGATCGCGGGCCGAGGACTGGCCGGCGCTCGGCGTCGCCGAACGACAGCTGCACGCGGTGCGCGACGGCATGTATGCCGTGGTCAACGAGGCCGGCGGCACGGCGCCGCATGCCCGCCTGCCGCTGGCCGGCGTCGCTTTGGCCGGCAAGACCGGCTCGGCACAGGTGCGCCGGGTGTCGCGCGAGCTGCGCGAGCACGGCAACTTCAACTCCGCCAAGCTGCCCTGGGAATGGCGGCCGCACGCCCTGTTCGTCGCCTTCGCGCCGTACGATGCGCCGCGCTACGCCGTCTCCGTCGTCGTCGAGCACGGCAACGCCGGCGCGGACGTCGCCGCGCCGCTGGCGCGCGACATCATGGTCGATACCCTGACCCGCGACCCGGTGAACCGGCAGAACCCGCCGGGGCAGCGTGTCGCGCAGGGAAACACTCCGGCGTGATTGCTCCCCGGTCATGATGGAACGCCGGCTGATCCGGGAGACGTCGTTCGGGCTGACGGGCAAGCTGTGGCAGATCAGCTGGAGCTACGTGCTGCTGCTCTGCGCTCTGGCGGCGGTCGGCTACGCGGCGCTCTATTCCGCCGCCGGCGGCTCGCCCGAGCCATACGCGACCCGCCACGTCCTGCGCTTCGCCTTCGGCCTCGTGCTGATGCTCTCCATCGCCCTGGTCGACATCCGCTTCATCGCCAAGCTGGCCTGGCCATCCTATGTCGTGGCTCTGGGGTTGCTGGTCCTGGTGGCGCGCTACGGGCATATCGGCAAGGGCGCGCAGCGGTGGATCGAGTTCGGCGGTGTGCAGATCCAGCCGAGCGAGTTCATGAAGATCGCGCTCGTGCTGGCGCTGGCGTCGTGGTTTCACCGGGCCTCCTGGGAGCGGATGGGCAATCCGCTCTTCCTGATCCCGCCGATCATCGCCGTGCTGGTCCCGGTCGGCTTGATCCTGAAGGAGCCCAATCTCGGCACCGCCGTCATCACCGCCGTGATCGGCGGCGCGGTGTTCCTCGCCGCCGGCGTGCGCTGGTGGAAGTTCGTGCTGCT
>JAFAYM010000230.1 GCA_019240395.1 Acidisphaera sp. | reverse complement strand
CAGCTTTGCGCACGCGTCTGGGACAGCTACGATGACATCGTGCAGGCGTGTCGGAATGCCTGGCTCTTCCTGATCAACGATCCCGACCGTATCCGATCTATCGGCACCCGCAACTGGGCAACGGTCAGCCTCTAGGCCAGTTGGTATAACAGCCAAGCGCTGCGCGGCTTCAGGATTTGAACAGCGCAGTATAGGCGCGGATCTGTTCGAGGTCCGCGCGGGCCGACTCCGACCAGACTACTCGCCGCACTTGGGCGGCGGCAGCTCGTTTGACGTTCCCCAGGACAGAAGCCAGCGCCGCATCGCCTCATGCGAGATGACGCGGCCCTCCGCGAGCGCGCGCTCGCCCTCTTGCAAGGCGCGCTCCTCGGCATCTTCGGCGGTCTGATCGAAGACAGATGGCTCGGTCATGGTCTCAGCACGAACATACCATGACCGGCTCAAAGTACCTATCTCGAGCCGAATGTACGCCGGTTCAGCACACCATCCCGTGTAGCGCCGTCATCCTGCCCTCTTGCGCCGCCGTGTCCCGCTGTGTATCTGGCGTCAGTAGATGCGAGTTCCTCGCATTCGCACGGCAGGAACACACGAAATGTTCGTCAGCCTGATCATCGTCTTTCGCGAAGCCATGGAGGCCGGCCTGATCGTCGGCATCGTCCTGGCGGCGACCCAGGGCGTCCCACGGCGCGGCCGCTGGGTCGCCGGCGGCATCGCCACCGGGGTGGCCGGCGCCAGCCTCGTCGCCGCCTTCGCGGCCAGCCTCTCCGACGCCTTCGGGGGCGCCGGCCAGGAGGTCTTCACCGCCGCCATCCTGTGCTTCGCCGTCCTCATGCTGAGCTGGCACATTCTGTGGATGTCCCACCACGCCCGCACCATGGCAGCCGAACTCCGCCAGGTCGGCCAGGCCGTGCGGCTGGGCCAACGCTCGCTCGCCGCCCTGGCCGCCGTCGTCGCCGTCGCCGTGATGCGCGAAGGCGCGGAGGTCGTGCTGTTCCTCTACGGCATCGTGGTGGCCTCGCATACCGGCGCGCTCTCGCTTGCCACCGGCGGCGTGGCCGGGCTGGCACTGGCCGGCCTCGTCTCCTGGCTGCTGTATCGCGGCCTGGTCATCATTCCGGTGCACCGGCTGTTCAGCGTCACCAACTGGCTGATCGCCCTGCTGGCCGCCGGAATGGCCGGGCAGGCGGCGTCCGTCCTGCATGGTGCCGACCTGCTGCCGGGCTGGGGCGAGCATCTGTGGGACACCAGCGCCCTCCTCGCCGATGACAGCTTCGCCGGCCGCAGCCTGCACGCCCTGATCGGCTATTCCGCGCGCCCCTCGGGCATCCAGCTCGCCGCCTACATCGCCACGCTGCTGATGCTCGCACTCTCCGCCCGCGCGATCAGCCGCCCACGCCCGCTCGCCGTCGCCGCGATCCTCGCCGCATTGCTGCTCCCCAGACTCCCGGCCCATGCCGAAGACCTGCCGACGCTGGTGTTCCACAACCACCGTTTCGAGCCGGCCCGCATCGAGGTTCCGGCGCACGTGAAGTTCCGCCTGCAGGTGAAGAACACCGACGACACGGCCGACGAATTCGAGAGTGTCGACCTCGATCGCGAGAAACTGGTGACGCCCGGCCAGACCACCACCGTGTTCCTCGGCCCGCTCGAGCCCGGGGAATACAAGTTCTACGGCGACTTCCACAAGGACACCGCCCAGGGCGTCATCGTGGCAAAATGACCGGCTATTTCAGCCCGAAATACGCCCGCTCCAGCGCGCGATCGGCGTGCAGCGCCTCGACCGTGCCCTCGAAGCCGACGCGGCCGCCGTCCAGCGTGTAGACGCGATCGGCGAGATCCAGGAACGTCACGTTCTGCTCGGCTACCAGCAGCGCCAGGCCACCGCCGCGGAACCGGCCCAGCACCTCGATGACCTCGGAGACGAACAGCGGCGACAGGCCGGCCGAAGGCTCGTCCATCACCAGCAGCCGCGGGCTGCCGGAAAGCGCTTTCGCGACCCCCAGCATCTTGCGCTGTCCGCCCGACAGGCTGCCGGCGAGTGCTCGCCGGCGGTGCGCGAGATCGGGGAAGATGCCGTACAGCTCCTCCATCCGCGCGCGCAACGCCCGCGGCTCGGCGAACTGGCCGCCGATGCGCAGATTCTCGTCGATCGTCAGCCCGGGAAACACCGCCAGCTCCGACATGTAGGCCATCCCGCGCCGCACACGGTGATCGGTGCGCAGCCGCGTGATGTCGGCCCCGGCGAGCGCGACCGAACCGCTCCACGCCGGCAGCAGGCCGAGCAGCACCTTCAGCAGCGTCGTCTTCCCGGCGCCGTTGGCCCCCAGCAGCACCACCGATTCGCCCTCGCGTACGGTCAGGCCGGCGCCCCACAGCACCTTGACGCGGCCGTAGCCGGCATCCAGGCCCCGCGCCTCGAGCAGCTCATCGGGCATGCGCAGTTCCCAGGAAAACGCGAATCACCTCCGGGTCGCGCGTCGCCTCGCCGAGCTTGCCCTCGAAGATCTCGCGGCCGGCGTTCATCACGATCACCCGGTCGGTGACGTGGTCGATGAAGCCCATGAGATGCTCGACGACCAGCAGCGCCATGCCGCCGCGCGCCAGCTCGCGCAGCCGCTCGGCCATGCGCGTGAGCTCCGCCGGATTGAGGCCGGCTGCCAGTTCGTCCACCAGCAGCAGCTTCGGCGCCGTCGCCAGCGCGCGGGCGAGATCGAGCGTCTTCTGCTGGGCGCTGTTGAGATCGCCGGCGGCGCGGCCGGCATGCCGATGCAGATCGAGCTGTTCGAGCAGCCCGTCGAGATCCGCTTTCGTGCCGTCGCCCCGGCCGTTCCACGCCGCGATCTCGACGTTCTCGCGCACCGTCAGCGACAGGAACGGGCGCGGCGACTGGAAGGTGCGGTTGATGCCGCGGCGCGCCAGCATGTGCGCGCGGCTGCCCGCGATATCGCGGCCCCGAAACGTCACGCTGCCGCCGTCCCGGCCGTACAACCCGGAAATCACGTTGATGCACGTGGTCTTGCCCGAGCCGTTCGGTCCGACCAGGCCGAGCACCTCGCCCGGCACGAGGTGAAAGGAAACTCCATCGAGCGCCCGGAAGCCGCCGAAGCGCTTGACCAGCCGGTCCACCCGCAGCAGCGGTTCAGGGGACACGGATGCCGCGCCGCGTCAGCAGGGAGACCAACCCATCCGGCAGGAACAGCACGAGCCCGACGATCAACGCGCCGTAGATCAGCTGGAAATACTGCGGCACGGTGATGCCGATCGTGTTGTAGACGCCGTAGAGCACCAGCACGCCGAGCAGCGGCCCAATCAGCGTCGCGGCACCGCCGAACAGGGTGAACACGGTGGCGAAGATGCTGATGCCGATATCGAACGCAGTCTCCGGATAGAACACGGAGATGTGCCAGGCGAACACCGCGCCGGTCAGGCCGGCGATCAGCGCCGAGAGCAGCCAGGCGATGGTGCGGCCGCGCACCACGGCGACCCCAGCCATGGCGGCGCTGATCGGGTCCTCACGGATCGCCTGCAGCGAAAGGCCGAAACGGGAGTTGCGCAACCAGGCCATTGCCAGCAGAGTCGCCGCCAGCACGGCGACGCCGACCTCGTAGCTCAGCCGCGGCGCGAACACCTCGGAGAGCGACACGCCATACGGGCCCTTGGTGATGTCCTGCAGCGCCGGGTTGGAAACCACCTGGTACACCGCCTGCGCCGCCGCCAGGTTGGCGATGGCGAAATAGGCGCCGGAGAGGCGCAGCAGCGGCGTCAGGAGCAGGCCGAGCATCACGCCCGCGGCAGCGCCGATCGCCAGCGCGGCGAATGGCGGCAGGCCGAGGATCATCACCGAAATGGCGAAACCGTAGGCGCCAGCGCCGAAAACTCCGACATAACCGAACGGCAGATAGCCGGTGAAGCCGTAGATCGCGTTCAGCCCCTGCGCCAGCGTGAGATACATGACGAAGCTGAACAGCAGCAGCTCATTGGCATAAAGCAGCGGCGCCACCGCCGCGATGATGACGACCGGCAGCACCACGAACAGCACATCGCGCAAGCCCCTACGCAAGCCGCATTCCCGCGTGCCTACGCACGCCTTACCCGCCGTCCGAGCAGTCCTGTGGGGCGGACCAGCAGCACCGCGATGAGCAGCAGGTTCGGCAGCAGATTCGCCCAGGAGCTCAGATAGGTCTGCATCAGCATCAGCGACACGCCATAGACGATACCGCCGAGCACGGTGCCCAGCGGATTGCCGAGCGTGCCGACGACGATCACCGCGAACGCCGCGATGTTGATCTCCGGGCCGATCGCCGGCGTCACGCTGCCCAGCATGAAGGGCGCGAACACGCCGGCGATGCCGGCCAGCCCCAGGCCGAGACCGAACGCGATGGCGCAGACGCGGTGCAGGTCGATCCCCGTCGCCACCGCTTCCTCGCGGCTCACCATCACCGCGCGTGTCAGCATGCCGAGTCTCGTCTGGTAGAGATAGACATAGACCAGCGCCACGGCGGCGAGGCTGACGCCGGCGCTGAACACCCAGGACGTGGGCAGGGCCTGGCCGAGCAGCCGCACCGGGCCGCTGCCCAGCACGCGGCCGGGGATCGAGCGCTCGGTGGTGCCGAAGGCGATGCTGGTCACCGCCTCGATCATCTGCTGCAGGCCGAAGAACAGGATCAGCGACAGCATCTCCGAGTCGCGCGCCGCCAGCAGGCGCGGCACGACGAGGTAGTAGAGCGGCAGGCCCACCAGCGTGAACACCACCAGCACGCACGCCGCGGAGAGCAGCGGGTGCAGGTGATAGAGGCCGAACAGCCAGAAGGCGGAATAGGCGCCGAGCATCAGGAAGTCGCCATGCGCCAGGTTGACGATGCGCATCACGCCGAACACCAGGTTCAGGCCCAGGCCCACCAACGTGAAGTAGAAACCGAAAACCAAGCCCGACAGGGCGGCGTGGAGAAGCATCTAGAAAGGCGCGGGCTCTGTCCCTCGCCTGCTATTCATACAGCGGCTTGCCCGCCGCCAGCTCATGCGGAAACACCACGACATTGCGCACCGCGCCCTTCGGGTCCGCGATGATCTGCCCGAGCGGCGTGATCTCGCCGATCTGCGCGCCCGTATCATCGAGCTCGAATGTGCCGTCCAGTGTCGTCACCTTCCCCGACTGCGCGAACAGCGCGCGGCGCAGGTCGAGCTGCTGCAGGCTGTCCGTGTCGGCCAGCGCCTGGCCGATCATCAGCCCCGAATGGTAGCCGGCGATGGCGTTGAAGCCGAACTCCACGCCCTGGCCCTTGTAGGACTTCTCGAACGCCTCGCGGAACTGGTCGAGCGTCATGCCGACATTCGGCTTGTATTCGATCGCCTGCGAGGTGACGTAGGTGAAGACGTGGTCCATCGCCTGCGCGCCGACGTTCTTGAGAACCTCGTCGGTCTCGACCCCGGGGTAGAGAGCGAACAGGAACTTGAACTTCTGGCCGGCATCCTGAAGGTTTCGCAGAAAGGCGATGTCGTTGCCGACATAGCCGAGCTCCACCACCGCGTCCGGTTTGGCTGCGGCGATGTTGTTGATCAGCACGCCGTAGTTGGAGGTGTTGGTCGGCACGCCCTGATCGTAGACTATGTCGATCGCGGCACCGCTCTGCTTGACGAAGCCGCGCAAAGCGTTGGCCTGCGTCGTCGTGAAATCGTTGGTCGCATACAGGATGGCGAGCCGCTTCAGCCCATCCTTGACGCCATCGGTCGTGAGAAATCCCGCGAGGTATTTCGGCCAGATCGTCGAGGCGGGGTCGGCGAGCAGCGCGATATACGGATTGTCCTTGGTGAAAAACGGCGCGCCGGTGCCGGTCGGATTGAACAGCAGCATCTTGTGCTCGCGCGCGATCGGCACGGCGACGGCGGTCAGCACCGAGCCGCTGTCGGCGACCAGGATGTCCACCTTGTCCTGGGTGATCAGCTGGTTGATCAGGGTGGCGGCGGTGCCGGGATTGCTCTGGTCGTCGTAGGAAATCAGCTTCAGCGGGATCTTCTTGCCGAACGGCTTGACCATCGCGCCGCCGCCGGCATTCTGCTGATCGATCCAGAGCTTCAGCCCGTCATAGACCGGCATGGAGATGCTGGCGTAGGCGCCGGACGCGGCGTGCACATGGCCGATCTTGATCTCGGCGGGCGCGGCTTGCTGGGCGTGCGCCGCCGGGCCGCAGGCAAGGGCCGCGATCAGGCACAGCATGGCTTTGCGCGACATGGACATCTTCCCCGCGAGCTTGTGATTGCGCCGAGGTTACGGTGGCGCCGCGCGGCGCGTCAATGCGAGCGCGCCATAACTGGTCAGCACGGCGCCCGCCTGCTGCAGCGCTGCCGCGACGGCAGGATCGGTGAGCGCCGCCAGCTCCGCCGCCGGCTCGTAATCCGGCATCAGCGATTCGAGTACCGCGTCGCGCCGTCTTGCGGGGTGGCAATAGATCTCGCTCACCCCGTCCGGCAGATGCGCCGCCAGCAGGATCAGGCGCTCGGCGGTCATGTGCCCGCTCCAGGCGACACCGAACGCGTGGTCGTTCACCACCATGCCGGCCCGTCGCGCCTGCCGCCGCAGCAGCCGCGTCCAGGCGTGCAGCGCCCGCCCGCCGATGCCCACACCCGTGCCGCAGGCCCGCAGCACCGACGGCGGCTCCGCCGGCACGCGCACCGCGCACAGGCCGTGGGCGCGGCCGACGTCGATGAGCAGCCGCCCGACCGTGGGGTGGAGATGCATGTGCTTGTGCGCGTTGGCGTGATCGAGCTTCAGGCCGGTCCCGGAAAACGCCGCGAACTGCGCGGCGATCTCGCGCGCGATCTGCCGCCGGGCCGCCAGCGACAGCGCGTAGGAAAAGCCGCGCCGCACCTGGTCGGAGCCGAACCGGCCCTGCGCATCGACGATGTCGGGAATTTCCGTGGGCGGCAGCACCGCCGCGCCTTCCACCAGAACGAGGTGCAGCCCGACGCGCAACCGCGGCAGCCTCCTCGCCCGCCGCACCGCATCCGCGGCGGCATCGCCCGCCACCATCAGGCTGGCCGCTCCGAGCAGGCCATCGCGGTGCGCCTGCTCGACCGCCTCGTTCACCGCCGGGCTGAGGCCGAAATCGTCGGCCGAAACGATGACCCGCTTGCGGCCGTCAACGCGGATCAGGCGGCCTCGGCGTTCTCGCGGACCGGCGCCTTCTCCACCTGCCGCTCACGCAGGAACTGGAAGAACTCCCGGCCCTCGCGCAGCCGCCGCACCATCATCTGCGGGCTCAGCAGCATCTCGCCGACGATGGAGGCGATCTTCGGCGCGCGCAGATAGAAGCGCCGATAGAAATCCTCGACGCTGTCGAAGATCTCGGTGTGCGAGAGATGCGGATAGTGCAGCGGCGCAATCTGGACGCCGTGCTCGTCCACCAGCTCGGCATGCGCCGCGTCCAGCCAGCCATTCGCCACGGCCTGGCGATGCAGGAAGGTGCCGGGATACGGTGCCGCCAGCGACACCTGCAAAGTGTGCGGGTTCAGCTCGACGGCGTAGCGGATCGTCTCCTCGATGGTCTGCTGGGTCTCGCCGGGCAGGCCGAGGATGAAGGTGCCGTGGATCTTGATGCCGAGATCGTGGCAGTCCCGCGTGAACTGCTTGGCGACCTCGATGCGCAGACCCTTCTTGATGTTATAGAGAATCTTCTGGTTGCCGCTCTCATAGCCGACCAGCAGCAGGCGCAACCCGTTGTCGCGAAGCACCTTCAGCGTGGCGCGCGGCACGTTCGCCTTGGCGTTGCAGGACCAGGTGACGCCGAGTTTTCCCAGCTCGCGGGCGATCGCCTCGGCGCGCGGCAGATCGTCGGTGAAGGTATCGTCGTCGAAGAAGATCTCCCGCACCTTCGGGAAGTATTTGCCGATCAGCTTCACTTCCTCGACGACATGCGCCGGGCTGCGCACGCGGTAGCGGTGGCCGCCAACGGTCTGCGGCCACAGGCAGAAGGTGCAGCGGCTCTTGCAGCCGCGCCCGGTGTACAGCGAGACGTAGGGATGCTTGAGGTAGCCGATGAAATAATCCTCGATCCGCAGGTCGCGCTTGTAGACCTCGGTGACGAAGGGCAGCTGGTCCATGTCCTCGAGGATCTCGCGCTCCTCGTTGTGTACGGTGTCGCCGTATTCGTCGCGCCAGGACAGGCCGGCGATCTCGGCGAAGGGACGACCCTCGGCGACTTCCTTGATGGTGAAATCGAACTCGTTGCGCGCGACGAAATCCGCCGCCGGCGCATCGCGCAGGCTCTCCATGGGCTGCACCGCCACCTTGGCGCCGACGAAGCCGATCTTCAGCGCGGGATTGGCGTCCTTCAACGCCTGCGCCACCCGCGCATCATTGGCGAAGGAGGGGGAGGAGGTGTGGATCACCACGAGCTCGTATCCGCCGGCCTGCGCAGTCACCGTATCGAGACCGATGCCGGCGGGCGGCGCGTCGATCAGCCGGCTGCCCGCTACCAACGCGGCCGGCTGCGCCAGCCAGGTCGGATACCAGAAGGAGCGGATCTCCCGCTTCGCCTGGTAGCGCGAACCGGCGCCGCCATCGAACCCCTCGAAGGAGGGCGGCTGCAGGAACAGCGTCTTCAGCATATCGAACGACTTCCTCTCATCCCTTGCGCAGCAGCCGATCGGGGCGCGCGTAGCTCGCCGGAGCGTAGGCCGGCGCCGCATACGGCGGCGCGTAGGAGCCGGCAGCGTAGGCCGGCCGGTCCACACGCAGCACCTGGCCGCGCCATTTCACCTGCTTGCCGCGATGGCTGGCCAGGATCACCGATACCGACATGAGGTCGCGCAGCGGCAAAAGCCAGACCGGTGCGGCGACCGCCAGCCCCAGCATGCGGTCGATACCACGCGAGACACCGGCGCGGCAGGCCCAGGCGGCGGCGAACAGCCCCACCGACCATTGCTCCACCCCCGACAGCGCCATCGCCAGCACCGCCCAGAAGATCGGGTACTGCACCAGCGACAGCGCGTAGCCCAGCGGTTCCAGCGACTGGATGGTGCGTCCCCAGCGCAACTCGTGATGGAACAGCGCCGGGAGCGCTGCCTCCGGCACCGTCGTCGCCGGCACCGTCGCCGCCAGCCGCACCGCCAGGTTCTGCGCGCCGATCAGCTTGCCCAGCATGGCGTCGTCGGCCAGATGGTCGGCCAGCGCGTGCAGCCCGCCGATCGCCATCAGGGTCTCGCGCTTCAGCGCCATGGTGGCACCCAGGCAGTCCTGCCGGCCCAGCCCGCGCGCCAGCAGCGCGCCCGGCAGGAACACGTGGCTGATCTGCGTGGCACCCAGGTTCGAGGACAGGTCGGCGCGCGCGGGCAGGCCGGAATAGACCGTCGTCACCAGCCCGGTTCCCGGAACATCGAGGGCGGCGACGATGCGCTCGAGATAGTCGGGGGCGACATGCACGTCGCTGTCGGCGATCACCAGGAGGTCGTGCCGGGCGCGCGGGAACATGTTGATGAGGTTGGAGATCTTGCGATTGGCCCCGTGCGGCGTGCTGTCCACCACCAACACGAGGTCGTGCTCGGGAAAGCGCGTCTGCAGGCGGCGCACCACGCCCACCGCCGGATCGGCGGCATCCTGCACGCCGAAGACGATCTGGAAATTCGGATAGTGCTGCGCGCAGAACGAGGCGAGCGCGGCTTCCAGCATCGGCTCGTCGCCGTGCAGCGGCTTGAGCACGCTCACCGGCGGGCGGGCCAGCGGCGCCGGCGGCGCGCCCCCGCGGAACCGCCGCACCGCCAGCAGCCCGCTCAGGCTCTGCACGAGCCCGAAAGCGGCAAATGCCGCGACGATGAGTGCCAGCAGGCTCATCCCGGGTGCCGCGCTACTGCAGGCTGCCGCCGGAGAGCTCGGCGACCTTGCGCTGCAGGCTCTGGATCAGCGGGCCGGCATTTCCCGACGACAGCAGCTGCCGGAAATCCGAGCGCTGCACGGCGACCCGGCTGATCGAGCCTTGCAGCAGCACGTCCACCGCCTGCCAGCCGCCGGCGCCTTGGCGCATGACGTAGTCGAGTTGCGTCGCGTCACCCCTGGCCGGCACCAGGCGGGTCTGCACCACCTGCTCGTTGCCGACGCTGCGCAAGCCAGGGAGCATCTCGAAGCGCTGGCCGTCGTAGTTGTCGAAATTGGCGACATAGGTCGCCACGGTGAAGCGCCGGAACGCCGCCAGCAGCGCCTGCTGCTGGTCAGCCGGCAAGTGCGGCCAGGTCAGGCCGACGGAGGTCTGCAGGATCGCCGGCAGATCGAAGGCGCGCTCCACCACCGGCGCCAGCGCCTGGAAACGGCTCGGGAAGGGCGTCTGCCGGCCCGCCTTGGCCGCCGCGATCAGCGCGTCGTCCAGCGCCGCGATCGGCGCCTGCACGGCCGTCGCATCCTGCGCCTGCACGGGCCGGGCGCCGACGACGACCAGGCCGAGAGCGCAGAGCAGGGCGGCGCGGGCCAGCCTGGTCATGACGCAGGCCGGATCATCGCGACGGAACCAGCCGCGGCAGGCTTCGCTCGCCGGCGCCGAGCGCCGCAAGGGCGGTGGCGACGATGTCGCGGGCGGAGAGCTGCGCCTCGGCGATCTGCGCGGGGTGGCCGGCGTGGTCGATGAAGCGGTCGGGCAGCACCATCGGCCGCACCCGCAACCCGCCGTCCAGCAGCCCGGCCCAGGCCAAGTGCTGCAGCACGTGGCTGCCGAAGCCGCCGACCGCCGCCTCCTCGATGGTGATCAGCACCTCGTGGTGGCGGGCCAGCTGCTCGATGAGGGCGGTGTCCAGCGGCTTGGCGAAGCGGGCGTCGGCGACCGTCGCCGGCAGCCCGCGCGTGGCGAGCTCGTCGGCCGCGCGCAGCACGTCGGCGAGCCGCGCGCCATAGGAGAGGATGGCCACGTT
>JAFAYM010000143.1 GCA_019240395.1 Acidisphaera sp. | reverse complement strand
GCTATCCCCCGACCTGGGGCGAGCTGACCGCCAGCCTGCGCGCCGGCGACCGCACGGTGCTCGAGCCGGGGATGACGTTCCACTGCATCCCCGCCCTGTGGTTCGAGAATTACGGCCTGGTGATTTCCGAGACCTTCGCGGTGACCGAGGGCGGTGCGGAGTGCTTCGCCGATTTCCCGCGCCGGCTGCTGGTCAAGGAGCTGGCTTGAACCGCTTGGTCGCGCTGCTCTATCCGCTCGGCACGGCGGTGGCGGTGGTCGTGCTGTGGTATGTGGCGGTGCTGGCTTTGCGCATTCCCGCCTATCTGCTGCCGCTGCCCGGCGCCGTTCTGCAACGCATGCGCGAGGATGGCGGATTCCTGCTCGCGCATAGCTGGGTAACCACCTACGAGACGCTCGGCGGCTTCGCGCTTTCGGTGCTGCTCGGATTGCCGATCGCCATGCTGATCGTGGCGTCGCGGCCGCTCGATCGCGCGCTGATGCCGTGGCTGATCCTCAGCCAGACGTTTCCGAAGATCGCGCTGGCGCCGCTCATCGTCGTCTGGTTCGGGCTCGGCGTGGTACCGAAACTGGTCGTGACCTTTCTGGTCGCCTTCTTCCCGGTGGTGATTTCGACCATCGTCGGGCTGCGCTCCGTCGAGCGCGAGGTCATCGAGCTCGCCCTGGCGTTGCGCGCCTCCCGCTTGCAGGTGTTCTGGCACTTCCGCCTGCCGCTGGCGCTGCCCAGCATCTTCGCCGGGCTCAAGGTCTCGGTGGCGTTCGCGGTGGTCGGCGCGGTGATCGCCGAATGGGTCGGCGCGACCGCGGGGCTCGGCTATCTGCTGTTGCAGGCGAACGCCAATCTGGACACCACGCTGCTGTTCTCCGTGCTGATCGCGCTGATGGTCATCGGCCTGGTGCTGTATTATGCGGTCGAGCTCATCGAGCGGATCGCCATTCCCTGGCATGCGGTGATCCGGTTACAGGATGTGACCGTCGTTCCCTGACCACTCTCCCGCCGGAAGAAAGGTTTTTCATGCACACCAGCCGACGCAGCCTGCTCATCGGCGCGACCGCGGCGCTCGCCGCGCCCTCCCTCCGCGCCCGCGCCGCGACCCGGATCAGCTTCCGCCTGGACTGGACGGTGTATGGCACGCATGCCCCGTTCTATCTCGCGGTGCAGGAGAAGATGTTCGAGAAGGCCGGGCTGGAGGTGACGATCGGCGAGGGCCAGGGCTCGGCGACGGTGGCCAAGCTCGTCGGCCAGGGCGGCGATCCGCTCGGCTTCGTCGATTTCGGCAGCATGATCTTCGCGGTCGCCGCCGGCGTGCCCTTGATCGCGCTGCAACGCGTGATCGCCAACAACATGTGCATCGTCAGCCACGCCGATGCGCCGATCCGCTCGCCGAAGGAGCTGGAGGGCAAGGTCATCGCCTATGCTCCGTCGGAGAGCACGAGCCAGATGACGGTCGCGCTGCTGCGCCAGAACGGGGTGGACCCGCAGCAGGTCAGCGTGCTGAACCCCGCCACCGGGGCGAAGAACGCGCTGTTCCTGCAGAACCGGGCGGATGCGATTCCGGCGAGCCTGAACGTGCAGCCGGCGCAGCTGGAAGCCCAGGGTGCCAAGATCTACGATTTCCTGTTCAGCGATTTCGGCGTGCACCTGATGAACAACGGCATCGTCGCCAATGCCGACTGGGCGCACGCCAATCCGGACCCCGCCCGCGCCTTTTTGCAGGTCACGGCCGAGGCCTTCGCCGCTGCCAAGGCCGATCCGGAGCACGCCATCGCCGCCGTCATCGCGCAGGCGCCGCAGCAGGCGCGCTACAAGGAGGTGCTGCTGCGACAGCTCAATTTCAGTTTCCCGCTGCTCGGCACCAAGGCGACGGAGGGCAAGCCGTTCGGCACCATGGCGGCGGAGGACTGGAACGAAACCCAGGGCCTGCTGCTGAAATACGCCGGGCTTTCCAAGGAGACGCCGGTCGAGCGGCTCTACACGAACGACCTGCTGTCCAGCTGAGAGCCTGTTTGAGAATGCGCTACGGCGAGTCAGCTGGCGTGACTTTCGAGAACCGGAGCGGAGCGGCCGTTCGGGGCCGTGAGCACCGGAAGCGCAGAAAGCCGCGTCAGATGGCCGCCGTAGTAGCATTGTCAAACAGGCTCTGAGCGATGCCGCCGGCGATCGAGACCCGATCCGCCTGCAAATCGT
>JAFAYM010000250.1 GCA_019240395.1 Acidisphaera sp. | reverse complement strand
ACTTGAACCCAAGTCCCACTCAGCAGCTTGAAGTTCTCCGCCACGCGCCCATCGAAGCGCAGCCCTTTCTCCGGTCGCGCGGCATCGACGAACGCCACCGCGTCGCCAAGCTTGAAAAACCCCTCGCTGTCGAAGGCCTTCTCGGTGAGGTCCGGCCTACGGTAATAACCGGGCGTGACGTTCGGCCCACGAGCTCGCATCTCGAGCTTCCCTCCTTCGGGAACGAGCTTGATCTCGCAACCGGGCGCCGGCAATCCGACGCTCGTACTATCCATTTCCGGCCAATAGCAGAGCGTTGCTACCGGTCCGGTTTCGGTTGAGCCCATGGCGGAAAATATCGGCACGCGCTTGCCGCGGCATTTGAGTGAGAGGGCGTCTATCCTGTGCCAGAGATGAGAAGGCAGTGCCGCCCCCGCGTAGTAGATCACACTGAGGTTCGCAAAAACGTGGCGCGCGAACCTCTCATCCGATTCGAGCACCGGGATCAACATGTCAAATGCCCGAGGAACGTTGTGCAAGCCTGTCGGCTGAACCTCTCGCAGATTGCGAATTGTTGGTTCAAAGCCATTGGGAACGGGTTTGCCGCCATCGATGTAGAGAACACCGCCATGTCTAAGGACCAGGTTGAAGTTGAAATTGGTCCCAAAGGTGTGGCTCCAGGGGAGCCAATCGACCAAAACCGGCGTCGCTCGCTCCAGAAATCTCCACAATTGATCCACGCTCTTGCCATTGGCGCACATCATTCGATGCGTATTGATGACGCCCTTGGGCATGCCCGTCGAGCCTGAAGTCAGCAGGATTTTCGCAGGTGCGTCAGGCGTCACGGAATCGAAACGTGTGTCGACCTCTGACGTCGCTTGCGTTGTCAATAGTTTTGCGAAGGACAGAGCGCCAGGGATCTCTCCGGTGTCGTATTCTGAGATGATCTGTACGTCGTCCAGGTCCAATTGCTTCAGGACCTCGAGCATCGTCGGAGAGGGCGCTACGTACAGCGCGCTGGGCCTCGCTTCGGCCAGGACATAGGCCAATTTCGCGACGTTTTGCAGGTAGGAGGGAGCGATAGGCATGTAGGGGATGCCAACCTGCATAGCCCCGAGCTTATAGACTCCCAGACTGACAGAGTTTTCACACAGCGACGCGACAGGGCGATCAGAGTTGTGGCCGTTCTCGATTAGCCATTGGGAAACGCTGTTTGCGCTTGCCGCAGCTTCACCATAGGTGATGAAGCGCCAGCCGCCACGATCGTGCCGCTCACCCAAAAATTTACGCGTCGGATCGTGCTCCGCCCAGCGCCGGAGATACGTTCCGACTTGCCGTTCATAATCCCCAAGGGGTAGCGGGGATTTCAGGAGCAGATCTCCATTGGAGCGCCGATCGATCCGAATGTTCGGCTCGGCAAGCTCCAACTGGATGTAGTCGTGCCCATTGGATACAGCTGCGGACATCGCTTACTTCCAAGTAAGGCGTGCCACGGTCAGGTCGCGGCTTGCGCCGCCACGAGAGCTAGGCACAAGGGACTTAGAGCGTGATGACTTCTACTGGACGAAGTCATCACGCTCTAAGTGGTTGTTTGAGAGCGTGATTCAGACCTGCGGTGGCTCCACCTTCGGTCATCGCGCTCTAGCTCGCGGAGAGCCGAATTCCGCCATCGAGTCGTATCACTTCGCCGTTCAACATCTCGTTTTCTATCATATGCATAGCCAAGGCGGCGTATTCGCTGGGGCGCCCGACGCGCTTTGGAAAAGGCGTGGCCGCCGCCAGCGATTGCTGGACCTCCGGGGGCAACGCGTGCAACATTGGGGTTGAGAATACGCCCGGAGCGATGGCGAGAACTCGGATGCCGTGCCGCGCCAATTCCCGCGCTGCCGGCAATACAAGCGACGCAACACCGCCCTTGGAAGCAGAGTAGGCAGTCTGCCCCACCTGGCCTTCATAGGCGGCTATCGATGCGGTGTGAATCAGGACTCCCCGCTCCCCCGATTCCAGAGGATCGAGCTTCGCCATCTGGGCGGAAACCAGACGCATGACATCGAAGGCAGCTACGAGATTCACGCTGATGACCCGGCTGAATTCCTCCAGCCTCATCGGACCGTCACGACCGAGAATCCGCTTTGCAGGTCCAATTCCAGCGCAATTGACGCAAACCCGAATTCCACGAAGGGTCGACTCTGCGGTCGCCAACGCGGTCTGCAAGGCGGCCGAGTCGGTGATATCACATCCGACCGCAAGACCCCCGATCGAGTCGGCAACCTCTCTCGCCGATCTCTCATTCACGTCGATGACAGCGACTCTCGCCCCGGCGTGACTTAGCGCCTCCGCCGTGGCGCGCCCGAGCCCGGACGCACCCCCCGTCACCACCGCGGCCAGGCCCTTGAGTTTCATATTACGCTCTCTTGCCAGTCACGTCTTCGACTGAAAGGATGACGGCCATGCCGGTGTCGCCCGCAGAACATCCGTTGAAGAGACCGACGCCTCCGCCCCGCAGAACGAGTTCCTCGATCATCTCGATGATCAGCCGCAGACCGGTGGGTCCTTGCGGGTGGCCATACACAAGAGAGCAGCCGTAATTGTTCATCTTCTTCGGATCCACCCCGGTCTCTCGTGCGAAAACCAGATCGTTGACGATGAAGGGATTGTGCGTCTTGAAGACATCGACCGCATCCACCGGCAAGCCTGCAGCGTCCAAGGCCTTTTTCGAAGCCTTGACGGGCGCCTCCGGCATATAGGCGGGTCTGGCTCTCGCTTGACCGACAGCGAGTATCTTCACGTCGATATTGGTCTGCTGAGTGAAGTCGGCGACGCGCTCCTTGGTCGTCAAAATCATGCCCGCGTTGCCGTCCGCCGGATGGGTCTGCCCGGCATAGGTCACCGTACCGCCATCCCGGAGGGGCTTGAGGCTGTTCAAACTTCCGGGTGCGGCTTCGTGGATACCCTCGTCTCCGACTAAGGTTCCAGCTTCGGCCTTGAGCCGCCGATCGGGAACAGAGAAGGGCAAGGTCATGAACCGGCGAAGAAAGGCGGCATCCTGTTTCGTAGCGTCGCGATATTGCTCGTACCTCAGGGCTACCAGATCGTGCTGCTCCTCGGTCGAGATCTGCCATTCACGAGCGCAGTTCTCGGCAGTATCGAGCGTGCCGAGCCGAGTATTGGGGTCCTCTTTGAAATTGTCGAGGAGCCAGCTCTCCACGCTTGGAACACCACCGGTACCGCGCGGGTTTGGAAACGTGACGAGGGGAGAGTTCGACGTTCTATCGCAGGTTACGATCAGCGACACGCTGGCCGCACCGGTCGACAGTTCGGAAGCCGAGGTGCTCACGCAGCGCGCGCTTGTCGCGCACGCCTGGGCGATTGCGGGGCCGGAGACGGTCGGCAGCCCCATCATGGAGGCCACCCAAGGGACACCCCAGAAGCACTTTTCCTGCGGCACTGTGAAGCCGAGAACGGCGTGGTCGACAGCCGCCATGTCCCAGTTCTTCTCCTTGGCCACCTTGCTTCCGGTAGATGCGGCGAATTTCAAACTGTGGAGGTCAGCGAAACTCATCTGCCACCGCGCGAAAGGCGTGGACCAGTACGCGCCATACGGAATTCGGACGTCGGAAAATGCGTTCATTCAGCATCACCACAGACAAAGACTTGACACTGATCCATCGTATGAGCGATCGCTCATTCGGTCAAGGCGGTTTTTGAGGCGGGCGAGAAAGCGACCTGAGCACAGCGCTTGCACTGGCCGGCGAAGCGGCTCCGGGCGGCGGGACGGTAAGAGGCGGCTGCGGCTAGACCGGTGCGGAGGATAGAATGGATTTCTCTCTACTTACCTACGATTTGGAAGGAACGTTTGCTTTGATTGGACTGAATCGTCCATCGAAGCGAAACAGCATCAATGACGTCCTCATAGGCGAGTTGAGGCTGGCGGTGGAGCGTGCCGGTCGTGAAGCGCAAGTCGGCATCATTTACGGCCACGGCGAGCATTTTTCAGCTGGCCTCGATCTGGCTGAGCATCTCGAACGAACCCCGATGCAGGGTCTTGCGAACTCGCAATTGTGGCACGGTGCTTTCAACGCGATCGAGCGGGGCGCCATTCCCTTCATCGCCGCGATGCGTGGAGCCGTCATCGGGGGCGGCCTCGAACTCGCCGCTTCCGTCCACATTCGAATAGCTGATCGGACAGCGTTCTTTGCGTTGCCGGAGGGACAACGCGGCATTTTCGTTGGCGGCGGCGGATCAGTTCGGATAGCGCGTCTAATCAGCGCTGCACGGATGACCGACATGATGTTGACGGGGCGAACGCTGTCCGCTGAAGTCGCCGAACGAGTAAATCTCATTCACTATCTGTGCGACGGCGACTTGGTTCTCGATGAAGCTCGGAAGATCGCAGCCAAGATTGCAAGCAACTCCCCGCTGTCCAATTATGCCATTACGAACGCGCTGTCTCGAATTCAGGATCTATCTCACGACGACGGGCTGTTTTTTGAATCTCTGATGGCCGCGTTCACCCAGACGAGCGACGAGGCCGTGTCGAGACTAAAGGCTTTCCTCGAAAAGCGCGCAGGACGCGTGAGGCCGCCCGAATAGACCCAACACCACTGTCTCGTAAACGATGGAGGTGGCGACGTGGCGCTCAGGGCGGATGCGGAGCGCCGCGCGGATGGTAAGCTGCGGGAAAGGGCAGGTTGCGGGAGGGATGGCGGGGATCGCGGCCCTCTCGACGAGCAGGAAGCCGTAGGGGTCATGCACGAGGTCGCGTGGTGATGGAAGCCGCGCCAGCTGCGGCCCTCATAGACACAATAGCACTAGCGGGTGAAATCATGCAGGCCGAGCTGACGCGAGGTCGCCAGGCGCGCCGCCAGCAGCACGGCGTGCACTGCGGCGACAGCCTGCTGGAGATCGTCGTTGATGACGAGATGGTCGAACTCGCGCCAATGCGCGATCTCGTCCCGCGCCGCCTGCATGCGGCGGGCGACCGCGGCGGCCGGGTCGCCGCGACGGTGCAGGCGGGCATCGAGGTCGGCGAGCGACGGGGGCAGGACGAACACGCCGACGACGTCGCCCGGCAAAGCGGCGCGGAGCTGGCGATGGCCCTGCCAGTCGATGTCGAACACCATGTCGCGGCCCGCGCCGAGCGCCTGCTCGACCGGTGCGCGGGGCGTGCCGTAGCTGCGATCGAAGACATGCGCCCATTCCAGCAGCTCGCCGCCGGTCGCCATCGCGTCGAACGCCGCCTGGTCGCGAAACAAATACTCCACGCCCTCCCGCTCGCCGGCGCGCGGCGGGCGGGTGGTGACGCTGACCGACAGCGCCAGGCCCGGCTCGGCTTCCAGCAACGCGCGGGCGATGGTACTCTTGCCCGCGCCGGACGGTGCAGAGATCACCAGACAGACGCCGCGCCGGGCAAGACCTGTGCTCACGGGATCACCAAGGGTTGGGGCGACGTTCTAGCAAGCCAGGCTATCCTGCAACCATGCGTGTACTGATCACCGGCGCGTCCAGCGGCATCGGCCAGGCGCTGGCGATGCGTCTGGCGGACGGCTCCTGCTCCCTGCATCTGGGCGGCCGCGACCCGGCGCGGCTCGAGGCGACCGCCGCCGCCTGCCGCGAGCGCGGCGCCGCCGTCCTCACCGAACTCCTGGACGTGCGCGACGCGGCGGGGATGGCCGCCTGGATCGGTGGGGCCGGCCCGCTCGACCTGGTGATCGCCAATGCCGGCATTTCGCCGAATGCCGGCGAGGGCGCGCTGGAGACCGCCGAGCAGGTGCGCGCCGTCATGGCGACCAACCTCGACGGAGTGGTCAACACCGTGCTCCCGGCGCTCGAGGTAATGACGGGACAGCCGGCGGACCCGACGGGGGTGCGCGGCCGGATCGCGGCGATCGCCTCGCTCGGCGCGTTCGTCGCCTCGCCGATGTCGCCGGCCTATTGCGCCAGCAAGGCGGCGGTGGACAGCTGGCTGGTGGCGACGGCACCGGCGGCCCGGCGGTGCGGCATCCTGCTCACCAGTGTCTGCCCGGGTTTCATCCGCACGCCGATGGTCGAGCAGAACCGGTTTCCCATGCCCGGCCTGATGGACGCCGACCGCTGTGCCCGGATCGCGCTCGCGGCGATCGAAGCGGGGCGGCGGCGGGTCGCCTTCCCCTGGTTCATGTATCTCGGGGCGCAGGTGGCCTCGCTGCTGCCGGCACGCTTCGCCGAGCACGTCATGGTGCTGCGTGAGAAGCCGGCCCCGTCTATGCCGAGTGAGGAGCGTTGCCCAGGAAGTCGCGCTGCCAGTTTCGGTACTCGTCCTCCCGGGTGACGCGGCGGAGCAGCTCCTCCGAGGCGGTGCCCTCGATCTTTGCCGGCGGCGTGCCGTCGCGCAGCGCTTTCAGCGTGTCGTGCACGGCGCGGATCGCCGCCATGAACGGCAGGTGGCCCTGCAGCGCCACGCGCACGCCGCGCGCGGCGAGATAGTCGCGATCCGCCAGTGCCGGCGGGGTGCTGCCGAGGAACAGTGGCAGGCTCACCGCGTCGGCCACCGCGTCCAGCTGCTCGCGCGTGCGCACGCCGACGAGAAAGAGCGCGTCCACCCCGGTGGCGGCGTAGGCGCGGGCGCGCGCGATCGTCTCCTCGGCGCCGCCGACCTGCATGGCGCTGGTGCGGCCGGCGATGACGAGGGACGGATCCTGCCGGCCGGCGAGCGCGGCGCGCATCTTGCCGACGCCCTCCTCGATGGAGATCAGCCGGGTGGTGCCGACCTCGCCGAACGGGGCCGGCAGCACTGTGTCCTCGATGGTCAGCGCGGCGACGCCGGCGGTCTCCAGCTCCTCGACCGTGCGCTTCACGTTGAGCGCGTTGCCGTAGCCATGGTCGGCATCCACCAGCAGCGGCAGGTTGCCGGCGCGGTTGATGCGCAGCGCCTGCTGGGCGAATTCGGTGAGCGTCAGCACGATCAGGTCGGGCGCGCCGAGCACGGCGAGCGAGCCGATCGATCCGGCGAACATGCCGCATTCGAAGCCGAGGTCCTCGGCGATGCGCGCGGCGATCGGATCGTGCACCGACCCGGGATGCACGCATTGCGTGCCTTCGAGGATGGCGCGGAAGCGTGTGCGGCGGGCGGCCCAGTTCATGCTTCGCTCCCGATCGGCCAATCGCGCAGGGGAAAGGCGCTGTGCACGTGCGGATCGACCACCGGCGGCGCGGGATGGAGGTAGGTGGTGTCGAGCTCGGCGAAGCGGCGCACGCCGAGCAGGCCGAGGGCGATCATCACCTCCTCGCCGAGCAGCGACAGCATGTGCGCGACCCCGGCGGCGCCTTCGGCGGCCAAGCCGTAGCAGAACAGCCGGCCGATGGCGACGAGATCGGCGCCGAGGGCGATCGCCTTGACGATGTCGGTGCCGCGGGAGAAGCCGCCGTCGATGACGATCTTCGCCCGGCCGCGCACCGCGGCGACCACTTCCGGCAGCAGCGCCAGGGTGCCGCGGCCGTGGTCGAGCTGACGGCCGCCGTGGTTGGAGACATAGACGAACTCGACGCCGTGGCTGCAGGCGAGTGCCGCGTCTTCCGCCGTGGCGATGCCTTTCAGCATCAGCGGGATGGCGTGCTTGTCCTTGAAGCGCTTGATGTCATCCCAGCTCAGCGCGGCCTGGAAGTTCTGGCCGTGCGCGCGCTGCCGCCACGGCTTGACGAAGCGGTTGGCGATGTCGCGCTCGCGCCGGCTGTAGACCGCGGTGTCGACGGTAATGCAGAACGCGTCGTAGCCGTTGTCGATGGCACGGCTTGCGTAGTCGTCGACGAAGGCGTCGTCGCCGCGGACATAGAGCTGGAAGATTTTCGGGCCATCGGCGGCTTTGGCGACCGCTTCCAGGCCGGGGTGGGTGACGGAGCTGAGGATCAGCGGCACGCCGGCTTCCGCGGCGCCGCGCGCCGCGGCGGCGCCACCCTCGGGGTCGAAGGTTTCCAGCGAGCCGATCGGCGCCAGGGCGACCGGCAGGCTGATCGTCTTGCCGAGGAAGACGCTCGAGGTGTCGATGGTGGAGACATCGCGCAGCACCCGTGGGCGGAAGGCGACGCTGTCGAGTGCCTGGCGGTTGCGGGCGACGGTGGTTTCGGTTTCGGTGCCGCCGACGAGGTAGCCCCAGCTGTTGCGCGGCAGCTTGCGTTCGGCGGCTTTCACCAGCTCGTGCAGGGCCTGGTAGCGTTCACCGAGTTCGGTCTCGTTCGGGGCCATGGTGCGGCGCTCCTGGGGTGTGGGTGGCTGGGACGCACGGCCTGACGAGTGTGGTTCCGGCCGGTCCTCGCCCTCAAGCCCTCGGCTTCGCCGACCGCTTCGCGGCTGCGGGGCTTGACCGCGAGGCCCGACCGAAACCAGACGCCGACATGCCGTTCATGGCGAGGTGAGTCCCAAGCGACTGTTTCGTGCCATTTACGGCATGTCAGCGCCTGGTCTTGGGTGCGGGATGCGGTCAAGCCCCGCTTGCCCGAAGGGTCGCGCGAAAGCGCGAGGGCTTGAGGGCGGCCCGCACCCGGGACCACACTCGCGAGTGCCGTCAGTCGCTTCCGCCCTTGCGGCAGAAATCAAAGTCACATCCCTGATCCGCCTGCATAACGTGTTGCTGGAACAGCGCGGCATAGCCACGCCGGGCCATCCGTGGCGCGCGCCAGCCGGCACGGCGCGCGGCCAGTTCGGCATCGTCCACCAGCAGATCGAGCCGGCGCGCCTCGGCATCCAGCCGGATGCGATCGCCGGTGCGCACCAGCGCGAGCGGACCGCCCACCGCCGCCTCGGGCGCGACATGCAGCACGATCGTGCCGAACGCGGTGCCGCTCATCCGCGCATCGGAAATCCGCACCATGTCCTTCACGCCCTGGCGCGCCAGCTTGCGCGGGATCGGGATGTAGCCCGCCTCCGGCATGCCCGGCGCGCCTTTCGGTCCCGCATTGCGCAGCACCAGCACGTCTTCGCGCGTGACATCGAGCGCCTCGTCGTCGATGCGCGCCGTCATGTCCTCGATGCTGTCGAACACCACGGCCCGACCCTCATGGCGCAGCAGCGATGCCGTCGCGGCCGATCGCTTAAGCAGAGCGCTCGATGGCGCCAGATTGCCGCGCAGCACCGCCAGCCCGCCGCCGGTCGCTATCGGCGCGTCGCGCGCGCGGATCACCGTCTGGCCCGGCACCTCCTCGGCGTTTGCCATCGCGGCCCCGAGCGTCTCGCCGGTGACGGTGATGCAGGACAGGTCCAGCATGTCGGGGAGTTCGCGCAGCAGCCGCGGCACGCCGCCTGCCCAGTGCAGATGCTCCATGTAGTGCTCGCCCGACGGCTTGAGATCGACCAGCACCGGAACCTCCCGCCCGAGCCGGTCGAAATCCTCCAGATCGATCTCCAGGCCGAGCCGGCCGGCGACGGCGGTGAAATGAATGAGCGCGTTGGTCGAGCCGCCGATCGCCTGCAGCACGATCAGCGCATTGCGGAAGGCCGCTGAGGTCATCACCGCGCTCGGCCGTGGTCCCGAGGCCGCCAGCCGCACCGCAGCGGTGCCGCAGGCCTCGGCGGCGCGGATGCGATCGGCATGCGTCGCCGGGATGGTGCCGGTGCCCGGCAGCGCCATGCCGAGCGCCTCGGTCATGCAGGCGACCGTGCTCGCCGTGCCCATCACCATGCAGGTGCCGGCGGTCGGCGCGAGGCGGCCGCTCACCGCCTCGATCTCGGCGGCGTCGATGTCGCCGGCGCGGAAGCGTGCCCAGAGACGCCGGCAATCCGTGCAGGCGCCGAGCACCTCGCCCTTGTAGTGGCCCACCAGCATCGGCCCGACCGGCAGCACGACAGCCGGAAGATCGACGCTCGCGGCGCCCATCAGCTGCGCCGGAATGGTCTTGTCGCAGCCGCCGATCAGGATCACCGCGTCCATCGGCTGGGCGCGGACCATCTCCTCGGTGTCCATCGCCATCAGGTTGCGCAGGAACATGCTGGTCGGGTGGGAGAAGGATTCGTGGATGGAGATGGTCGGGAACGCCATCGGCAACCCGCCCGCCAGCATCACGCCGCGCTTCGCCGCCTCCACCAGCTTCGGCACGTTGCCGTGGCAGGGATTGAAGTCGCTGTAGGTATCGGCGATGCCGATGATCGGCCGGGCGAGCGCGTCGTCGGACAGGCCCATGGCCTTGATGAAGGCTTTCCGCAGGAATAGCGAAAACTCGGCATCGCCGTAGCTGGTGAGCCCCTTGCGCATGCCTGTGGTCACGCTCGCCCCCTCCGGCCGGCTTTTGGCAGCGTAGGCGCGGGCTTTGCGTTGTCAATCAAGCGGCGCGCCGTCACCATCGGCGTATGGCCGGACCGCTCTACCGCCCGTTCGCCTCTTCCCCCTATCGGGTCTCCATGGACCTGGAAAGCCTGCGCCTGGCCGACTGGATCGAGATTGATTCCTTCTACACGTCACAAATGGCGGAGAAACGCCGGCTGCTGGCCGAACGGCACGACGACGTGTTCCGAGCGCTGCCTGAAGCGGCGGACCCGTCGCGGGAGGTGCTCGCGCTGCTGTCCGAGCATCTGGCGGCTCATCATTCCCGCATGTTTCGCCGCGCCGGCGTAACGCTGGAGAACCTGGCGCTCGGCGAACGCTGGGACCTCGACGCCACCGGCCTGCATCCGCTCGACCTGGCCGGCGGCTGGTGCAGGAGGATCTCTGCCTGATGCAGAGCGACGCGGCGCCGCCCGGCCCCTATCGGCTGACCGCCGCCTCGCTGTGCTTTCCCACGCGCTGGCGGCTTGCCGACAAGATCGGCAAGCCGATGCAGGCGATCCATGCGACAGTGCCGCTCTATGCCGAGCGGCTGGCGCGGCCGGTCGACCGGTTCTTCGAGAAACTGGCGCCGCAGCGTCCGGTCTTCCGCACCAATTTCTCTCTGCTCGACAACCCCGCCCTGTTCCAGCAGGGCGGTCATGGGCGGCGCGAGC
>JAFAYM010000079.1 GCA_019240395.1 Acidisphaera sp. | reverse complement strand
ACCGTGCCGACGGCGATGCGCCCGTCGCGCCACAGCCATAGCGCCGTCGCCGCTGTGCCGACCACCAGCGACGCATTCACCACGGCGAGGGTGAAGCCGAAACCGGTGGTCAGCCGAAGCTGGCGGCGGAACGTCGCGGTCTGCTCGTCCACGCCGTCGCGCACGAAGGCGTCCTCGTCACGCGCCCGCGCAAACAGCTTCACCGTCAGGATGTTCGAGTAGCTGTCCACCACCCGCCCGGTCAGCTGCGCCCGCGACGCGGAATTGGCCCGCGAGCGCTCGCGCATCCGCGGCACGAAGCAGCGCAGCAGGCCGATGTAGACGGCGAACCACGCCAGGATCGGAAGCGTCAGCCGCCAGTCCGTCGCCCCCAGCAGCAGCATCGCCCCGCTGCCGTAGACGACGATGTACCACACCGCGTTCACCGCCGAGACGATGCTCTCGCGCAGCGCCGGGCCGGTCTGCATGACCCGACTGGCGATCCGCCCGGCGAAATCGTTCTGGAAGAAGCTCCAGCTCTGCCGGACCACGTGGAAATGGTTCTGCCAACGGATCATGTTGGTCAGCCCGCCGGCGATCACCTGGTTGGTCACCAGAAACTGGCCGAGCAGCGCCACCGGCCTCGCCACCAGCAGCACCAGCGCCATCCCCAGTAGCGTGGGCCAGTGCCGGGCCAGCAGCTCCGCCGGCGCCTGCGAGGAGACCAGCGAAACCACCCGGCCGATGAACAGCGGGATGGTGGTGTCCAGCGCCGCCACCAGCAGCCCCGCCGCGAACAGCGCCACGATCAGCCAGCCGGCCTGCCTCGCATAGTGCCAGTAGAAGCCGCCCAGGCCCTGGGGCAGCTTCCCGTCCGCGAAGTCGCGCGTCGGCGGCAGCAGGCGTTCGAAGAAGGAGAGCATCCGCGCGAGGTGGGACCGCAAGCGAGCGAAGGCAAGGCAAGGTGAGAGCTCTGCCCCCCTCCCTTCAAGCATGGGACCCCGCTGGGGCCCGTCGGCCCCAGACCCCCCTATTATGCCAGTTCTCGGGCGCCCCGACTCACAACAGTCATTCCCGCGAAAGCGGGAATCCATGTGCCGCGCGTGGACCCCCGCTTCGCGGAGGTGACAATAACGGGTGGCGCTCTGTGGGACCTCGTATTACTCCGCCGCTACGGCCATCTCCGCGGCGACCGCCAGGTCGACCGACAATAGGCGCGAGACGCCGCGCTCCTGCATCGTCACCCCGTACAGCCGGTCCATCCGCGCCATCGTCAGATGGTGGTGCGTCACCACCAGAAAGCGCGTGCCGGTCTCGCGCACCATGTCGTCGAGCAGACCGCAGAAGCGATCCACATTCGCGTCATCCAGCGGCGCATCCACCTCGTCCAGCACGCAGACCGGCGCCGGATTGCAGCAGAACACCGCGAAAATCAGCGACAGCGCCGTCAGCGCCTGCTCGCCGCCCGACAGCAAGGACAGCGTCGCCAGCTTCTTGCCCGGCGGCTGGGCATAGATCTCCAGCCCCGCCTCCAGCGGATCGTCCGAGCCGACCAGGCCCAGATGCGCCCGCCCGCCGCCGAACATGCGCGTGAACAGCGCCTGGAACTGCCGGTCCACCTGCTCGAACACCGCGGCCAGGCGCTCGCGTCCCTCGCGGTTGAGATGGCCGATCGAGCCCCGCAGCTTGGCGATCGCCGCCGCCAGCTCATCACGCTCCCCGGCGATCGCCGTCATTTGCGCCTCGATCTCCTGCGCCTCCACCTCGGCGCGCAGGTTCACCGGCCCCATCTCGTCGCGCTCGCGCAACAGCCGCTCCAGCCGCCGGCGCAGCCGCTCCTCGCTTTCGGCGTCCTGCTGGGCCGGCGGGTCGGGCAGCGCCGGGCTCGCTCCCAGCCGCTCCAGGACGCGCGCGGCGACCGCGGCGCACGCCTGCTCCGCCTGGCCGACACTGCCCTCGGCGCGCACCGCCGCCTCCCGCGCCCCGGCCAGCGCCGCCTCGGCGGCCCGGGCGCGGCGGTCGGCCGCTTCCGCCGCCGTCTCCGCCACCGCGAGTGCCTCTCCGGCGCGCCGATGCGTCCCCTCCGCCGCTTCCAGCCTCTCCAGCGCCTCCACCCGGCGCAGTGCGATGCGCGCCGGCGCGTCGGCCAGCGCCGCGTGCTCGGCCAGCGCCGCCTCCCGCCGCTCGGCCAGCGCCGCCATGCGCGACTCCGCATCCCCGGCGCGCTGGACCCAATCGGCGCGCTCCGCCGCGATCGCCGCGCGCCGGGCCAGGCGCGTCGCCTGCAGCCGGGCCAGCGCCTCGCGCTCGCCGCTCGCCGCGCTCTCGCGCACCCGGCACGCCGCGAGGACGGCACGGGCCCGCTCGACATCGGCCCGCGCCTCTCCGAGATCCGGCAGCCCGGCCTGCGCCTCCCGCGCCTGCACGAAGGCCGCTTCGGCTTCCTCGTGTTCGGCGCGGGCGCGGGCGATCTGCTCATCCAGCGCCGCGATGCGCGAGGCCGCCGCCGCCGCCTCGGCGCGCAGGCGCGACCACGCGGCGGTGCTGCGCTCGAGCGCCTGCTCGGCCTCCCGCCGCTGCCCCCGCGCCTGCCGCTCCGCGGCTTCCGCCGCCCGCTCCGCCTGCTCGGCGTCCCGCCGCGCCCGGTCGGCCTCACCCGCCGTTCCTTCGGCGGCGTGCAGCTCGTCGCGCAGCACCGCCAGGCGGTTGCGCTGCTGCAGCCGCACGGCGGCCGCCGTCGGCGTGCCGGGGCGCATGGTGTAGCCGTCCCAGCGCCAGACGCCGCCGGCGGCGGTGACCAGCGCCTGTCCCGGCCGGAGTGCGGGCTGCGCCGCGTCGGCCGCCGCCTCGTCCTCCGCCAGGCCGATCAGCGCCAGCGCCCGGGCCAGCGCCGGCGGACCCTGCACCAGCGCGCTCAGCCCGGTCATGCCGGGCGGCAGCGCCGGCGGCTCGGCGAGCGGTCCGAGCTCGCGCCAGTGCCGCGGCGCGGCCCGGTCGGCGGCGGAGTCCAGCTCCTCGCCCAGCACCGCCCCCAGCGCCGTCTCCAACCCGGCCGGCACCGACAGCGCATCGACCATCGGCGGCCACAGATCGCCGTCATGCGGCGCCAGCACCTCCGCCAGCGCCTGCGCCTCCGCCGCCAGCCGCGCCCGCGCCGCCTCGGCCCGCGTGGCACTCTCGCGGCTCGCCGCGTGCGCGGCCTGGGCCGTGGCACGGGCCTGCTCGAGGCCCTCCAGGCTTTCCCGGACCGCCGCCAGGCTCGCCTCGGCCGCGACCTGCGCCGCTTCCGCCGCTTCCAGCCGCGCCGGCTCGACCGGTTCGAGCTGTCCGCGTTCCTGGACGAGCTTCGCCAGCCGCTCGTCGGAGCGCCGGAACCGGCCTTCCGCCTGCGTCAGCGCCTGGGTCAGCGCCTGCAGCCGGGCGCCGAGCGCCGCCGCGTGTTCGGTCGCCTGCTGAGCCGCTGCATCGGCCGCCCGCATCGCCTCGGCCGCCGCCGCTTCCGCCGCCGCCGCCGCCGCCTCCAGGGCGGGGTGCGCCTCCGCCTCGCCGGCGAGCCTCACCTCCTCCTCGCCGAGCCGGGCGACCGCCTCGGCGGCATCGCGCCCCAGCTCCCCGGCATGGGCGAGGTCGGCCTCCAGCTGGGCCAGCCGCTGCCCCGCCGCCTGCAGCGCCGTGCGGGCGCGAGCCTCTTCGGCGGCCACCTGCTCCTGCGCCACCCGGCTGCGCTCGAGCGCGGTGCGCGCCTCGGCCTCGGCGCGGCGCAGCTCCGGCAGCGCGGCCGCGGCTTCGGCGGCGCGGGTTCCGGCTTCGGTGGCGGCGATCACCGCCGCCGCCGCCGCCTGCCGGGCCTCATGCATCGTCGCCGCCGCTTCCTGGCGCGCCGCCTCCGCCCGGGCCTGCTGCAGCGCCAGCAATTCCGCCTCGGCGTGGCGGATCGCGCCGGAGATGTTGCGATAGCGGCTCGCCTGCCGCGCCTGCCGCTTCAACGCCTGCAGTTGGTTCTCGAGCTGGCCGCGCAGATCCTCGGCGCGCGCCAGGTTGGCTTCGGCGGCGCGCAGCTTCAGCTCCGCCTCGTGGCGCCGCACGTGCAGTCCGGTGATGCCGGCGGCTTCCTCCAGGATGGCCCGCCGCTCGTCCGGCCGGGCATTGACCAGCGCGCCGACCCGCCCCTGGCTGACCATCGCCGAGGCCCGCGCGCCGCTGGCGAGATCGGCGAACAGCGCCTGCACGTCGCGCGCCCGCACCTCGCGCCCGTTCACCCGATAGACGCTGCCCCCGCCGCGCTCGATGCGCCGCACGATCTCGAGCTCCGGCGCTTCGTGGAACGGCGGCGGCGCGCGCCCCGCCGTCTCCTCCAGCGCCAGGCTGACCTCGGCGAGATTGCGCGACGGCCGGCTCGCGGTGCCCGAGAAGATGACGTCGTCCATCTCGCCGCCGCGCAGCGAGCGGGCGGAGTTCTCGCCCATCGCCCAGCGCAGCGCCTCGACGACGTTGGACTTGCCGCAGCCGTTCGGCCCGACGATGCCGGTCAGCCCCGGCCGCAGCTCCACCACCGCCGGCTCGGCGAAGCTCTTGAAGCCGGCGATGCGCAGCCGGGCGAAGCTGACGGGCACGCCTGGCTCAGCCCGTGGTGTCGCCGATGAACTTGACGAACATGTCGTAGTTCATCTCGCCGGACTGGACGCGGCCGTTGCACAGGAAGCTCGGCGTCGAATCGATGTGGTACTTGGACTCCGCGTCCTCCTGGGCGGCCAGGATCGCCTGCTTCAGCTTGCCGTCGGCGATCGTCGCGTCGAAGGTGGCGCGCGGCATGCCGGCGAGCATCGCCATCTGCGCTAGCGCCTCGGTGGAATTGCCCCCGGCCGGGGCGAAGGCCCAGCGGTCCTGGTTGGCGAACAGCGCCGAGACGAACGGCTCGTACCGCTCCGGCGGCAGGCTGCGCGCCACCATCGCCGCGGTCAGCGCCACCTGATCGAGCGGGAAATCCCGATAGAGGAAGCGCACGCGGCCGGTGTCGATCAGGTTCTTCTCGATATCCGGCATGGTCTCGCGCGAGAACGCCGCGCAATGCGTGCAGGTCAGCGAGAAGAACTCGGTCACCGTGACCTTGGCGTCCGGCTTGCCGAAGGAGCGCTCGGCCAGGCGCGGGTCGGACTGTGCCCAGGCGGTCAACGGCAAGGCGGTCAGCGGCAAGGCGAGCGCGCCGGCAAGGCCCAGCAGGGTTCGGCGATGGACGGTCATGGCATCCTCTTCGATTGAGCAACGCTACAGCATGAGGCCGCGAGTCGCGCATCCCTCAGCCTCGCGTCAAGACCGCGCGGCCGAGGGCGGCCAGGGCGTCGCGCAGCTCGCCTTGCGGCAGGCCGGAAACCCGGTCCTCGGCCGCCTGCGCCACCTCCGGGCGAGGCGCTCGCGCCGAAACCGGCTTGCCCGCGGGGGTGGGCGCTTCCTGCACGAAACGCAGGCGCTGCACCAGGTGGCGGCCGAGATGGGTGTTGATGCGCCCGATCAGCGCGTCCGCCAGGTGCTGCAGCTCGAGCGCCACCGGGCCGGCACAGCCGATGGTCAGCGTGCCGGCGGCCAGCCGGCGGGGCACGGCGACCGCCGCCAGCGTCGGGCCGACGATCGTCTCCCAATCCGCCAGGACCTGCGCCGCCGCCGGCGCCCGCCGCCGGAAGGCCGGGCGCAGCACCGCCGGGAGCACCGCGGCGACCGGCCGCGGGCCATAGACATGGCGCGCCACCTCGTCGCGTGCCGGCCCGGGCTTGGCAGCCGGCACCGTCGGGCCGCCCCGGCGCTCGGTCATCCGTGCTCGCTCCGCTCCGCCACCGGCAGTCTTTCCATCCAGCAATCCTGAGGCCTGGTCACTCTGACACAGGCGCACAGTCCTGGCGAAGCGCCGGCGCAAGTCCCGGAAAGCAGCAGGCTATTCGATGCTTGCCCGTAACGTCATTATGGCGTATCATTCCGGATCATCCGACATGCGAGGATCAGGCACCATGCTCCGCTTCGGTCATCTGAGCTTGCGCCTGCTCATCCCGGTAATCCTGGCCCATGCCGCCGCGGCGCAGAATGCGCCGGGGCGGGCCCCCAGCCCGGCCTTGCAGGAGCAGGAACGCGGCCATGCTTTCGTCCAGCCGCGGGATCTCATGCGCACGCACGCGCCCGATCCGCTGCGCCCTGACATGGCCTGTCCCGGCAACACGCCGACGGTGAACGGAAACGACGTCTCCGTCACCCTCAAGATCGGCTATTCCGATCACACCATCTGGAATCCCGGCACGCAGACCAACGACCCCGTGCATCTGCGAACCTACAACGACTGCCTCACCGGCCCGATCCTCAGCGTGCATCCCGGCAACCGCGTGCGCATCACCCTCGACAACACGCTGCCGGTGGATACGGTGGACTGCCCGGAGAACGTCAACACGCCGAGCTGCTTCAACGCCGGCAATCTGCACGTGCATGGCCTGCACGTTTCGCCGGCAGGCAACAGCGACAACGTGCTGATCAGCGTCGATCCCCAGAGCTCCTTCACCTACCAGTATGACATCCCGCGCGATCATCCCGCCGGCACGTTCTGGTTCCACTCCCACCGGCATGGCTCGACCGCGCTCAGCGTCACCAGCGGCATGGAGGGCGTGCTGGTGATCAGCGGCGACCGCGCCTACCGCGACCGGGCACGGAACGGCGGCGTCGCCGACATCGATACGGTGCTGCACGCCCCGGACGGCCAGCCGTTCCCGGAACGGGTGATGCTGTTCCAGCAGATCGCCTACGGCTGCTTCTCGGACCCGCAGTTCCAGCACCTGCAGACCGATCCGCAGACCGGCGCCTGGGTCTGCCCCGCGGGCAGCGTCGGCGTGGTCGAGAACTACCTCCAGCAATTCGGCTTTTCCGCGCCTCCCGGCGGCGGCGCGCCGGGAAGCGACTGGGTGCTGTCGGGCCGGTTCACCGAGATCAATGGCAAGGTCCAGCCGGTGCTGACCGCGCGCGCCGGCGAGATCGAGCGCTGGCGCATGATCCATGGCGGCGTGCGCGACACGATCAACCTGAACATCGTCGAGGCGGTGGCCGTCCCGGGTGCCGCGGGCTCAGCCGCCGAGCCGCACGACGCCGCCGCGCTCACCGCGGCCGCGACCCCGCAGGCCTTGGCCGCCCAGCTGCAGTCGTTGAGCAGCGCGCAGCTTCGCCAGTTCGCCCAGCAATCCTGCACCGGTGCCGCTTCGACCCAGTATGAGATCGCCAGCGACGGGCTCACGCGCTCGGCGGTTTCCGCCAAGGCGGTGAACATCCTCAATCCCGGACAGCGCAGCGATGCCCTGGTCGTGTTCCCGACCGCCGGGTTGTATTGCGTGCTCGACCAGGAGGGCAGCACGGCGAACACGATCATCGCCCCGGGCCAGCGGCCCGGCTCGAAGGACCGGCAAGTGCTCGCCCTCGTGGTCGTGCAGGGCGGTACGCCGGTTTCCGGCAGCACGGACGCCTATCTCAAATCCCGGCTGGTGCAGGCCAACCCGGACCTGCCGCCGGAGGTGCGCTCCGAACTCGGCAACTTCGACCTCAGCGCCTTCACGGCGCCGCAATACACGGAGCTGAGCACCGCGAGCGTGGCCGGCCATCCCTCGGCATTGTTCGAGCTGCGGCCGCCGCAGACCCAGGACAACAACCCGGTGCCGAACCAGCCCGCGCAGAACCCGGCCATCGCCGCGATCCTGGGTCTCGTGCAGAACGCCGCTCTCGGCGCCGACCCGGTCCCCTACAATCACGACACCAGCTACGTCGCGACTCTCGGCACCGTGGATGAATGGAAGTTCGGCGTGTTCCAGGGTCCACCGGGCACGTTCGCCGCCGCGCACGTGTTCCACATCCACGTCAACCCGTTCGAGATCCTCGACATCACCAACACCGCCACGAACCAGTCGATCTTCAAGCCCGACGGCACCTGCATCGACGCGGAGAAGACGAACTCACCGATGTATTGCGACCAGTGGCACGTCTTCCGCGACACGCTCTTCGTCAAGCCCGGATACGTCGTCACCGCGCGGACCCGCTACGATGATTTCATCGGCGAGTACGTGCTGCATTGCCATATCCTCGACCACGAGGACCAGGGAATGATGATGAACGTCACCGTCACCAATCCGAGCACGCTGCCGGCGGGCGCCAATCCGCACGGGCTGCGCGCGGCGTCGCTGCCGATGGGCGGAATGACCATGCACTGATGGAGCGGGGGTGGCCGCGTCGCCAACCCCGGAGTAGGATCGCGAGGCTACCGCTGGGCGCGGCGAGATCCCGGTCTCCGCCGCGCCCGTGTTTCTGGCGACGCAGTGACCCGCACGCTCCAGCCCGCCCTGCTCGATGGCCTGCTCGCCTGGTACGATCGGCATCGTCGACGGCTGCCCTGGCGCGCGCTGCCGGGGGAGGTGGCGGATCCGTATCGGGTCTGGCTCAGCGAGATCATGCTGCAGCAGACCACCGTCGCCGTGGTCACGCCCTACTATGAAAGATTCCTCGCCCGCTTCCCCGACCTGCAGGCGCTGGCGGCGGCGCCGGAGACGGCGGTGCTGGCCGCCTGGGCCGGGCTCGGCTACTACGCCCGAGCCCGCAACCTGCACGCCTGCGCGCAGGCCGTGGCCGAGGCGGGCGGCTTCCCCGCCGAGCCGGCGGCGCTGCGCAGCCTGCCCGGCATCGGCGCCTATACCGCGAAGGCGATCGCCGCCATCGCCTTCGGCGCCAACGTCATCCCCGTTGACGGCAATGTCGAGCGCGTGCTCGCCCGGCTGTTCGCCATCACCGAGACGCTGCCAGCAGCCAAGCCGCGCATTGCCGCGCACGCCGAAGCGCTGGCTGTCGAGCCGGCCGCCCGGGGACGTCCCGCCGACACCGCGCAGGCGCTGTTCGACCTCGGCGCGACGGTCTGCACGCCGGCTCGGCCGGCCTGCGGCATCTGCCCGTTCCTCGGCAGCTGTGCCGCCCAGCGCCAGGGCATCGAAGCAACCCTGCCGCGGCTGGCGAAAAAGCCCGACCGCCCGCAGCGCTGGGGCGCGCATTTCTGGCTGACCGACGCAGCGGGCCGGGTGCTGCTGCGCCGCCGCCCGCGCGAGGGCCTGCTCGGCGGCATGACGGAATTGCCCGGCACCCCGTGGCGGCCCGAGCGCTGGAGCGCGGCGGAAGCCCTGGCGCACGCGCCCGCGCCGGCGCAGTGGCGCCCGGCCGGCCAGGTCCGCCACGGCTTCACGCATTTCACCCTGACCCTCGACCTTTTCGCAGCGGAGGTGGAGCGCATCGCCGGTGACGGCTTCCTCTGCGAGGCCGGCAGGCTGGACGGAGAAGCGCTGCCCTCGCTGATGCGCAAATGCGTCGGGATGGTCACGCGAAAGAAGCCGCCCCGGCCTGGTCCTGGAGGCCGCGCTGAGAGCCCGGCCGAACGGGCGAACAGTCACCAGGGAACTGGCCCTGGGAAGAGCCCGCTTTCGGTTTTTCCGGAGCCGAATTAAGCTCATCGCTCCCCGTGAGGAGTGCGAGCCGTGGCCGACACGTTCCGCTGGACGCAGGGAACCCTCACCGGAACCTACTTGTACGACATGCCGGCCAATTGGCAGGACCTCACCACCCCGGCGAATACCGGCGTTACATTCCCGGGTACGGCCGACACGGCCCAGCTCATCGGGCCGCTGACCGGCCCGCCGGAGACCGTGGATGGTCCGGGCAGCGCCGCGACCCTCGATGTCTCCGGCCTGAACATCCTGTCCGGCACGTTCACCACCGGCCTCACCTCCATCGACAATGTCGGCAACCCCGCGAGCGTTGAATTGCAGGGGTCGCTGGCGGCCTCGCAGGGGCTGACCGTCGGCGCCCTCGGCACCGGCACGTTGACCATCGATGCCGCCTCGCAGGTCACGGCGGCCAGTTCCAACGGCATCGACGAACTGGTCGTCGGCTCGGCTGCCGGCAGCAGCGGCCTGATTGCCATTCAGGCCGGCGGCACGCTGAAGCTGACCGGCTCCCTGCAATCCACCAGCTATTCGCTGATCCTCGGCAACTCGGGTTCCGGTACGATCGACGTCACCGGCGCCGGCGCCACCCTGGACAGCGGCGGCAATCCGTTCGTGATGAGCGACCTGGCCGGCTCCAGCAGCGTCATGACGGTCAGCCAGGGCGGCAGCGTCACCGTCGGCACGCCGGTGAACAGCTCCTCGGCGAGTGCGGCGGCCGCCATCGGACGCGCCGGGAACGCCACGCTGACCGTCACCGACCCCGGCTCTTCCTTCACCGCCAACGGCAACATGTATGTCGGCCGCAGTGGGGCCTCCACGCTGTCCATCGAGAATTACGGCAATCTCACAGCCGGCAGCGGCGGCACGTTCAGCGTCGGGGTCGGCAATTCGACGACCGCCACCAACATCGGCGGCACCGGCACCGCGACCGTCACCACCAATGGCACGCTGAACGACCTCGGGCTTTTCGACCTGGGCGGCAACGGCGTCAGCGGCACGGTGAACGTCAATGGCGGCGGGCTGGTGAAAGCCGCCGGGCAGATCCGGATCGGCGTCGGCAGCACGATCGCCGGCACCTATTACACCGGCAACGGCACGCTCGACATCGGCGCCGGCGGCACGGTGGAGCTGAACGAGGTGGCGACCCCCGGCACCTCCGGCCTTTCGGCGGGCACGTCGATGGGATCGAACGCCGTCGTCAACGTTACCGGCGCCGGCGCGCTGCTGAACCTCGAGAACAACCTGCTCAACATCGGCAATTCCGGCACCGCTTCGGTCACGGTGTCGCAAGGCGGCTCGATCGAGGCCGCCGCGCCGGGCTCCGGCTACGCCGCAATCGTTCTCGGCAACAACACCGGCGGGGTGGGCACGCTGACGCTGGACGGCGCCTCGTCGGCGACGGCGACGGGCCCGCTCACCGTGGGTTTCAACGGGACGGGAATGCTGGCGCTCAGCAACGGCGGCAGCCTCAGCGCGACCAACGGCTATATCGGCTACAACGCCGGCAGCAGCGGCGGCGCGACCCTGTCGGGCACCGGCAGCACGCTGAGCCTGTCCGGGACGCTGGATATCGGCGCCCTCAGCCCGAGCGGCGCCGGCAGCCTGAGCATCGGCACGGGCGCCGGGGTCGTTGCCGCCATCGCCACGATCGGCACGGTCGGCGCGGTCACCCTTTCCGGCGGCGCGCTTTCGACCACCTCCGGCCTCACCCTGCTCGCCGGCGGCGGCATAAGCGGCTTCGGCACGCTCGGCGGTGCGGTTGCCGACAACGCCACCATTTCGGCCAGCGGCAGCCTCGCCTTCACCGGGGCGCTGAGCGGCACTGGCGTGGTCGATGCGGGCGCCTCCGGAGACGCGATCTTCCAGGCCAGCGTCGCCGGGCTCGGCGTCGACTTCACCGCCGTCAGCGGCCGCATCGACATCGACAGCCCCGCGAGCTTCGCCGGCACGGTGGGCGGCTTTGCCCAGGGCGACACGATGTACGCCGCCGGCGCCGCCTCGATATCCTACACCGGCGGCAGCAGCATCGCCCTGTTCGACAACACCAGCACCCAGATCGGCACGATCGCGCTGGCCCAGGCCTATCCCGCCAACGGCTTCGTCGACAACGGCGGGACGATCACCGAGGCGCCCTGCTTTGCCGCCGGCACGCGGCTCGACACGCTTGAGCGACCGGTCCCGGTCGAGGCGCTGCGTCCCGGAGACATCGTCGCGACCCGGCGGTCCCGCGACATCGTGCCGGCCGTCGTGCGCTGGACCGGCCACCGCCGCATCGACATTGACCGGCACCCGCATCCCGAGCGCGTGCGCCCGGTGCGCATCGCCCCCGACGCCTTCGGGCCGGGAGCGCCGCGCCGCGCCCTGTTCCTGTCGCCGGACCACGCCGTCTTCGTCGGTGGCCGGCTGATCCCGATCCGCTATTTGGTCAACGACACCAGCATCGTGCAGCTGTCGTTGCGGACCGTCGAATACTGGCACGTCGAACTGGACCGGCACGACATCCTGCTCGCCGAAGGCCTGCCCGCGGAGAGCTATCTCGACACCGGCAACCGCGCCGCCTTCGTCGAGGCCGGTTTCGGGATGATGCTGCACGCCGATTTCGCGCCGCGCGATTGGGGCGAGGCCTGCGCGCCGCTCTGCCTGGCCGGCCGGCCGATCGCCGTGCTGCGGCGGCGGCTGCTCGCCCGCGCGTGCCGGCTGGGTCTGGCCGAGCCGGCACGCCGCCTCAGGCCTATGGCCGCAGTCGCGACAGGCGGTGCGCCGCCTCGGCATTGACCGCACCGGGCGGGACTTCGCCGCGCACGAGCGCTGCAACCTGGTGCACGCTGTCGAAAGCCTGATGCTCGGCGGCTTGCGGCGTCAGTCCGCCGATATGCGGCGTCGCCACCACGTCGGCGCGCCGCGCCAGCTGCGGCGAGGGCATCTGATCCTGCGCCCGGCCGACATCCATCGCCGCACCGGCGATCCGCCGCTCCTCCAGCGCGCGCTCGAGCGCCGCCTCGTCGACCAGATTGCCGCGTGACAGATTGATGAAATAAGCGCCG
>JAFAYM010000068.1 GCA_019240395.1 Acidisphaera sp. | reverse complement strand
CCGGCGCCACCGCCACGACCGACGGTGTCGCCACTGTCAGCGACGGCGGCATCTGGAACATCGGCAGTATCCTGCTGGTCGGTTACGATACCGGATCGACCGCATTGCTGTCGATCGGGGCCGGCGGCACCGTCAACGTCAACAACCCGAGCACGCTCGATTCCGTCTCGGTCGTCATCGCCGATCAGGCGGGCACGAACGGCACCATCTCGGTCGGCGGCGCCGGGGCGACGCTCGACGCGGGTGTGAACACCTTCGTCATCGGCCAGTACGGCGACGGCACGCTGACCATCAGCAATGGCGGCGCGGTCACCGCGAACACCGACACGCCGAGCAGCGACGCCGCGGCGATCGTCGGCCACGAGGCCGGCAGCACCGGCGTGGTGACGGTCAGCGGCACCGGCTCGATCTTCAAGGTCCTGCAGCAATTCGATGTCGGCAGCTACGGCACCGGCGACGTGACCGTCTCGAACGGCGGCAGCCTGGTGACCGGCAACGGCACCGGCGGCCTGATCCTCGGCTTCGAGCAGGGCACCGGCACCGGCTTCCTCACCGTCAACGGCGGCAACGTCACCAATTCCGGCCGCTTCCAGGTCGGCGGCTACGGCTCCGGCGCGATGCTGATCGAGAACGGCGGCACGGTGACGACCAGCCGTGCCTCGCCCTCCTTCAGCAGTCCCGGGGCGGCGATCGGCGACCGCACAACCGGTGGCGCCGCCAGCGTCACGGTGACCGGCACCGGTTCGACCTGGAACCTGGCGAACGGGCCGCTGGTCGTGAGCTATGGCCCGGCTTCGTCGCTGGCCATCCAGGCCGGCGGAACGGTGACGGCGAACGAGGTGGATGTCGCCGCCGTTGCCAACGCGATCGGCACCGTCACCGCGGACGGCTCCGGTTCGCGCCTGTCGATGCGCAATGACCTCTCGATCGCCGGCAACCCCGCCGCGGCCGGCGGAACCGGGGACGTGGCGGTGACCAACAGCGCCTTCGTCGGCGCCCCGCTGCTGTATATGTGGAGCGGCGCCACGCTGTCGGACGACGCGACCGGCACCGTGGAGATCGGCAGCCTCGGCGGCGCCGCAGCCGGCGACATCACCGTCGATCCCGGCGTCGTCGCGACCGGTGCCGGCACCATCGAAGGCACGGTGATCGACAACGGCACGCTCACCGACGTCCGCACCAGCCTGACCCTCACCGGCACCGAGCTCGGCAGCGGCACGCTCCGCATGGGCGGCACCGCCGACCTGGTGCTCGACGCGGCGCAGGGCATCACCGGCTCGATCTCCGGTTTTTCCACCGGCCAGACGCTCGACCTCGCCAACGTCCATTTTGCAAGCGTCAGCCTTGGTTATTCGGGCAACACGCTGACCGTCACCGACGGCACCACCACCGCAAACCTCGACATCGGCCCGGGCTACACGCTCGGCGATTTCTCCACCCTCGCCGACAGCAATGGCGGGACCGAGATCTTCACCTCCCAGGTCATGCCCTGCTATCTCGCCGGCAGCCGCATTTTGACCACGCGCGGCGAGATTGCCGTCGAGGCGCTGGCGGTCGGCAACATCGCGATCACCGCGAGCGGGCGCCACGCACCGATCGCCTGGATCGGCCGACGCGAGGTCGATTGCCGACACCATCCGCAGCCGGAGCGGGTGATGCCCGTGCGCATCCGCGCCGGCGCGTTCGGCAAGGCCACGCCGTCGCGCGACCTGCTGCTCTCGCCCGACCACGCCGTGCTCGCAGAAAGCGTGCTGATCCCCGTGCGCTGTCTGGTCGAGGGCGTGAGCATCGTGCAGGAGCGCGTGCACCGCGCCGCCTATTTCCACGTCGAGCTGGACCGACACGATCTGCTGGTCGCCGAGGGCCTGGCGGCGGAGAGCTATCTCGACTCCGGCAATCGCCGGCAGTTCGCGAACGGCGGAGGATCGATGAGCCTGCACGCCGACTTCGCGGCGAGCGCCCGGGAAGGCGCGTGCGCGCCGCTCGTGCTGTGCGGGACGGCCGTGCAGCGGACCCGGCAAAGGCTGCGCGCCCGCGCGACGAGGCGGGGCGGCACGACCGGACCCTGGGTGGTGGTCGACGGCCGGGCGATGCGACCGGCGGCGGTGGTGAACGGCCGGCTTCGCTTCATCCTGCCCGCGGGATCGCAGGAGATCCGCCTGCCCGAAGAGATCGGCGTCATGGGCTTGCTGGCGGATGGCCGGACGCTCGCCGAGGCTGCCCCGGGATGCTGGCGGCTGCCTGCCGTGCGCCAGCCGACGCCGGTGGTGCTGGAGCTGCGCCTTGGGTCCGCCGCTGACCGGGTGGCTCGCGCCGCCTGACGCGCAGGACCACCGGATCGCTCAGATCCGGTGGTCCCGCAGCACCTCCGGCTTGAACGCCAGGCCGTGGCCGGGCCGCTCCGGCGCGGTGATTATGCCGTCG
>JAFAYM010000024.1 GCA_019240395.1 Acidisphaera sp. | reverse complement strand
TCATAGGCGCGCTGCACCGGCAGCACCTGCCCGAGCAGCATCACCTCCATCGCCACCTTGTGCGGCATGCGCGCCGCCAGGCTGCTGATCATGCCGCCGGTCAGGCCGAGACGTGCCTCGGGATAATAGAATTTCGTGCTCTCCGTGCAGACCATCAGGTCGCACATCGTCACCAGCACCACGCCGCCGCCCACCACCCAGCCGGAGGCCGCGGCGATGATCGGCTTCTCCGTCGCAAAGCCGACGCCGGGCATGCACCGCCAGAGCTCGGGCAGATCGTCAACGTCGGCGCCGGCGGTGAAAGCCCGGTCGCCGGTGCCGGTGATGATGGCAACCCGCTGCGCCGAGCGCTCGAACGCGACGAATGCCTCCTGCAGCTCGATCGCCACCTGGCTGCTGATCGCGTTCAGCTTCTCCGGCCGGTTGATCGCGATCACCGACACCGGCCCCTTCGTCTCCACCGTGACGACGCTCATGGCGCAGGCTCCTCCCCGACTATCTCCCGCGTGTACACCAGCGTCGGAGAAAGGCCATGGATGTTAGACGGTACCGGATCTACCACGACAAAAATCGACATGGCGCATGGAGTTGGCGGCAATCACAGTACAAGACGCGTATCGGCGAAAAACTGAGTATCACAAGCGACTTTTTCGCAGACTAGCCAGTTTCGCAATCAAGTCGTCGAACACGTTCGTATCAAGCGGAATGTGGTACTTGGCACACTCTTGCCAAACCGTAGAAAGCGTTGCCTCCGGTTTGGTCGCGCACGTCGCTGCCAACAGGGCGTGCAGCATAGCTTTGCCTCGCTTTGTGGCGGACCATGCGACCGCTGGAGTTTTGTCAATGTACTCCTCAACGACTTCAAGGAGATTCCACTTGCTGCCTAAAGCCTGGACACAAAGCGTGTCTAAACTCCCAAGGGTGTCGTGGGGAACCAAGTATATAATAATCGTGGCAGGGAAGCCCGCGCTTCTCGCTTCAACGCCTTCGCCGGAAGGAGTTGGTAAACCAGCCGCGGACAATCCGCTCGTGATCTCTCGAAGGGATCCCGATCGATCTGCATCCACGTCTGATACGATCACAACTCCGCGGACGTTCTCGCCAAACGAAGGCGCCGTATCGCAAACGTCGCGGAGCCAATTTCCGAATTTTCCTCGGCCGCCGGTCGAATCTGACTCCCGACTGGGAAACCGAATTGTGAACGTGTTATGCAAGCTTGGATCGCTGGTGATCAGCTTGTGCAGTAACTCCTTGTCGCCACGCCCCTCACACAGAATGAGCCATGGCCGGTCGAACTCGAAAGCGCCAATCTTCCTCCGACGGATCATCGGATTTCAATGTCTTCTTCCATCGCGAATGTGAACTGCCTTCCCTGGAAGTGCTTTGATCCGTGCTTACCGAGGTGTATCACGGAAAAATCATCTGGATACTTCTCAGCAATTAGGGATGCTGCCTGAAGACATTCAGCGCTGTGTGTACTAGCAAAAATCTGAGCCTCGTTTTTCATCGCAATTTTATGAATATTTCTCCAAAGAGATTCAAGCCTGTTAAAATAAAAACCATTTTCTATTTCGTCTACGAACAACGTAGTGTGCCTCTGGAAGTGTAAACAACAAAGAATGGTAGCGAACTTGTTTACACCTCCAGATATTAGAGCAAGAGGTAATTTTTTTGGAATACCACCTATTGAGCCAGACAGGGCGGGAATTCCATTGTATATTTCAACTCCTAGTTTATCTATTTTCGGAAACTCCGATGTAAAAACATCAACGATTTCTTGTTCTTGGTAGTTTTGACTGAGTTGAGAAAACCTATTTGCAGTATCAGCGGCTGAATAATGTCCTCCGGATGAGAAGAAGTAGTTCTCCACCTTTGGCTGCGCCGCACCTGAGATTTGGATGTTTCCCATCGGGCCCATTATGGGCGTAATCGTTGATTTTCCGTCCGGCGTTTCCCAAGTGAAAGACACAGGCGAGGGTGTATAATGAGCTTGCGTAAGGTTGTACCCAGGGAGCAAAACGGTCTTGTCGCCTGTGTACGAAATGTCAAGTGAGCGTTGCCCAAAGGGGTCCATTATAAGCTTTATGGAAATTTCATTGTCTTTATCGAAGTTATAAAACAGATCATTCCACAGAAAATCTGTGGCCAACACCCCGGTTACGCCTTGCTCCAATCCGCGCCACTGCCGAAAGCGGAGCGCAATCTCTGGCGATCCTCCGCTAGCGAGAAAGAGCGCTTCAAGAAGGGCCGTCTTACCGCTCGCGTTGGCACCGACGATGATGTTCACCCGCCGGCAGTCCTGAAGTTCGGTCCTCCTGAAGCCCCTGAAGTTTTCGATCACGGCGGCTTTGATCATACGACGGTCGGCAGCCCCAGCGGGCTGGCGCTCCATGAGAATGTCACTCACGGCTCATACCCCTTACCACTGGATATGCAAGTGGACGTGAATCTGGGCGGCCGTCAGAGAACGAACATGCCGGGAGCGATCATTCCCGCAGCGATCAGGGCGTTGTGACCGGACGGCGTCGGATGCACCCCGTCGGCGGTCCAGGCGCCGCCGGCGGTCTGCCAGCGGCCGGGATTGGCGGGGTCCTCCAGCAGCCCGGCGATGTCGACCAGGCCGGCAAAACCGTAGCTGCGCCAGTTCAGTCGCAGATCCGAATTGTAGGCGGTGCGCTGCGTCTCGTTGGCGGCGCTCGGAATGCTCTGATTGGCCGCACTCGCCCAGGCGTCCGACGATGTCGTGGTCGGCGGGCAGGTGAACACCCACACGCGGATGCCGGCGGCCAGATAGGGCGCGGCGAGCGCCTGCAGGCTGCTCCGCGTCTGCACGGCCGTCGCGCCGTTGTTCAGGTCGTTGCGGCACCATTGCAGCAGCACGTCGGTGATGCCCCGATCGACCGCCGCGGCATACATGCCGCGGCCATTGCCGGCGGCGACGGCTTGCGCCGCGGTGGTCGAGCCGCGGGCCAGCGACGCCCAGGGCAGCGAGTTGGCCAGGCCGCGCTGGATGAAGCCCATGCGTCCGTTGGCATCGGCAGCATCCCCGGTGCCGCCGGCGATGCTGTCGCCCAGCACCAGCACGGCGGCCGAAGGCGCGGAGAGCAGCGCCAGCACGGTCACCGGGCCCCAGTAGCCGCCGCCGGAATTCGAGGGCGTGGTGGTGGTGAGCGTGTGGTCGGCAAGACTGGTGCCGCGGGCATTGGCCTCGCCGGCCAGGCGGGTCGTGCCGGAAGTCGGGGTGGCGTAGTCGGCGAGCCACCACGACGAGCCGCCGGACACCTGCCCCCAGGTCCGGACGGCGAATTGCACGCCCGGCGGCAGGCTGACGGCGATCGGGTCGGAGACCACCATGTCGTGCATCGGCTCGATCAGCATCTGGCGGTGGCCGCCGAACTTGGCGGGATAGACCAGGCCGTTGTACTGGATCGAGGCGGCGCCGGTGACGGTGATCGCCCGGTCCGCCTCGCCCGACGCGGTGACGTCGAAGCCGGGGTAGCAGAGCCGGAGCGCCTTGACGCTCGCGCTCGCCGGCGTGCTCCAGACCGTGACGTCCTGGAAGGAGCTGTTGGCGGCGTTGGTCTCGTTGTAGCCGGAGCCCGGCGCGCCGCGGGCGCGGAAGCCGATCGGCAGCCACACCGAGGAGGAGCCGCCGGACTGGCGCAGGCTGGCCGGCAGGTTGGCGGCGAGCACGCCGCCGGCGACGGTCAGCGGCACGCCGGAGATCACCGGCAGCGCGGTGCCGTCGAGCACCGCGACCTGCGTGCCGGCCGGCCAGGAGAGCGTGGTGCGCGGCAGCGCCGCGAGATCGAGATCGGGAAAGCGGAAGGCGTAGGTGCCGGTGGCATCGGTACGGGTGCCGCCGACCGCGACATAGGCCGGGTTCGGCAGCGGAAAGGACAGCAGGAGATTGCCGGCGACCGGCGCGTCGAACACCGCGCCATATGAAAGCATGCCGAAATCGGCGACCTGGCACGGTCCGAGCGTGCCGCCCTTGGTGTCTCGGGTGCGCCCGTAATCGATCGGCGAAAAGCTGATCGGCCGCCTGGCATAGCCATTGCTGGCGGGCAGCTCAGAAAACCCGCCGGTGGCGCCGGCCACGCCATAACCGAGGTAGCCTGTGAGGAATGGCTGCGCCATGCTGGCTCCTGTAACCGGCCCGGACGTATGTTAGCAACGCTAACACTTCGGGCGCAATCCCGCATTGCGCGGACTTGACGGCGCGGCTGGTCGCGCGAAGTTTCGCGCATGACAAAGCCGCCGCCAGAGCCGCCACACCCGGCCCGCCAAGCCCCGGCGGAGAAACAGCAGCGCCTCGCGCGCGAGGCGGCGGCGCTGCGGGCCAATCTGCGCAAGCGGAAGGAGCAGGCGCGGGCGCGCCGGCAGAAGCCCGAGACCTAGAGCAGCCCGCGAAAACAAAGTGTCAGAGCGGCGGGCGTGGGGGCGAGTTCGCGCCCGCCGCTCTAAGCGCCGACGCCGGGCGTGGGGGCGGCCGTTCGGGGTCTGACACGCAGTCGGTCGAGAAGGGGGTACAAGGGGTGCTCGACGATGTCGCCGATCAACTGCCGCTCGACGCCGGCACGTTCCATTTCGATCTGCCGCCGAATGGCAATCTTCACGTCCGTCACAGCGCGGATCGCCTCGTCGTAGTATCCGAGCTGAATGACGCCGGGAGGGCGGGTCGCCAATGGCGTGAGCGCCTCCTCGACGGCACCGAAAAGCAGATCGTCCAGACCGGCTCTTTGCAGGATCGGCCTGAAGACCTCCCGCAGCGGGCCCGGTAGTGCCCCCTCGGCCTCCCGGCACAGGCGGGCGGCGTTGGCGAGCTCCGCCAGCAGCCGGACCATGTTTGCTTCCAGATCGGCCTGCTCCCGACCGGGTCTGCTTGGGCGGAGCTTCGGGATTTCGGCGACGCGACGTTCGAGGACGTCCAGCGCCAGGCCGGCTGGGCGCGCCACGTTGTTTTCGAATGCGAGCAGGGCTCGCGTGGCAGCCTGCGTCCGGAACCCCTGCTCGATGACCGCGGCCTCCTTTCGCAGGAGGAACCACTGGCCGAACCAAGCGGCTGCGGCCGAGAGCAAGCTAAACAGCGCCGCAAAGCTGGCCACGATCACCACAACCTGACTCGATGCCGGGGGCTGAACCGTGATCGCGGGCGGCGGCGCCGAGGGGACGGTGATCTGCGGCTGCAGGATGATCGGCGCGGGCAGAACAGGCGCGGGCAGAACCGGCGCAGCCATGGGGGTGGAGGCGTTCGGTGCTGCGCCAAGGTGCGCTGTCACTGCCGGGCGATGCAGGCCATGCGGCCGGCTATGCACTCCGGCGTGTGCCGACACGGCATGGAGCAGCATCGCCGATCCAAGAAAGCAAGCCTTCGAGATGCCGGCGCCCAGCGCTTGAGCACGCGATCGGGTTCTACCCGTCGTTGTCGTCCCGGGCATAACGGGCGTTGCTGAGGATGCTCTCGCGAACTGTCCGTGTTGCGTCGAACTGGTATTTCTCGATGAAGCCCTCGTAACCAAGCGTGCGAACGCTTGGTCCGACGAAGGCGCGAATGAACGAGGAGGTCACCACCGGGGTGGCAATCCGCACCACGACATGCTCCGGCGACCGGTCGAGGTCGTCGAGATGAAGTTCCTGACGGGTGGTCTTCCCGAGCGCATCGCCATGGAGCAGACGATGGCCCTCAGGGACAGCGACCTTGACCGGAGGGGCAAGCGTTTCCGCGGCCATGGCCCTCTCTACCATGTCCCCGCCTTCGGCGCCATGCCGTCCGCAGGGCATTTGCCGGTCTGCTGCGGCTGGGCTAGACCCCGCGCCGGAGGCCGCCGAATGTCCGTGATGCCCGACAGCTGGATCCGCCGCATGGCAGCCGAGTGCCGCATGATCGAGCCGTTCGTGGAGACACAGAAGCGCGACGGGGTGATCAGTTACGGGCTGTCGAGCTACGGCTACGATGCAAGGGTGGCGGACGAGTTCAAGATCTTCACCAACGTCGATTCCGCGGTCGTCGACCCCAAGGCGTTCAGTCCCAGGAGCTTCGTCGATCGCACCGGCCCGGTGGCGATCATCCCGCCCAACAGCTTCGCGCTGGCCCGCACCGTCGAGTATTTCCGCATTCCGCGCGACGTGCTGGTGGTGTGCCTGGGCAAGTCCACCTATGCGCGCTGCGGCATCATCGTGAACGTGACGCCGCTGGAGCCGGAGTGGGAGGGTCAGGTGACCATCGAAATCAGCAACACGACGCCGCTCCCGGCGAAAATCTATGCGGGCGAAGGGATTTGCCAATTCCTTTTCCTGCAAGGTGCCGGCCCATGCGAGGTGAGCTACGCCGACAAGGCCGGCAAGTACATGCAGCAGCGAGGAGTCGCCCTGCCCCGCCTATAGCTGAGTCGTCCGGGGCGAAACCCCGGCGTTTAGGAGCCGGTATTGGACAGAATACGTATTCGCGGTGGCCGCCCGCTCGGCGGCGAGATCGCCATCGGCGGCGCCAAGAACGCCGCCCTGCCGCTGATGGCTGCCGGCCTGCTGACGGAGCAGCGCCTGGTGCTGTCGAATGTGCCTCGGCTGGCCGATATCGAGACGATGGCCTGGCTGCTGGCCGGGCATGGCATCGCCGTGGAGCGCAAGGGCCCCGAAGGCCGGGACCTGTCGCTGGGCGGCGCGATTACCGGCACCGAGGCGCCCTATGACATCGTGCGGAAGATGCGCGCCTCCGTCCTGGTGCTGGGTCCGCTGCTGGCGCGGGTCGGCGAGGCGCAGGTGTCGATGCCCGGCGGCTGCGCCATCGGCACGAGGCCGGTCGATCTGCACCTGAAGGGGCTCGAGCAGATGGGGGCGGCGATCGCGCTGGAGGGCGGCTACATCCGCGCGCGAGTCGCCGGGCGGCTGCGCGGGGCGACGATCGTGCTGCCCTTCGCTTCGGTCGGGGCGACGGAGAATCTGCTGATGGCGGCGGCGCTGGCCGATGGCCAGACCGTCATCGCCAATGCCGCCCGCGAGCCGGAGATCGCCTGTCTGGCGATCTGCCTGAATGCCATGGGTGCGCGCATCACCGGCGTCGGCAGCGACCGGCTGACCATCGAGGGCGTTGCCGCGCTGCATGGCGCCGAGCATCGCATCATCCCCGACCGGATCGAGACCGGCACCTATGCCTGTGCAGCGGCGATCACCGGCGGCGAGATGCGGCTGCTCGGTGCGCGGCTCGCCGATCTCGGCGCGGTCGCGCGCACGCTCGGCGAGGCGGGAGTGATGATCGAGGACGGTCCCGACGGCGTGCTGGTGCGGCGCGATGGGACGCTGCGCGGCGCCGATGTGATGACCGAGCCGTACCCCGGCTTTCCCACCGACATGCAGGCGCAGTTCATGGCGCTGATGTCGGTCGCGGAGGGGGCGGCGATGGTCACCGAGACGATCTTCGAGAACCGCTTCATGCACGTCCCGGAGCTCAACCGGATGGGCGCGCGCATCAACGTCCACGGCGCCTCGGCGATCGTGCGCGGCGTCGGCTCGCTGTCCGGCGCGCCGGTGATGGCGACGGATCTGCGGGCCTCCGTGTCCTTGATCGTCGCCGGGCTGGCGGCGCGCGGCGAGACGGTGGTCAACCGGGTCTATCACCTCGATCGCGGCTACGAGGCACTGGAAGGCAAGTTGGCGGCGTGCGGCGCCGATATCGAGCGGATAGCGGGATAGGGCGTAATCGCCGAAGGTGGAATCACCGCAGGCGTGAATCACGCGCTCAAACAAAGACCTGGAGCGGGACCGTGAGCGCGAGCGAACGCGTCCGGCTCTAGGCGGCGGGTCGCGCCCGCCGCCTCAGCCGGATCAGATCGCGCCGGGAGCGAGATCCTGCGGGAAGCAGTGCGGCTGTTCGAAGCCGGTCGGCGGCTGGCCGGTCGGCGGGTATTGGATGTTGTCGCTGGCCATGATGCCGGTCGGGATGCCGTCGAGATGCACGGCGCGGCGCATCCGGTAGGCGATGGTGTGGTCGGCGCAGGAGCTGTCGCCACTGACGCCCAGCCCGCCGATCACCTTCCCGCCGACATAGAGCGCGACCCCGCCGCCGAAGGTGATGATGCCGCCGGGATCGTGGCCGACGCCGGTGCCGGACCCGGACTGCGTGGTCTCGGCGTTGAACTTGGGATTGAACGGGTTGGAGTTGTTCAGCCCGTAGAGCGAGCCGCCCGGCTGCGTCGCGGCATAGAGCATCGCCGTCGAGAGCGACAGCGCGTCATTGCTGAAGTCGTTGGCGGTTTCCGCCTTGGCGATGGCAATGGCCCGGCTGCCCGGCCAGGCGTCGCCGACCTTGGTCACCGAGCAGAGGATGCCGTCACGATCGACCACGGCCGACCACATCCGGTTGGGGCTGAAGATGCCGCCATTGTCGAGCTGCACGACGGCGCGCAGCTGGCTCTGCACGGCCTGCACGAGGTAGACGGGGATGCTGCAGGGCTGCGCCGGCGCATCGGCGTCGTCGGCGCGCGCGGCCGGGCACAACAGCAATGCCAGCGCGAAGGCGAGCAACACTTTTTTCATGTCGTTTCCCCTAAATGAACAAGTGGCAATCGTAACGATCGCGCGGCGCGCTGTAAATGGTGGGCTTTCGCAACAACAGCGGTCGGCCGACGCGGCGCGCATCCCTGCCACGTCCGAGAGGCCTTCTCCCGCTGCCGAGGCGGGTGTAGAGGCGCCCGACCAGATTTTCCCGGCCAGATTTCCCGGCCAGATTTTGCGGAGACGGGATGACCGCCCTCGACAGAGCCGCTGCGTTGCAGCCCGTGGCCACCGGCTCGCTGATCCTGGCCTTGCCGAAGGGCCGCATCCTTGGGGAGTGCGGCGCCCTGCTGGCGCGCGCCGGCCTGCACCCGGCGCCGGACTACGACGACGAGGCGAGCCGGCGGCTGCGCTTCCCCACCAACGAGCCGGGCCTCGACGTGGTGCGGGTGCGGCCGTTCGACGTCGCCACCTTCGTCGCCTTCGGCGCCGCGGAGATCGGCATCTGCGGCGCCGACGTGCTGATGGAGTTCGACTATCCCGAGATCTACGCGCCGCTCGATCTCGGCATCGGCGCCTGCCGGGTCTCGGTCGCCGAGCCGGTCGAGACCGCCGGCAGCGACGATCCGACGCGCTGGTCGCGGGTGCGCGTGGCGACCAAGTATCCCAACATCGCGCGACGGCATTTCGCGGCGGGCGGCGTGCAGGCCGAGGTGGTGCACCTCAATGGCGCGATGGAGCTGGCGCCGGGGCTCGGCCTCTCGCGCCTGATCGTCGATCTCGTGCAGACCGGCTCCACCCTGCGCGCCAACCGCCTGGCGGAGACCGAGGTGATCGCCCACGTCACCAGCCGGCTGATCGTCAACCGCACCGCGCTGAAGACGCGCCCGGAGGTGATTGGCGGCTGGATCGCGCGCTTCCGCGCCGCCCTCGGCCAGAGCTGAGATCGGGGGCTCGATGCAGCGCCTCTCCACCGTCGCGACCGACTTCGAGGCAGGGTTCGGCAGGCTGCTGGATCAGGCCAGAGAGACCACCGAGCGGGTGGACGAGGCGGTCGCGGCGATCCTCGCCGCCGTGCGCGCCGGCGGCGACACGGCGCTCTGCGACTTCACCGCGCGCTTCGACGGCGTCGCGCTGACGCCCGAACAGCTGCGCGTCGCGACCGCGGAGATCGACGCGGCGGTCGCCGCGACCCCGGAACCGCTTGCCGCGGCGCTCGACCTCGCCGCCACCCGGATCGAGGCGTTCCATCGCGCCCAGCTGCCCCAGGATCTGCGCCTGACCGACGCCGCCGGGCTGACGCTCGGCCTGCGCTGGAACGCCCTCGACGCGGTTGGCCTCTACGTGCCCGGAGGCAAGGCGGCCTATCCCTCCTCGGTGCTGATGAACGCCATTCCGGCGCGGGTCGCCGGGGTGGGGCGGCTGGCCATGTGCGTGCCGGCGCCGGGCGGGGTGCTCAACCCGCTGGTGCTGGCGGCAGCGCGTCGGGCCGGCGTCACGGAAATCTATCGGATCGGCGGGGCACAGGCGGTCGCCGCGCTCGCCTGGGGCACGGCGACGATCGCGGCGGTCGATCGCATCGTCGGACCGGGCAACGCCTATGTCGCCGCGGCCAAGCGCCAGGTGTTCGGTCACGTCGGCATCGACGCCATCGCCGGCCCGTCGGAGGTCGTCATCCTCGCCGATGCCGCGAACGACCCAAGGCTCGTGGCGATCGACCTGCTGGCCCAGGCCGAGCACGATGAGGCCGCGCAGGCGATCCTGATCACCGATAATGCCGCTTTCGCGGAGCGTGTCGCCGCCGCCGTGGCCGCCGAGCTGCCGAGCCTGCCGCGTGCCGCCATCGCCGGCGCCAGCTGGGAAGCGCATGGCGCGCTGATCGTGGTGCACGACTGGCCGGAGGCCGCCGGCCTGGTCGATCGGCTGGCCCCCGAGCACCTGCAGCTCATGGTCGCCGAGCCGGAGGCGCTGCTGGCCCGAATCCGGCACGCCGGGGCCGCCTTTCTCGGCCGGCACTGCCCGGAGGCGCTGGGCGACTACGTTGCCGGCACGAACCACGTGCTGCCGACCGGGCGCACGGCGCGCTTCGCCTCGGGGCTGTCCGTCTATGATTTTCTCAAGCGGACCACCTGGGTGGCGGCCGACGAGGCGGCGCTGCAGGCGGTCGGGCCGGCCGCGGTCGCGCTGGCGGAGGCGGAGGGGCTCCAGGCGCATGCGCGGAGTGTGACCGTGCGGTTGAGGCAAGGCGAGGGGGCTTTGCCCCCTCGACCCCCACCAAAGGCAATGCCTTTGGAAACCGCTACTTAAGTCATGGGGTCTGGGGCCCGCGGCCCAGCGGCCGCACGCTTCAAGAGTCGGGGCAGAGCCCTCGCCTTGCTTTCTCCTCGCCCGCACCGCATTTTGCCGCCCACCCACCAATCCGAGGCCTGATGTCCAAAGAGGATATGATCGAATTCAGCGGCACCGTCATGGAGCTGCTGCCCAATGCCATGTTCCGGGTGAAGCTCGACAACGAACACACCATCCTCGCGCACACCAGCGGCAAGATGCGCAAGAACCGCATCCGCGTGCTGGCCGGCGACCGGGTGAATGTGGAAATGACGCCGTACGACCTCAGCAAGGGCCGGATCACGTTCCGCTTCAAATAACTCTGACCCTCGCTTCGGCGAGCCCGCAGCGACGTGCGCTCCTGGCGCAGCTCGGCATCGTTCCCGACCGCATCATCGCCCCCGAGATCGACGAAACCCCGCACCCCGGCGAGCTGCCGCGCGTCCTGGCCATGAGGCTGGCGCAGGCCAAGGCAGCTGCCGTCAGCGGCGGTTACGTGCTGGCGGCCGACACCATCGCCGCCGCTGGCCGGCGCATCCTGCCGAAGGCGATGACCGAGAAGCAGGCCCGGCACTGCCTGGACCTGCTCTCCGGGCGCCGCCACCGCGTGCTGACCGCCGTGGTGCTCGTCGCCCCGGACGGGCGGCGGGCCGAGCGGCTGGTCGACAGCACGGTCGGCTTCGCCAGGCTGACCGAGCCGCAGAAGCGGGGCTATCTCGCATCGGGCGAGTGGCACGGCCGCGCCGGCGGCTATGCCATTCAGGGCCGCGCTGCCGGGTTCGTGCGATTCATCTCCGGCAGCTACAGCGGCGTGGTCGGGCTGCCGCTGTTCGAGACCGCCCAGCTGCTGAGGGGGCTCGGCTGGCCGGTGCCGTGATACCAGCCGGCCGAAGCGTTGACTCTTCCAAGGCTTCCGCCGGCTGGTATCGCGCGCCGGGTTGGTGGGCGGCGGCGCGCCAAACAAAGACTCATACCAACGGTCATCACTTATGACCGTTGGTATGACGCGCATCCTCGCCGCTTCCAGCCCCGGCCAGGTCCGGGTGGCGGTGATGGCCGGCGGCGTGCTGCAGGATTATGCGCTCTGGCGCCCCGGCGCGCCGGACGGCGTGGGCGACCTGCATCGCGGGCGGCTGATCGCGCGGGTGCCGGCGATGGCCGGCGCCTTCGTCGCCCTCGACGGCACGGAGGGTTTTCTTCCCGACAGCGCCGGCGCAACCGGGCTCACGGCGGGCGCCATGCTGGGTGTGCGCATCACCCGCGCCGCCCAGGGCGGCAAAGGTCCGCGCCTGACCGCCCGCCTCGATGACGCCGGGCGCGCGCTGGCCGCAACCGCCGACGGGCGGCCCAGGCTGCTGCGGCGCGGCGCGGGTGCCCTCGAGCGCCTGGCCGCGCAGTATCCCTCGGCGCCGGTGCTGACGGACGACCCGTCGCTGGCGGCGCGGCTGGGTCCGGCGCTGGGCGAACGGGTCTCGGTCGCCCGTGCCCTGTTCGACGAGACGCTCGCGGCCGAGCTGGACGGGCTCGCCGCGCCCTCGGTCACGCTGGCCTGCGGTGCCCGGCTGCATATCGAGCCGACCCGGGCCCTGACGGCCATCGATATCGACGCCGGCAGCGCGACGGCCGACCGGCGCGGCAAGCAGGCGGCACAGCGGGCGCTGAACGAGGCGGTGCTGCCGGCGCTGGCCCGCCAGATCCGGCTTCGCAACCTGTCCGGCGCGATCCTGGTCGACCTGGCCGGGCTGGCGCGGCGTCGCGCGGCGCTCGCACCGGCGCTGGTGGCGGCGCTGGCCGACGATCCGCTGCGCCCTCGCCTGCTGGGCTTCACCGCCCTCGGCCTGGCCGAGCTGGTGCGCGCGCGCATCCACCCGGCCCTGCACGAGTTGTTGGCCGGCCCGCACGCCGCCGGACTGGCGGCGTTGCAGCAGGCGGCCGCAGAGATCGCCGCCCAGCCCTCCCGGGCGCTCGCCTTGCGCGCCGGCCCGCCGATCGTCGCGGCCCTGCAGGCCGACAGCGAGGCGCTGCCCGACCTTGCACGGCGTGCTGGTCGACCCCTGATCTTGCGCTCGGACCCGGCGATGGCGCCGGGCGGATGGATCCTGGAGACGCCTGCGTGACCACGCCGTGCCCGATCTGCGGCAAGCCCGCTCAACCGGGCTTCCGGCCGTTCTGCAGTCGCCGCTGCGCCGACGTCGATCTCGGTCGCTGGTTCACCGGCGGGTACGCCGTGCCGACCGACCCGGAGCGGCAGGAAGAGGAGCTGCCGGAAGCTTGATACCGCCTGGGCCATGCGCTAATGCGAACGCCTGCTGCCCAGGTAGCTCAGTTGGTAGAGCATGCGACTGAAAATCGCAGTGTCGGTGGTTCGATTCCGCCCCTGGGCACCTTCGATTTGAAGCACTTAGGAAAACCGGAGCAATTTCAGATCATGCCGGCACTACTAGCGCGGACTCAAGGCGGACTCTTTACGGCTGCGATCTTGCGCGATGAGTAAGGCACCACGCGGGCCTCGGGATGGTGGTCAGACCAGGGGCGGCGCGTCCGCGCCGTCAAAGCCGCCGCGGCCCAAAACTAAGCCGCAAAAATCCTCAGTTAAAACCCCCCGCAAGTCCAAATAAGAACCGCCACGAGCGGCGAGAGGGCTGCTGTCATCAGCCCCACAGTCAGGATCTTGCCGTTCGCGGTTTGCTTCCGCTCGAGTTCAGAGATGTGCGATTGGAGGGTGTCGGCCAGCGAGAGGTGAAGTGCCACCAGCGAAAGGCCTATCATGTACTCTGGCGTGCCCAGCTTTTCGGGGGCGACTCCGGGGAACTGCGATTTCTGCGGCCGCGCCGCGTAGCCACACGCTACGGCAGCGATAGCGAGCATCGCCGCGCCCAGCAGGATCGCGTGTGCTAGGCCGGGCAGAGTTGACCAGATCGAGAAGCCGCCTGCCGCCAGGGCGCCAGAGGCTGCAGTAAACCCCGCCGTCAACACGGCGGCGCGCTGATCCATCCCCATAGCGGCTTCAAACATCGCCCTGTCTCGCACCGCCGCCTGTTTCAGCAATTCGGCGGCTGCCTCCGGACAGACATTTTCAACTTCCAAATCGAGCAGACCGTCCCGACCATCCTTAAGCATCCGTGTTCCGTGCCTCCTTGCAGCAATCACCTATCAAACCGTCTCCGCGCCCTCCAGCTCGACGGGCTGCTGCAGGCAGACGGAGCGCCCGCCGATCGGCGCCTCGAACACCAGCGGGCCGGTCATCAGCTGGCCGTTCTCCCCGATCAGCTGGCGCACACGGCGCGGCTGCAGGAATGGCGCGGCGGCGATGGCGCGCAGGACGTAGCGCCCGGGTGGATGGGCCACGCCGTAGCCGGCGAAGGGCCGCGTGGTGAACCGGCCGCCCTGCACCGTGACCTGCTGTTCCTCGAGCTGCTCGCCGGCGGCGCTTTCCAGCGCGACGGTGAGCAGCATCAGGCTCGGTAGGTTCGTGCGGCCGAGGAAGCGCGGGTTGTAGCCGCCATCGCTCTCGACGGTCACGGTGACCTCGAACGCAACGGCCGGCCGGCTGCTCAGAGCCCGCTTCAGGCTGCGACGGATCCGGCTCGCGCTTCGCTGCTTCTGGTGCTTCTTCATTGTTCACCCGGTCCCCGCTGTCTGCGGCATGGTCCGCTGCACCCGCGGCGCGCCGTCCCAGATGTCGCCCGTTGCGCGCGTCGTGGTGCGCACGCCGCGGGTTTCGCCTTGCACCGTTACGATCAGCTCCGCCTTGCCGGATGGGCCGGGCGCGCCTTGGCCGCCGCCGGTTGCGCCGGAATCCAGGGAGAGCGCCGCCGTGCGGGCGCCCAGCGTCAGGCGGTCGATGGTCGACACGTACCGCTGCGTCTCGTTCGGCAGATCGGAAGGGTCGCCGGTGGCAGCAAACCGGCCCACCCCTCGGCCGCCGGGGCCGGCGTTGTAGGCGGCCTCGGCCGCGTCGTAGTTGCCGAACCGCTGATACTGCTGCGCGAAATAGCGGACGCCGGCGGCGACGTTTTGACGCCAGTCGTAGCCGGGGGCGTTCGGGTCGTCGGCGACGCCGAGTTCCCGGGCCGTGCCGGGCATGAGCTGCGCGGGACCAAAGGCACCGGCGGGGGATACGCGGTTGTAGCCACCCGCTTCGGTGCGGAACAGCGCAACCGCGCGGTTCGGGTCAATGCCCTGCCGCAGCGCCTGCATGACCACTTCATGCTCGATGTCCGGGGCGAGTTGGCCGGGAACGCGGGTCGGCGCCGGAAGCGCCGGGTGCGCCCCGATCCGGCCGCCCCATGGAGCAACCGGATGATCGGGCGCGAATGGAACGAAGCCGCCGGTGTCGTCGCCGCCCACGGGATTGAGGGGGAGCCCGTTCAGCGGATGCTGCCGGATGTAATCGTCGATGCGTGTGGTGAGCGGCAGTTTCACCGCCGGGTGCACGTTCTCATACGCGTCCATTTTCCGCTTGAGATCGTCGGAGGCGCCCATCGCCTGCCGCAATCCGACGACGATTCCGGTCAGCATGTCGAGGAATTGCCCCATGCGCGGGCCGGCCTTTTCGGCAACGGCGAACCCGAGGCCCTGAACAGCAAGGCTTAGCTGGTCGTAGTCCCGCTTGAGCGCCTTGGCCTGCTTCGCTCCTTCAGTGTTCATCACCCCGAAGCGCTGCGCCTCCTTGATGTTCTCCTGAAAGGCGCGTGTGCCGCCGGTGATGACCGGCCACAGCTCATTCGCGGCGCCGCCGAGCAGGATCAGTGCATTCCGCTGCTGCAGCGTCGGATTGGGCATGCTGCTGATCTTGCCGATCAGCTCGACGAAGGCCTGCGCGCCGGTTT
>JAFAYM010000270.1 GCA_019240395.1 Acidisphaera sp. | reverse complement strand
GCCGATCTGGACGGCACGGTGCGCGCGTTGCGCGAGGCGATCGGTGCGGTGCGGGCGCAGCAGGAACAGCGGGCGTGGCTGTGGCTTGCGGGCGGTCTCGGCATCGTGGGTGGTGTGCTGCTGTGGGTGCTGGCCACTGCCATCCTGCCGTGGGGCGCTGGGACGTGGCTGGCCGGTCTGGGGTATGGCGGACGGTGGCAGGGCGGGCAGGCGCTGCTGCGGGAGGCAGACCCGGTGAGCTGGGAGCGGATGGTGCGGCTCTACCAGGCCTGCCCGGTGGCGAGCCGCACCGAGCAGTGCGAGGCAGCACTGGCGGTGCGGACGGCCGCACCCGAGGAGGGGCCGAGGTTCGGCACGATCCGGCCTCGCGCGGACAGCGGGCGGTGAGCGAGCCCGCATCGCCGGCGCCTTGCCAAGAGCTGACCTTGCGAGCTGCGCGCCCGCCGGGCAGCGCGTCGGATCAGGCGTTAGGACGGGACGTGGTGGGCCGACTTGCTGGCGCTGGTGCTCGGCGGGGGCGTGGTCGCGTGGGTGTCGGTGGACTGCGCGGCAACGGCGCGAGACTGCGTGTCGGTCGAGACCGACTTGTTCCAGTTGCAGGCGAAGGCCGGTGCGGCGGTCAGGGCAAGAAGCATAGCAGCAGCCAAGAGGCGGGTCATGGTGCGATCTCCTGGAAAGTGTGGGCCATGGTATGCGACGCTGGCAGAGCCTGACGGTTCTGCTGCCGCTGAGCATCGCGCGGAGCGCGGAGCTGGTGCAAGGGGTACTGCAGGGCGCTCTTCACGGGGAAGAAGTGGTGGAGTGTGCTGCCCGCCATGGAGATAGCGCCTGGTCGGTTATCCCGCGATCTGGAAGTGGCTTCTTCAAGCCACCCCATACTTCCTCATGCCCCCCGAGCACGGCGAGAACCGAGGACAGCATGGATGGCGCATGCTGCAGCGCTTCCTCTCTATGCTTTGTTGTTGCTCGCGCTCGGGTAGGCAGGCTCAGGCCGTCATGGCAGAACCGCATAGCCCTGTCGCGGTCACTGAGCCATGTAAAATCGTATGTCCCCAGGCCGTGCGACGTCTCTTCGGAGGGCGACCGCTTATAGGTAAGGGGGGTAGTCTAAGCCTTCGAAGCACCATCACCGACATTTACAATGCGAAGCACTGTCTACGCAGGAGCATATGCTATGGCGGTACACTCATACGGGGAATTTCCAGTTGACAACACGGAGTCAGGCTTCATAACGTGAGTGAGGCTGGTTACAGCTTCGGGTTGATGTATCCCCGCGTCATCGCGCCAACGCAGTCGCGATACTACAATAGCTGACATGCTCGTCAGCTGACACGTTTCTCCCGTGTCGGGGAAGTGCTGGCTCAGGACGAGCGTGGCGTTCGGCAGACACGATCAACAATAGGAGTTCTGTTCATGTCTGATACCACAATTACGCCCGGCATTGCTATAGTGCCCATACCGGTGCGCGAGTTACTGCCGTGGGTCATCTTCGGTGTGCTGGCCCTGCTAGCGATCTATTTCGTCGGCGCGGATGAAGGCGCGACCTCCATCGTGCCCGGCATGTACGTGCACGAGTGGGTGCACGATGCGCGCCATCTACTCGGTTTCCCGTGCCACTGAGACGGCACTCTTCTCATGGCTAGGACCCTGCTCATCCGTGGGATGCTGGTGGGCCTGCTCGCGGGACTGCTCGTCTTCACCTTCGCCAAGACGTTCGGCGAGCCACAGGTTGACCGCGCCATCACGTTCGAAACCGCGATGGACGAAGCCAAGGTGAAGGCCGAGATGGCCAAGGGCATGCCGGCACCCCCGGATGAGCCGGAGCTTGTGAGCCGACCTGTTCAAGCAAGCTACGGGCTGGCGACAGGCGTCTTCGTGTATAGCGCCGCCTTCGGCGGCTTGTTCGCGCTGGTCTTCGCGTTCATCTATGGACGCGTCGGACATCTTCGTCCGCGTGCCGTCTCGGCACTGCTGGCCGCCGGCGGCTTTGTTGCGGTCTATCTCGTGCCGATCCTTAAATACCCGGCGAACCCTCCCTCGATCGGGCAGCCGGACACCATCGTCTTTCGGACCGAGATCTTCACGATCATGATCGTGATCTCCGTCGCGGCGATGGTCGGCGCGGCCGTCCTGCGGCAGCGGCTCGTGCCTAGTCGTGGGGCCTGGTCTGCCACGCTGATAGCGGCGGCGTGCTACGCCGTGGTGATCATCGCGGCGTGGCTGCTGCTGCCGCCCCTTGATGAGACGCCAGAGGGCTTCCCTGCTGCGGTGCTCTGGAAGTTCAGGATCGCATCGCTTGGCATGCAGTTCATCATGTGGACCACGCTCGGCCTCGTGTTCGGCGAACTCGCCGATCGCATCCTAACGAGCGGATACGGCTTGCCGCGGGCCAATCGTCCCCGAACTGTCTTGCACTAGCCAAGGCGAGTCCCATTGCCAGCCAGGTGACCCTGATCTGCCATGCCGCGACGCATGCAGTCAGGGCATCTGGCTTTCCGGACAACGAGGGCTTGGACGCGGCCGGCATGCAAGCGGCGGCGGCGTTAGCGCCGCATATCCGACGACCTGACCGGACCTGGGTGAGCCCGGCCTTGCGAGCGCGGCAGACCGCACAGGCGCTCGGACTGGCGGCAGTCACTGATGAGGCCGCGCTGCGCGCCTGCGACTGCGGGCGCTGGACCGGGCGAAGCCTCGCGGACGTGCACGCTCAGGATGGGGAGGCGGCCGTGCTCTCCTGGCTGTCCGATCCGGCTGCCGCGCCGCATGGGGGAGAGGCATTTCTCGATGTCCTGGAACGTGTCGGCACGTGGCTCGATAGCCGGACACAGGATGGCGGGCACACCATAGCAGTGAGTCATCCGGAGGTGATCAAGGCCGCGATCATTCACGCCATCCAGGCATTGCCAGCGGCGTTCACCCGGATCGATGTGGGACCGTTGTCGCGGGTCGTGCTCGCCTACAACAGGGGCTGGCGGCTACGGGCGGTTGTTCCTGCTACGGGCATGCGATAGGCGGTTCACCCGTCTCTCATTAACCCTCCAGCGACAGCATCGGATGCGAGCTGGCGCCACGCCAGGTATTCACCCCTGGCTGTGAAGGTGCTCGGGCGCGAAACATTCTCTGCGTAGCCCTGACTAACTCGGGTTCCACACTCGTGGCGAGATCATGCTCTATAAGGCGCTATGACCCACACGATCCGCGAGAAAGGCAAGTTGCTGGCGCGGGTGCGGCGCATGAAGGGCCAAGTCGAGGCCATCGAGCGCGCACTGGAAGCGGAGGCCGGGTGCGAGCAGGTCATGCACCTGCTCGCCGGCGTCCGCGGTGCCATGGCCGGGCTGATGGCCGAGGTCGTTGAAGACCACGTCCGCACGCACCTGCTGGACGCCGATGTGCCTCCTAGCACGCTCAGGGCCGAGGCCGCCGAACAGCTCATGGGTGTCGTCCGCGCTTACCTGAAGTGAGGAAGCCCGACATGGAGGGCACTGCCGGATTGCTCAGGTGTCAATCAACGACATGCCAGCCGAGAATAGCATCGGAAAGGCCAGGATCGCCCAGGGTGACAGGCCCCTGCCTGTCTCGGCCACGGCTAGGGGCTATCCTACTCTCTGAGCTTCCCGGCTCTAGGGAACCGGCCACGTCCAGAACACCACCCCGACGAGCGCTATGAAGACGCCGCTGATGACCTCGCCATAGCGCTCCAGCGGTCCTAGTTCCACGCGCTGCAGCCCAGCCGCCGAGTAGACGCACAGGACGACGTAGGTGACGATTGTGCTGGCGGCGAACACGACAGCCATGAGCAGGATGAGGGCGAACCCGTAGCGGCTGGCCGCGAAGAAGGCGGGAATGCCCTCGACCATGGGCGACGAGCCAAGGATCACCAGCAGGGCCATCCGTCCGCTGGTCTTGTGCTTATGGGCATGGAGCGGTGGAGTGATCCCGGTCTCTGCGGTGAGCTCGTGCGCGGTGCGGGCCTCGTGATCGTGCCAATGGACATGCACCATGCCGCCGTGTCGATGCGCGTGAGCGTGGCGGGTGAGGACGGCAGCGCCGCGTAGCGGAAGATAGAGCGGGTCATCGCCCATGTCGCCGTCATAATGGTGGTGGCTGTGATCGTGGCCGTGCGGCTCGTGCGCGTGTTCCGCGAAGCGGGTTGTGTAGATGTGATCGTGGTTGCCATGCCCGAGCGTGATAGCGACCTCGAAGCTGTGCGGCTCCGGGATCTCGTCCAGGGACTCCCAGTAGCCTCCCCGGTTGGCAAAGGCGAAGGGCTGGCGCGTGCCGTCCGCGCGGAGGGTTTCCACGCACACCCAATCGACAGCAGGACCGGTGAAGCGGAAGCGGGGCGGGATGCTGTCCTCGAAGATCGACAGCTCCGCCAGGCCGTGCCCGGTATCGATGCGCTGCAACTCCGGCCCGTGAACGTGCCCGGCCGCCTGGGCGCGGTGATCGTGCCCGCCGTGATGATGGTGGCCGCCGAACAGCCCATGGCTGTGCCCGTGCCCGTGACTGCCGCGCAGGTCGCGCCATGCGGAGACGGCGATCCAACCACCGAAGGCGATGAGCGCAATGCTGGCGGCGGTATCGACGATGTGGCCGAAGCGCATGGCGAAGGTAGCGCCAGCAAACCAGACCACGAGGCCGATGATGAGGGTGGTAACGACGTGGCCGGTGCCCGCCTGCAAGGCGGCGCGAGCGGTTTCGGCTCTCGACCAGCCGCGTTGGCGGGCAAGCAGGACAATCGGCACCCAATGGTCGGGCACGATGGTATGAAGCACGCCAACGACGGTGACAGTGACGACGAGCAGGAGGCCGGGCGCGTTCATGACGGTCATCCTAGCGGGCGGGAGAAGCTCTCGCACGCGCGAGGTATTCAGATCTATAAGCCGCTCAATGGCAAGCTACTTGCGACCGCAGAAGTGCGACACAGACCTCACACGCTGATGCGCTCGACCTCATCGAGGGTGACTGCGTCGTCGCGGCGGTCGTAGAGCTGAGTGGTGCGGGTGCTGGCGTGGTTGGCCATGGCCGCGGCACGCTCCAGGGTGCCGCCGTTCCTGAGGTAGGCGGTGATGCCGGTGGCGCGGAAGGAGTGGTTGCCCAGCGCGGTCGCGATGCCGGCGGCCCTGGCCCGGCGGCGGATCATGGCGTGGGCGTTGGACTGGGGCAGGGGTGTGCGCGACAGCCGGCCGGTGCCGCGGGCGAGGGTGCGGAAGAGCGGCCCCTTGCGGTCGCCCGCGATGCCGGTGCCGTCGAGATAGGCGTGCAGCCAGGCCTCGAGGTTGTGGTGGCAGGGCATCTCGTGGCGCTTGCCGCCCTTCTCGTGCAGGCGCACCCAGAGGCGGCGGTTTTGGGTGAACACGTCGTCGACGCGCATGGCGAGTGCGGCGCCGACACGGGCGAAGCTGTAGACCATGAGGCCGATGAGGGCGCGGTCGCGCAGGCCGGCGTGCGTGCTCGTGTCAATGGCGTCGAGCAAGCGGTGGGCCTCGGCGGGGTCGAGGACGGGTGTCTTGCCCTTGCGCGCCGAGTAGGCAGGGCCGCGGACGGAAGCAGCGGGGTTGGCAGGGACGACTTGGCCGGTGACGAGCCAGTCGAAAAGATGGCGCACGGCGGCGAGGTGCTGCTTGACCGAGGGCGCGGCGAGAGCGCGCCCCTGCAGCTCGACCCAGGTGGCGACGTGGAGGGGCTGGACGGCGGCGAGCTCGCGCACGCCGGCCGCCTCGCACCAGGCGAGGAAATCCATGGCCGCGCGGGCGTAGGCGCGGCGGGTGTGCGGGTTACGGATGCGGGCGGCGAAGAACTCCAGGAAGCGAAGGGAAGCCCCCTCACCGGCGACAGCGACGAGGGCCGGAACAGTGGCCGTCGCTGCCGGGACCACCGCGTGAGGCGCCAGGACCGTCATGCCGCGCCTGTCTCCAGCAGCGGAACGCCGACGGCAGCAGCCGCACGTTGCAGCGCCTTATCGCCGGTCGCGAGCGGCAGGCCGCGGCGGACGGCGAGCTCGAGATAGGTCGCGTCGTAGGCGGTAAGGCGCTGCGTTCGCATCAGGTCCAGCACCGGCTCGGACCAGGCCGATGATGCCGGCTCGCCCACGCTCAGCGGCAGGGACCGTAGCAGCTGCAAAGCGTCCTGAAGTTCGGTCTGGGTCAGCCGGCCGCGACGTTCGGCCATGCCGAGGCCGTTGGCGACCTCGACGAACCAGTGTGCCGGGACGGCAGCGCCGCCCGTTCCGATCAAGGCCAGCGCCGCGTAGCCCGCGGGCGAAGCCTCGTCCTTGAACAACCACTGGAAGGTGAACGAGGCGTCCAGCACACAGACGCTCACCCCGGCATCACCGGCGGCCCTCGCGGATCAGCTCCACTGGATCGAGGCCGCCAAGGGTCTTGTCGGCACTGAACGCGCGGAAGCGCGCAACAAGGTCGTTCGCGGCCGTACCCCGATCGAGATCCTGGAGGTCGCGCTCGAACTCCGCCATCGTGATCCCTTCGGCGATGCCATGCGCCTTGAGGAAGCCGTCGAGCTCGGTGCGGGTGCCGAAGCCGAGGAGCTGGCGCAGCTCGGGGCGGGTCAGCCGGCCGGCGCGGAACTCCTCCAGGGCAAGGGCCTCGAGCGCACGGCGGCCGAGCTCGGCCGCGGAGCCGAAGCGAGCGGCGAAGTTGTCGGGGATGGGTACGGTCACGTTCATGCTCAGAGCACCCTAGGCGTGCCCGGCTCTGGACGCAACGCGCTACATCTGATAATGTCCTTTATCATATATAGCAGCCCGAGCGAATGTGATTGTGCTACAGCCGGGCGCATAAATCTCTCTCGGAGTAGCCAGGTCTAGTTCATTTCGTCGAGGCTCATCTTTTTCGTGGTATCCTTGATGAAGTCGGTCAGGCAATAGTCTGCCTTGCCACTCCATCGCGCAACCGCGACTGCCTCGCGCGCAATTAAAGATGACTCTAGGTTATGTATCCCATCTTCATAATAGTGCGTAGGAAACGCCTCGATAAGCTCAAAGCTTTTATCATTCATCATCTCGACGATGCGGCCTTCCTTTATGGCCGTCCTCGCGTCCGCTAACTTTTTCTCTAATGCCAGATCAATGTCCTCGGTGTGAATCTCTGAAAAAAGATTATCGAAACAAGATCCAGGATGCTCTTCTATGCTTGAGCATACTTTATTGTAAACAGCGACATATTCAACCTCCGCCACCATTCTCTTGACGTGCTTGTCGAAAAACTCGATTGCCCTTACTGCTCGTTCGACTGATCCAACATCCAGATATATCTGATCATTCGCACGAGAATAGAACGATCCCAAGACAATAGGCCGCTGGTGAGGAGGTATCGACGAGTATGACGTTGAGAATTTCAGGTTCTTGGCTTCGCCATCGTAAAGCCAGACCCACCGATCGCCAGCGCGATCATAGTTCATGCAGCGGAGGTTAGTGAATCTCGCCTGCAGGCCAGATTTGCTGTGAAGGCTATAGTACAATCTAATTGGTAAGAAAATATCTCCGGTCATTGTCTTAAAGATTTGCCTATCAGTGGCCATAAGGGCCCTCCGCAAATGGGGTTAGATCGATATATATAACCATCGTGGATGGGGATAGGATGCGAACGTAGCGCCACCATGCGTCATAAAATTGCATCGAAAGCTCAAGCACATTAGCGACCTGAATCTAATATGAATAGCTTCCATTATTGGCTTCAAGTCGATCCGAATTATCTCCTGCGTTGCTGAGGTGACTTGCGTGGATGCGGCGAGCGACGGCTGCGCTCCTTCCCAGCGCCTGCAGGCGTGATGGGCTCCGACGAGAGAACCTCGAAGATGGTCTGCAACAGCGCGAGATCTTCGGGTCCGGGCAGTGCCTCGGCGCGGAGTTGGTCGCCGTAGAGGGTGGCGGCGAGCGAATGGCGGAACGGCAAGGGTCCACCGTGTGCCCTGGCCTGCAGGCAGAAGTCGATCGTCTCCTCGTCCGGCTGCACGAGGATGCCGAACCCGGCGTGGAACGGTCCCGCGTCGAACAGACGCATACCCACGATGATACCCGCGCTCGCAGGCATGGACGCCTCAAGGGTCTCGTCCACGAGCCAGAGGCGGTGGTTTGCCTCCAGCATGTCCTCCAGCCAGAGCCCGGCTGCTTCGTGCCGCTCTGTCAGACGGAAAAGGGAGAACCAGGCCTGAGCCATATGCTCGGCCAGGGCGCGATCTGCCGCGTCGAGGCGCTCACCTCTCTCGGCGAGGAAGCGGTCGAAGGCGCGTCGGCCGCGCTGGTTCGGCTCGAAGAGCGCGACATCGACCAGCATCTCGGCAGGATCCTCCTGCTCGAGCTCTTCCTCCTCTGCCCAGGGTGCGATCTGCTTGACGGCCCGGTTCAGGTCCGCTCGGCTACACGCCTTCGTGGCCTCGTGCAGCACGCGGCGGATGCCGGCCCGAAGCGGCCGATACTGCGCGAGCACCTCGGCACGGATCATTGCCGCATTCCCTCTTTGTCTCTCGCGTTGGTCATCCGTAAGCAGGTCAGAGCGCAAGCAGGGCGATGGAAGGCTGCGTCTCCTCGCTCGCGACGGCTAAAATCCCGGCGGTGGCGATAATCGCGGCGGTGAGGCCGATAACTCTCTCTTATCGGCTGATAGCTACAAAGTGAGAAGCAGCTCTATGGAAAGGGGCCATCTCTTACGAAACCTCTACCTTCCGCAAGCCGGAGAAGCCGCTTTATGGAGGACGATTTAGGGTGGTAGCCAAAGACGAGACAATCAACAAAATCGAGCTTATAGCTCGCATTCATCACGTCTATAAGCCGAAATTAGAATTAACTCTCCAAAACAGTGTGATGACTGAATATGGTAAAAGCATTTCTGGCTACACGAATGAATATGAAATGTGGGTGCGCTCACTGGGAGACAAGCATTTTGATATGACGACTATCATTAGATTAGCTTCGGAGATTGAACTTGGTTTGAAGCGATATTACATGGAACGGAAAGGCTACTCTAGCTTTGCTGATTTTAAAAACGATCCGAACGTGAGTGCGGCAACGACATGTCAGAGAATGGAAAGCAGTAAGGCTAAAAATTCTAAGAAAACAAAATACGAGAACGTCGTCACGCTCTTCAAAGGCAAACTTGATGTTTCGCTTGATTCTATTGCCAAGTTTACCGAAATTAGGGAACTTTTCGTGCTTAGGCATCTTTATGCTCACCGCGTCGGAATTATCGATGAGCATTTCCTGAACGGTTATCAGACTGTGACGGGAATCGACCTAAGATTAAGTACTGATGTCATAAAAGCTGGTTATCCAGACAAAGATGTGGTTTGGTTTGTCAACAATGCAGAGATATCTCGTCTCATATTCGCCTCTCAATCTTTTGTGAAAGCTCTTCCCTGAGAGATGCTTGAATACGCGTCTGGCGGCGTGAGAGCTGGGCTTATGGAGGTGGCGGAAGCCGCTCTCGCAAGCCGTTTATGTAGCGTTGAACTTCAGGTGATACGGGCTTTGTCTTAGTGACAAGCTGATAGATTATGTTTCTGACTTCAGGAACAATTATTTCAACGTTATCAGCCCGAAAGTAAGAGAAAAGCCAATATACACCGACCTGAAGCTCAGGGTGCAAAACAGGTGGATTAAAGTTTCCAGAAGGGTGGACAGCTAAGTCGCGGCACTGAAATACCTGTCTAAGCGTATTTCTAATAATCACGGCATCTCTTGGTTCTAGGGAAAACACTCTCCGCAATACTTCCGTAACTTGCTTATATCTAGCTGTGCTTTTCTTGCGCCAATTATCTATGGTCTCTTTGGATATGTTAGCGTGATCCCTCAAGTTTGCATAAAACGAGTCTATCGAAATTGCTGCTGCCATGGCGGCTTGCATCGAGGACTCAAATTCCCGCTCCAACGTCTCGGCCTTGGCATCTTCATCATTTCCATTCCAAGCGGCTTTCCGAGCGGTCCTCCTTTCCCGTGCATCGTCGAGATGGCGCGCTGCGATCTCTAACCATGTCGGGCAAACATCGAAGTGGACGTGCGGCGTGATGTGGCCCGCCAGACGGCCATCAGCGGTAGTGGATAGGGTAATCACGCCCGGTCGGAACGTCATCCTGCGGCTGATGAAAACACCGGTCACCCTGCAAGCCTCGAAATCGTCCATCCGCTAACGTTGTAGCTGCGACCTATCTCGGCAAGCGTCTCGGTGCCGCTGTCACGCCTGCGGATCGCCTCTCGCTGCTGGTGAAGGGTGAGCTTCGGCTTGCGTCCTAGCTTCACGCCACGCGCCTTGGCGCGCTCCCTGCCCTCGCTCGTGCGGGCGCGAATCAGGTCGCGTTCGAACTCGGCTAGACCCCCAGCACGGTGAGCATGAGCCGCCCGTGCGCTGTCGTCGTGTCCGCCCAGGTGTCGCTAAGGGATCTGAAGCCAGCCTTGCGGCCAACGACGGCGGCAAGGGTGTTGAGCAAGTCACGGGTGGAGCGGGCCAGCCGGTCAAGGCGGGTGACAAGCAGCACGTCGCCTGGCCCAAGGGGCGGCGATAGCGCGGCGGAGCTGATCTCGGTCGGTCTGTGCGCCGCTGGCAGTCTCGCGGAACACCTTGCCCGCGCCTACGGCCTGCAAGGTGGCGACCTGTGCCGCCACGCTCTGGCCGTCGGTCGAGACCCGTGCGTAGCCGTAGATCATGCGGCCATTATGCACGCATATTCTGCACAGGAGAGAGGGTG
>JAFAYM010000095.1 GCA_019240395.1 Acidisphaera sp. | reverse complement strand
CGCTCGCGGGCGCTCCCCGGGCTGGAGAGTGCGCTGGCCGGCATGGGCGCGGTGGCGATCGGCCTGAACCTGGCGACGGGCTGGCGGATGACCCGCAGCGGCGTCGCCGACCGGCCGGGCGCGGCGATCATGGTGGCGACGGCGCTGACCGTCGGCGTGCTGCGCTGGCCGCTGCTGCCGGTGCTGCTGGCGATCATTCCGCTGAGCCTGCTCCTGGTCGCCCGCGAGACGCGGCGATGATGGCCACGCTGCTGCAGCTGGCTGGGCTGTTCGGCCTGCTGTCGCTGCTGGCGGTCGGCGGCGGCAACGGCGTGCTGCCGGCCATGCAGCACGCCTCCGTCGATGTGCACCACTGGATCAGCAATCGCCAGTTCCTCGACCTGTTCGCGATCTCCCGAGCGGCGCCCGGGCCGGGATCACTGATCGTCGTGCTGATCGGCCAGCGGGCGGCGGGGCTGGCCGGAGCGGCGGTGGCGTGTGTTGCGATGTTCCTGCCGTCCTGCCTGCTGGTGCACATGGCGGCGCGGGTCTGGGGCCGCTATCACGCCGCCGCCTGGCGCCAGCGTGCCGAGCGGGCGCTGGCGCCGGTGGCCGTCGGCCTCACCTATGCGAGCGGCCTGGCGCTGATGCAGAGCACCGAGCACGACCTGGTCGCCTATGCCCTGACCGCCGCCTCGACGCTGCTGCTCGCTGTCACCGAGCTCCACCCGCTGCTGCTGCTGGCCGCCGGCGTCGTGGCGGCGCTGCTGTTCGGGGCCTGAGAGACCGCCGGGGCTTTCCGGCTGCGGCCGGCGCGGTCGGGCCGATCTCGGCCATGGCAAGCGGGCTGGCGTCGGCGGAACGCCGAACCTCCAGCGCGTCGTCCTCACGCACGGCAACGGCCAGATGCAGATCGAAACTGTGCCGCCCACTGCCCAGCCCTGCCGCCTCCAGGTCGGGGCGGTAGCGGTTGGCGAGCGTCTGGGCGACCAGCACGCCGTTGACCAGGATGTCGAGGCAGACCGGCGCCTCCGGCCGGGCCGGGTCCTGCGCCCATCCCCATAGCCGGGCGCCTCTGCCGTTATCGATGAAGCCGCGCAGCGCGCCGCATTCCGGCGCCGGGGAGATCACGCCGGCGCGCGCGTCGATGCGTACGCGGATCGCTTCCAGCTCGAAGCCGTTCTCCAGCCGCGCCGCGCAATACACCGGCGGCACGGGGACCGCCTCCGGATAGCGCGTCCGGTATTCATGCGCGTTGTGGAACATGCCCCGACTGGCGTCGTCCACGAAGCTCTCCGAGGCCGCGCCCTCCGCCCAGATCAAATCGTGCGCCGCCAGCTCGACGTGGAAATAGTGTACGGACTGCGCGGCCTCGTCGCGCACCACCGAGACGCCATTCACCAGCTGCTCCGCCGGCACCAGCACGCCGTCCAGGAACATCGCGTGCTTCGGCGACACCCGGAGCTCGCGCCGCGGCACGCCCTCGGCGAGCGCGCCCGGCTTGAAGCAGATGGGCAGGAGATGGCTCTTGCCCGCGAGGAAGCGTCCGGCATAGCTGCGCCGCCCGATCCAGCGGATCGGCTCCAGCGCGCCGGCATGCGTCACCACGCGATCGCCGATCGCCAACTCCTCGACCGGCACGTCGCCGCGCTCGGTGCGGATCAGCGTGCCGCGGCAGTAGCAGGCAGGCCATTCCCCGAAGGCGTTGCTCGCGGACGCATCGTAGTCGATCTCCACGTCGGTACCGGCAGCGACGGTGCCGGGCGGCGGAAGCGACTGGATCATGCTCCAGCCATGTGTCGCGGAAGCCCCGGTGAGGGTCCCGGTATCGTTGTAGCCGGTCCAGCCGGTCGATCCCGAAAGCCAGGTATAGGTCACGTCCGGGACGTAGCTGTTGCTCGGGTCGGCGGTGGTCGCCCATTGAAGCACCTGGCCCGAGCCGTAGACGCCTATCGCGTAGGTCGAACCGAGACCCGCGCTGACCCCCTTGAGATAGTCTTCGACCGCGTCCTGGGCACCCGAGAAGTTGCCGAAATCGGTGTCGATCGCGAAATAGATCGCCGAGCCGGCGGGCTGGCCGATGGCTTCCGCCGATGCCAGCGCCTCCGCGCCATCGGCCATTCCCTGCGTCGTCAGATAGCTCACGATATTGGCGTTGGTGTTTCCGCCGCCTTCGTACGGACTGCCTGCCAGGCCGTTCGTCTCAAAGATCGAGACAATATTCAGCCCGGCGGCGCTGATGGTCTGCGCTTCCGCAAGCGTCAGGGACGCGCCCGGGGGCCCGTCGGCCGAGGATGCGTAGCCCGCCGAGCCGGGGGTTTCATTGGTGTCGTTCTGGTCGATGTAGACGGCGGCAAACTGATATCCGTCCTGCTTCAGCGTCCCGGCGGCATTCGAGACGTCGCCTGCGCCGTTGCTTCCGCCATGCGCGTCAATTCCGCTCTGGCCCGACATGATTTTCCCCCCGTGAATACGATCGCGGCACCTTCGGGTGGGAAAACCGGGGCCGGAAATCAACTTTCTGTGGATACTCTCGGGCGGGCCGCCCATCAGGGCCGAAGCATCAGCGATGCAACGCTCGGGGAAGGAGGCCTCGCGGTCACTCCATGGCGGCGGCGTGCGCCGGAGCGGGGCCCGCCGTCTTCGGCCCGCGCATCAGCAAGAGCAGCAGCACGGTCGACAGCGTGGTCAGCATCATGAAGCGGAAATCGTCGGCATAGGCAACGATCGCCGCCTGCTGGTTGACGATCTGGTCGAGCATCTGCGCACCCCGCGCGTTCGCGGGATCGAGCAGGCGCGTCACCGCCCCGCCGGTCTGCAGCGCCCGGCTGAACGGCGTCACCTGCGAAGCCAGCTGCGCGTGCATGATCTGGATGTTGCGCGCCAGCAGCGTCGAGGTCAGCGACACGCCCATGGCGCTGCCGACATTGCGGAACAGGCTCAGCATCGAGGTGGCGTCGGTGCGCGAGGCGACCGGCAGGGTGGCGAAGGCGATCACCTGCAGCGGCGTGAAGACGAAGCCGAGCCCGGCCCCCTGCATGATGAGGGTGACGATAAGCTGGCGCTGCGACACGTCGGGGGTCCAGCCGGTCATGTCCCACATCGAGCCGGCGACCAGCAGCACGCCGAGCAGCATCATCAGCCGCGGATCGACGCGGCGGGACAGCCGGCCGGAGATCATCATCGCCGCCATCGTGCCGGCGCCGCGCGGCGCCATCACCAGGCCGGCGGTTTCCACGGGATAATTGCCCAGCGTCTGCAGATAGGGCGCCAGCAGCGCCGAGCTGGCGAGGATCACCATGCCGACGGCGAACATCATGACGAGACCGGCGAAGAAGTTGACGTCGCGGAAGATGCGCGGGCTGATGAATGGCCGCTCGGCCAGCAGCAGGTGCACCAGGAACAGGTAGATGCCGAGCCCGGCCAGCACCGCCTCGACGATGATCTCGCGCGAGCTGAACCAGTCTTGGTCCTGGCCGCGGTCGAGCATCATCTGCAGCGACCCCAGCCCGAGCGCCAGCACGCCGAAGCCGGTCCAGTCGAAGCGCAATGCTGCGTTCACCTGGCCTTTCGGCAGGAACGCCATCAGCCCCAGCATCGCCAGGATGCCGAACGGCAGATTGACGTAGAACACCCAGCGCCAGTTGTAGAGCTCGGTCAGGTAGCCGCCGAGCGTCGGCCCGAGGATCGGCCCAACCATCACGCCGACGCCCCAGATCGCCATCGCCGAGCCGCGCTGCTCCACGGGATAGATGTCGAGCATGGTCGATTGCGACAGCGGCACCAGCGCCGCACCGAACACGCCTTGCAGCAGCCGGAACAGCACCATCTGGCCGAGCGACTGGGCGATGCCGCACAGCATCGATGCGACGGTGAAGCCGGCGATGCAAACGAGAAAAAGATTCTTGCGGCCAAAGCGCGAAGCCAGCCAGCCGACCGGCGCCGTCATGATGGCGGCGGCGATGATGTAGGAGGTCAGCACCCAGGTGATCTCGTCGGTAGTCGCCGACAGGCTGCCCTGCATGTAGGGCAGCGCCACGTTGGCGATCGTCGAGTCGAGCGCCTGCATCAAGGTCGCCAGCATCGCGCAAACGGTGATCAGCGCGCGATTCGGAACGACCGGAGCATCCGGCGCGGGCATTTCTAGAACAGGTCGGCGAGCGAGCGGCTGTGGCCGGTGTCGATGTCGATCTCCACGCTCATGCCGGCGCGCAGCTCCGGATCCCCGGGCCGGCGGTCGATATGCACGCGCAGCGGAATGCGCTGCACCACCTTCACCCAGTTGCCGGAAGAGTTCTGCGCGGGAAGAACGGAGAATTCGTTGCCGCTGTTCGGCGCCACGCTCTCCACCGTGCCGCGCCAATGCCGCCCGGGATAGGTGTCGACATCGACGGTCGCGCGGTCGCCCGGCTGCACCCAGGTCAGCTCGGTCTCCTTGGGGTAGCCTTCGGCCCAGACGTCCTCGGTGGAGACCAGCCCGAAGGCCGCCGTCGCCGCGGCGAGATACTGGCCGGGCTGCAGCTGCTCGACATCGGTGACGATGCCGGCGAAGGGCGCGCGCACCACGGTGTGGTCGAGCTCGCGCTGCGCCTCGTCCACCTGCGCCAGCGCCTGCAGGTATTGCGGCAGCTTCGTCACCTCGGCGTTGGCATCGCCGCCGAGACGCGCCAGCTGCACCTGCGCCTGCACCTGCAGGCTCTGCGCGGTCTGCTGATCGGCGAGCAGCTTGAAGCGGGCGTTGTCGTACTCGGCGCGGGTGACGCCGCCGCCCTTCACCAGATTGGCGAAGCGGGCGTAGTCGGCCTGGTCGGACTGCACCTGCGCCTGCTTGGCGTCGGATTCGCGCAGCATGCGCTGATAGTCGCGCTTCATCGCCTCGCCGCTCAGCGCGGCCTGCGCCAGGTTGGCGCGCGCGCCGTCGAGCGCGATGCGGAACTGCCGGTCATCGAGCCGGAACAGCAGGTCGCCCTTGTTGACGCGCTGGTGGTCGCGCACCGCGACCTCGGCGACGATGCCGGACACGTCGGTGGACACCGAGAGCTTGGCGGCCTGCACATAGGCGTCGTCGATGGAGACGATGCGGCCGCCGGTCAGCCACCACAGCAGGGAGCCGATCGCCACCGCCAGGATGCCGCCCAGCATCAGCGCCGGACGCAGCAACGGACGGCGCCGGCTGCGCAGGACGGGTGCCTCGGCCACCCGGGAGGCGGTGCCTGCGGGAGCGCCGGCCGAGGCCACGGGAGCGGTCGCCGAAGCCATCAGGCCAGCTCCCGGGCAGAGGCACCGGTCGCCTCGCCGCGGCGGCCGTATCGTGGCCCGCCGCCCAATGTCGCCTTCATGCGCAGCAACGCCGCGATCATCGTCTGCACGGTTTCCTCATCCAGTCCCTCCTGAACCATCCGCGCCATCTCCGCCCGCTCGGCCTCGATGTCGCGCAGCAGCGGCAGCGCCTCGGGCCGCAGATGCAGCCGCCAGATGCGCCGGTCCTTCGGATCCGGCCGCCGCTCCACCATGCCGCGCTGCTCCAGCCGGTCGACCAGCCGCGCCACCGTGATCGGCTCCACCTCCAGCCGCTCCGACAGCTCCTTCTGCGAGATGCCGGGCTGCCGCTCGAGCCAGATCAGCATCACCCACTGCGCCCGCGTCATGTCGTGCATGCGCGCCCGCTTGTCCGCATCCACCCGTAACAGCCGGGCGACGTCGTGCAGCAGGAACAGCAGGTCGGGCTGGAACTGGCTCATGAGGTGTCTCGACGGAGCTTATGGTAAGCAGCGTTATGGTTTCCGTCCACTCGTGCCGGCCATGCGCGGCACGCAGGCCGTGCTCGTCGTATCGTCGGGATCGAAGGGAGGCCGCATGACCTACGTCTGGGTGGCGATCGGCAGCGCGCTGGGCGGCATGGCCCGGTTCTTCCTGACCATGGTGACCTCCGGCTTCACCCTCCTGCGCTTTCCCTGGGGGACGCTGCTGGTGAACGTGCTGGGTTCCCTGGTCATCGGCTGGTTCGGGGCGCTGACCGGTCCGGGCGGCCGGATCGAGGCGCCGCTCGACCTGCGGATCTTCGTGATGGTGGGCGTGTGCGGAGGCTTCACGACGTTTTCCTCGTTCAGCCTGCAGACCCTGGAATTGCTGCGCGGCGGCGCCCTGGCCTCCGCCGCCGGCTACATCCTGGCTTCCGTCATCCTCTGCCTGCTCGCCGTCTGGGCCGGCGTTGTCATCGGCCGGCTCTGAGCCGATGCCCACCGCTCCCGTTGACTGCGTGGTGGTCGGCGCCGGCGTCGCGGGGCTGGCGGCGGCGGCCGAGCTGCGCCGCCTGGGGCGGAGCTGCCTGCTGCTGGAGGCCGGCAGCCGCATCGGCGGGCGCGCCTGGACCACACATCCTCCGGCCCTCGGCGGCGCCGTCTTCGACCACGGCGCCTCCTGGCTGCACCAGGCCGAGGGCAACCCTCTGGTGTCGATCGCCCGCGCCGCCGGCGATCCCCTGCGCAGCGCCGATGGCCTGCGCGAGTGGCGCACCTATGTCGGCTCGCGCCTGGCCGATGCCGAGGAGCTGGCCGCCTATGATCGCGCCGAGGCCACGCTGCGCGCCGCGTTGGCCGAGCGCGCCGAGGGTGCGCAGGCCGATGTCAGCCTCGCCGAGGCCGCTGCCTCCTTTGCCGCCGATCCCTGGACCCGGACCGTGCTGGCCTGGGAGGGATTGATCGCCGCCGCCGACCCCGGGTGCCTCAGCCTGCGCGACTGGCACCTCAACAGCCTGGCCGGCGGCAACCTCCTGGTCGAGGGCGGCCTCGGCCGCTTCGTCGCCGCCCGCCTCGGCGCCGCCGCCGGCCCGGTCCGGCTCGCCACGCCGGTGCAGCGGATCTCCTGGCAGGAGCCGGGCGGCACGGTCACGATCGGCACGCCTCACGGGGACATCACCGCCGGGTCGTGCATCGTCACCGTCTCCACGGGCGTGCTCGCCGGCGGCGGGATCGTCTTCGCCCCTGCCTTGCCGGCGCCGGTGGAGGAGGCGGTGCACGCCTTGCCGATGGGTCTGCTGACCAAGGTGGCGCTGCGCGCGACCGGGCCGGACCGGCTCGATCTGCCGGCGTCCTGTGCCGTCGATCGACAGGTCGGGCCGGGCGAGACGCTGATGAGCCTGCACTTCTGGCCGGGCGGCGCCGACCACGTCGTCGGCTTCGTCGCGGGAGCCACGGCCTGGGACCTCGCGCGCGAGGGCGACGCGGCGCCAGCAGCGTTCTGCCGCGACACGCTGCGCACCCTGTTCGGGGCGCGGGCCGACCGGCTGTTCGCCGGAGATGCCGCGGTGGTGACGGGCTGGGGCCTCGATCCGCTGACGCGCGGTTCCTACTGCTATGCCGTGCCGGGGCAGGCAGCGGCGCGCTCGCTGCTGGCGCAGCCGCTGGCCGACGGGCGCCTGGTCTTCGCCGGCGAGGCTTGCCACTCGCGCCTCGGCGGAACGGTGGGGGGTGCCTATCTCTCGGGAAAAGCCGCCGTCGGCCTCTCTTGCGCTAATGCACCCGCCCGCCCTGGTGTGGGCTGTCCAGGCTGAAGGTCGGGATCGCCACGTCGAAGCTCTCGCCGGACGCCGGCACCACCATGTGGTAGGCGCCGGTCATGAACCCCGAGGGCGTGTCCAGCGGAGTGCCCGAGGTGTATTCGAACGCCTCCCCCGGCTCGAGCAGCGGCTGCTCACCGAGCACGCCGGGTCCGTGCACCCGCTGGGTGTGGCCGCGCGCATTGGTGATGTGCCAGGTGCGGCGCATCAGCTGCACCGGCTCGCGCCCGCGATTCTCGATTTTCACCTTGTAGGCCCAGAAGAACTGGCTGTCGTCGGGCTGCGACTGATCCTCCAGATAGAAGGACCTGACCGAGACGCGGATGCCGTGAGTGGTTCTGCTGTAGTCCTCGGCCATAATACCAGTTCTCGGGCGCGCCGACTCATGGCCATCATATCAGCGAAGCGGGAATCCATGTGCCGCGTGGACCCCGCTTTCGCGGGGGTGACGATAATGGGTGGCGCTCTGTGGGACCTCGTATAAGGCGGTTCGCACTGGCGCCGGCGCGACTACAGCCCAGCCGCCCGGCGCTGTCCACTGCCGAGGGAGAGGGCGCCGAGCGCTGCCGCCAGATCCTCCTGCAGATCCGCCGGGTCCTCGAGCCCGACCGAGAGCCGTACCACCCCGTCGGTGATGCCGAGCCGCGCCCGTTCCTCGGCACCGATGCGCATATGCGTGGTCGTCGCGGGATGCGTCGCCAGCGACTTGCTGTCGCCGAGGTTGTTGGAGACGACGATCAGCCGCAACCCGTTCAGCATGCGAAACGCCGCGGCCTTGCCGCCCGCCACCTCGAAGGTCACCAGGGTGCCGCCGTCGGCCATCTGCGCCCGCGCCAGTTCCGCCTGCGGATGGTCGTCGCGCGTCGGATACCAGACCCGCGCCACCTCCGGCCGCTCCGCCAGGAAACCGGCCAGCGCCGCGGCGTTTCGGCACCCCGCGTCCAGGCGCAGCGCCAAGGTCTCCAGCCCCTTCAGCAGCAGCCAGGCGTTGAAGGCGGACAGGCTGGGGCCGGTGTTGCGGATGAAGGGCTGAAGCACCTCGTCGATCCACTTGCGGCTGCCGAGCACCGCGCCGCCGAGCACCCGTCCCTGGCCGTCGATGTGCTTGGTGCAGGAATACACCACCACGTCGGCCCCGAATTGCAGCGGCCGCTGCAGCAGCGGCGTCGCGAAGACGTTGTCCACCACGACGATCGCGCCGGCTTCGTGGGCGAGGGTCGCGACAGCCCGCAGATCGACGATCTCGAGCATCGGGTTGGACGGCGTTTCCAGCAGGACCAGCTGTGCCGGGCGGCGCAGCGCTGCCCGCCACTGATCGAGATCGGCGCCGTCGACGAACTCGGTGGCGATGCCGTAGCGCGGCAGCAATGTCGAGACGATCCAGTGGCAGCTGCCGAACAGCGCCCGCGAGGCCACCACGCGATCGCCGGTCTTGAGATGCGCCAGCAGCGCCGCGTTCACCGCCGCCATGCCCGAGGCGGTGGCGCGGCACGCCTCCGCGCCCTCCAGCGCCGCCAGCCGCTCTTCCAGCATGGCGACCGTCGGATTGCCGAACCGCGAGTACTGGTAGTGGCGCGCGGTGCCGGCGAAGGTCGCCTCGGCCTGCTCGGCGCTGTCGTAGACAAAGCCGGAGGTCAGGAACAGCGCCTCGGCGGTTTCGCCGTGCAGGCTGCGCGTGGTGCCGCCATGGACCAGCGTGGTCGCCGGGCGCCACGCGGATGGAGAGGAAGGGAATCGGGTCGGGTTGGACATCTGCCTTGGGCCTCCGCAGCTGTGGCCGGCCCTCAGACGCCCGGGGCGTGATCTCCGCGCTGCGGAAACAATCCCCTGGGCCTCTTTAGCGCGCTTGTTTCACCTCGCCGCAAGCCGGCCGGACAAATCGCGAGGGACGGCGGAGCCGTCACCGCGCACGCTAGGCGGCTCGGATTGCACCGTCAACCTCGGCTTCCTATAAGCCGGGGGAGCGCGGGTGTAGTTCAATGGCAGAACGGCAGCTTCCCAAGCTGCATACGAGGGTTCGATTCCCTTCACCCGCTCCAGCGACGCATTCCGACCGGCCACACGAGCCGTCGCGGCGCGGCCTTCTGGTGTCGGCCGGCAAGACGGTTGCGGGGATGGCCAGTTTCGGCCTCTGCCGGTCGGCCGTCGGCGCGGCGAGCGCGGATGCGGTGCCGGCGGCGAGCGAGCCCGCGCTCACCGAGGCGGATCGACGCGAATGGCAGATCTTCAAGCGGCGCTTCATCTCGCCGGACGGTCGCGTCATCGACACCGGGAATGACTGCGTCTCGCACACCGAGGGCCAGGGCTGGGGCATGCTGTCCGCCGTCGCCTTCGATGACATGGAGGCCTTCGAGCGCATCCACGGCTGGACGCGGCGCGTGCTGCGCCGCTCGTCCGACGCACTGCATTGCTGGCGCTACGATCCCGCCGCTGCCGATCCGGTCGCCGATCCCAATAATGCGACGGACGGGGACATCTTCATCGCCTGGGCGCTCTGGCGCGCCGCCTGCCGGTGGCAGCGTCCGGCCGATGCCGCGGCGGCGCGGGCGATCGCCGCGGACATCCTGACCTTGCTGGTGCGCGAGGCGGGCGAGCGCACCGTGCTGCTGCCCGCCGCCGCCGGCTTCGAGAGCGCCGTCACCGTGGACGTCAATCCCTCCTATTACTGCTTCCAGGCGCTGGCCGAGCTGTCGCACGCCGTCCCTTCGCCGCTCTGGGACAAGCTGCAGGCCGACGGCCTCGCCCTGATCGCCGCCGGCCGCTTCGGCCAGTGGCAGCTGCCGCCGGACTGGCTCAGCGTCTCGCGTGACGGCGCCCGGCTTACCCCCGCCGCCGGCTGGCCGGCGCGTTTCTCTTACGACGCCATCCGCGTGCCGCTCTACCTGGCCTGGGCGCGCCGCTCGCTGCCGGACGTGCACCGGGCCTTCGCCGATTACTGGTCGCAGACCGATCCGCGGACACCGGCCTGGGTCGACCTGCACACCGGGGCAACCGCGTCCTATCCGGCGCCGCCCGGCATGGTGGCTGTCGCTAAAGTGGCAACAGCTGCGGCAAAAACGTCACTACCCCCCGGTTTCCCCTCGATACACACTTCCCCGGACTATTATAGTTCGGCATTAATCCTGCTCGCGCGGCTCGCCTGGCACGAGAGCCGCGGGGCGTGAGATGATCGGGCTTGGGTTTGGCTTCGGGGGTCGGGATGGGCGGCAGGCCGGACGGCGACGTCGAGCGTGCGCTGGCAGCGTTCGGCGGTTTCTCCATGAAATATCGCAGTTTCGGTCCCGCGCCGGTGCGTCCGCCGGGCAGCGAGGCCTTCGGCCAGGGCGAGGAATATGGCGAGGAGAGCTTCTCGGGCACTCGCGCGGCGGTTGCGCCGGCTCCCTATATTCCCGGGCCGGGCGCGCGCGCCGCGCGCATCTTCCCGCTGCTCGGCCGGGCCATGCCGGAAGCCGACCAGGTCGACGTCGAGCCGGCCTGGCAGTCCGAGACCGCCTGGCAATCCGAGACGAGCTGGCAGGACCAGGAGGGCGACGAGGAGCCGGCTGACGGGCCGCCCTCCCACGCGACAGAGGACTGGACGCCGCCGGCAATGCCACTGGCCGAGCAGGCCCTCTCGCCCGACACCTCGGCCTATTCCGATCCGTACGCGCCGCCGCAGCCGCCCGACATCGCAGCACCGCCGGCCGACCTGCCGCCGCCGCTGCACACGCCGACGCATGGCGCCGCTGAGGAATGGGGCCCCGAGGATCTGGAAAGGGGGGAGCTGGAACGGGGGCAGGAGGCTGCCGAATCGGCGTTTGCAACCTCGCCGGTCTCCGAGCCCTCGAGCGACGAGCCGTCGGACTACCAGCCGGCCCAATACGAGGCGACTGAGTACGAGCCGCCCCAGCACGAACCGGCCCAGCACGAACCGGCCCGGTACGAGCCGACCGGGTACGAACCCATCGATAGCGAGCAGGTCGGGCACGAGCCGATCGGCCCGCATGATCATCCCGTCGAGCTGCCGGCCAGCCCCGACGAGCCCATGCTCGAGTCCGACATCGAAGACGCGGATTTCGGATCAGGCGCCGAGCGGGGCGCCGAGCCGCAGACGATGTTCGAGGGGCCGGTGCTCGAGCATCCGTTCCAGACCGCCGCACCGCTCGATGCCCCGGAGCTGAGCGCGGTGCACGTCGAGCCGGCGATGCCGGAGCAAACCATCGAGCCGGCAGCCGCCCACGAACCATTCGCCGAGCCGCCGCTCCATCCGTCCGACGCGGCGGAGCCGGCCGAGGCGGACACCGCCCTTCCCCAGGGCGAGCCGACCCTGGGCGCCGCGGAGGCGTTCGAGCCGGCAGGCGGCGAACCGACCCACCCCGCAGCGCCGAGCGAACCTGCCGATCACGCCGCCGAGCCGACCGCCTTCGAGCCGAAACTGGCCGAACCCGCCCCGGCCGCCGAGGCCTTCGAGCCGGCGATCGCTGAGCCGGTCCCGGCGGCGGAACCGGCGCGAATGCCGGAGGCGACCCAGCCTCCGGCACCAGCCCCGGAAGCCGCGGGGAGGCCCGACATCGCGGCTCGCCGGCCCCGTGCCGGGCGCGACGAGCAACGACCGCTCGCCGACATGTTCCGCGTGCTCCGGGCCGATGAAGCGGCCGAACGCCCGGCGCGGTCGCCCAAAGGCGACCTGCGGGAAATGTTCCGGCGGCTGTGACCGGGGCGAGTGACCGGCGGGCGCGCATTGCGCGGGGACAGAGAAACGCCGGCGCGCGCCTGCTGGCCGCGTGCCCTTGAATGCCCCTGCTATGCGTGTCCTCGCCGAAGGGGGGGGTCGGAAAGACCACCATCGCCGCCAACCTCGCCTGGGAGCTTTCGCGCCTGGGCCGGCGGGTGATCGTGCTCGACCTCGATCCGCAGAACGCCGTCGGCCTGCACTACGGCATGGATCTGCGCGATGCCACCGGCTTCATGTCGGCGCTTCGCACCCTTCCCGACCCGCGCCAATCCTGGCGCAAGGCGCTGCGCACCAGCGCCTACGGCGTCTCCTACCTGCCCTATGGCCATGTCGGCATGGCGGCGGCCAATGCCCTCTCGCTGGCGCTGGCCGCCAACCCTGACATGCTGGTCGCACCGGTGCGCGACATGCTGGCCGAGCCGGACACCGTTGTCGTGGCCGATATGCCGCCCGGGCCGACGCCCACGCTCTCCAGCCTGCTGCCCCTCGCCGCCCTGCTGCTGATCGTGCTGCGGGTCGATGCGCCCTCGCTCGCCCAGCTGCCGGCGATCGAGAGCGGCCGCGCCTACGGCATCGGCCCCGCCTCGGTCTCCCAGGCGACCGCCGCGGGGCCGGCCGAAGCGCCGCAGATCGAAGCCGGGCCAATCGAAGCGCGGCCAATCGAAGCGCGCCAAGTCGGCTTCGTGCTCAACCAGCTCGACCTGCGGACCCGGCTCGGCCGCGCCTCCGGCGACACCGCGGCGAAGCATCTGGGGCAGCGGCTGCTCGGGGTGGTCTATCGCGACGAGAACGTTTCGGAAGCGATCGCCTCGCAGAAGATGGTCGGGGACTATGCGCCGCAGAGCAAGGCGGCACAGGACATCGCGGCTTTGGCCGGAGTAGTGGCACGGCGCCTGGCGCCGGCGCCGGCCGTCGCGTCGCAGGAAGACATCGTATGAGTGGCACAAGGCGGGTGGTGGCGGATCGGCAGGACGCCGTGGTGATGCGCGCACAGCGCATGCGCCGCGGCGATCGCATCATCGACGGGCTGATCGCCGTGCTCGGCGCCCTGCTGGTGATCGCCGTCGCCACCGTGCCGCTGCTGCCGCGCCAGCAGGCGATCCTCGCCATCGTCACCGCCATCGTCTTTCTCATCGCCAACCGCTTCCGCGGCCACGGCGTGACGATGTTCCTGGTCATGCTCTCGCTCGCCGTCTCGCTGCGCTACATCTTCTGGCGCATCACCGAGACGCTGGATTTCGGCTCCACCGTCGAGCTCTTCCTCGGCATCGGCCTGGCGCTGGCCGAGGTCTACGCCATCATCGTGCTGGTGCTCGGCTACATCCAGACGGTGTGGCCGCTGGAGCGCCGGCCGCTGCCGCTGCCGGAGGATGTGGCGCTCTGGCCGACCGTCGACGTGTTCATCCCGACCTACAACGAGCCGATGAGCGTGGTGCGCGCCACCGTGCTCGGCGCCATGGCGATGGACTGGCCGCGCGAGAAGATGCGCGTCTACCTGCTGGATGACGGCAAGCGCGAGGAGTTCCGGCAGTTCGCCGAAGCGTGCGGCTGCGGCTACATCACGCGCGCCGACAACCTGCACGCCAAGGCCGGCAACCTCAATCACGCGCTGCGCATCACCAATGGCGAATACGTCGCGGTGTTCGACTGCGACCACATCCCGACCCGGGCCTTCCTGCAGATGACGATGGGCTGGGTGGTCGCCAATCCGCGCATCGCGCTGGTGCAGACGCCGCACCATTTCTATTCGCCCGACCCGTATCAGCGAAACCTCGCCGCCGGCACCCGGGTGCCGGCCGAGGGCAACATGTTCTACGGCCTGGTGCAGGACGGCAACGACTACTGGAACGCCGCGTTCTTCTGCGGCTCGTGCGGCGTGCTGAAGCGCTCGGCGCTGGCCGAGATCGGCGGCTTCGCCACCGACACGGTGACCGAGGACGCACACACGGCGCTGCGCCTGCATCGCCGCGGCTGGGAGAGTGCCTACCTCAAGCTGCCGCTCGCCGCCGGCCTGGCCACCGAGCGGCTCGCCATCCATATCGGCCAGCGCATCCGCTGGGCGCGCGGCATGATCCAGATCCTGCGCAACGACAACCCGCTGTTCGGCCGCGGGCTGACCGTGGGCCAGCGCATCTGCTACTTCCAGGCGATGGCGCACTTCCTGTTCGCCGTGCCGCGCGTGGTGTTCCTCACCGCTCCGCTGGCCTATCTGCTGCTCAACCAGAACATCATCGCCGCCTCGCCGCTGGCCATCATCGCCTATGCGGTGCCGCACATCTTCCACTCCGTGGCGACCAATTCGCGCATCCAGCGCAACTGGCGCCATTCGTTCTGGAGCGAGATCTACGAGACCGTGCTGGCGATGTTCCTGGTGCGGGTCACCGTGGTGACGCTGCTGGCGCCCAAGCGCGGCAAGTTCAACGTCACCACCAAGGGCGGCCTGCTGGAGAACGGCTATTTCGACCTGCGCGCCGTCTATCCCAATCTGTTCCTGGCGCTCTTCCTGATCGCCGGCATCATCCGCGGCCTGGTCAGCCTGATCTTCTTCCACACCGAAATCCTGGTGTTCCAGGCGCTGCTGCTGAACACGATCTGGGCGGTGTTCAGCCTGCTGACGGTGATGGCGGCGCTGTCGGTCGGCCGCGAGACAAGGCAGGTGCGCATCCGGGCGCGTGTCAACGCGGCAGTGCCGGTGGTGATCTACCTGCCGGACGGGCGGGTGATGACCGGCACGACGCACGACCTCAGCCAGGGCGGCGGCGGCATCATCGCCGAGCGCCCGGAAGGCGTTCCCGCCGGCGCCGAGTTGCAGATCGAATTCACGCTGGGCGCCGAGCCGCTGCTGATACCGGCACGCGTCCTGCGCTGGGAGGGAGATACGATGCAGGTGCGTTTCGTCGCCAGCTCCATCGCCGACGAGGCCCGCATCGTGCAGGCGGTGTTCGGACGCGCCGACGCCTGGTCGGACTGGTCGGACTACAAGGTGGACCATCCCCTGCGCAGCCTCTGGGAGGTGCTGGTGAGCATCAAGGGGCTGTTCCGTCCGCGCGACCGGCTGCCCCCCTCGCCGCCGCGCGGCACCAGCACGCGGCCCCCTGGCACGCGCCCCCCTGGCACGCGCACCCCCCCGACGGTCGGCAGGCGGCGGGCCCGCCCGCTTGCCGGCAGCGCCGCGGTACTGCTCTGCCTGCTCCTGCCGACCCTGGCTCCCACCCAAGCTCGGGCGCAGGCCCGGGCCCCGCAAAGCTCCGGCGAGATGACGGTGCGGCCGATCCCGCAGCCGGTGGTGCCGCTGAACCCGCCGCCGCCGCCGAGCTTCACGCCGGCGCCCGCGACGGGCCGTCCCGCGCCGGCGCCCGCGCCGCCGAGGCCGGCGCCGGCCAATGCCCCGGTCGCCGCCATTCCGCCCGGCACGGCACCGACCGGCGCCACCACGGCCGCAGGCATGACGGGCGGGGGCACGGGTGGGAGCACGGCGGGTGGCGGGACAGTGGGGGGCGGCACGCCGTCGACGCGCGTGCTCTCGCTCACCCTGCGCCAGCTCGGCGCCACCGGGCCGCTGCAGCTGCGCGGCACCAGCGAGCTGCAGGGCGTTCAGTTCGGCATCCGCGCCGACGAGGTGGTGACCGCGGCGCGGCTCGATCTCACCGGGGCGATGTCCCCGGCGCTGATCCCGGAGTTCAGCAACGACACCGTCACGCTGAACGAGCAGTACGTCGGCACCATTCCGGTGGTGAAGGACCAGCCGAACTTCTCGCTCTCCATGCCGGTGAGCCCGGTGTTCTTCCAGGACAACAACCGGCTCAATTTCCGCTTCACCGGCCGCTACACCAAGGACTGCAACGACCCGCTGAGCGGGCTGCTGTGGTCGACCATCTACGACACCTCGACATTGACCATGACGCTCGAGCGCCTGCCGCCGCAGCGCGACCTCGCACGTCTGCCGCTGCCCTTCTTCGACCCGCACGAAAAGCTCGAACTCAGCCTGCCCTTCGTGCTGCCGGCCTCGCCCGACAGCAACACGCTGAAGGCGGCCGGCATCGTCGCCTCCTGGTTCGGCCAGCAGGCGGATTTCCGCGGCGCCGTCTTCCCCGTGCTGAACGATGCACCGCCGCAAGGCAACGCGGTCATGGTGGTGGTCGGCGGCCAGGGAGGCGCAAGTTCGAGCGCCAGCACCGTGGCGCTGCCGCCGATCAACGGGCCGACGCTCGCCGTGGTCGCCAATCCCAACGACCCGATGGCCTCGCTGCTGATCATCGGCGGGCGCAGCGCCGACGAGGCGGTGGTCGCCGCCATGACGCTGGCGGTCGGCAGCCGCGGGCTCGGCGGCGACGTGGCGGCGGTGCAGCTGCCGGAGATCCCGGCGCGGCAGGCCTATGACGCGCCGGCCTGGATCCCGACCAACCGGGTGGTCCGCTTCGGCGAGCTGGTCGACAGCTCGGAGCTGCAGAGCTACGGCTACACCGGCCTGCTGCACGTGCCGTTCCGCACCGCGCCGGACTTCTTCACCTGGCGCAACTCGGCGTTTCCCGAGGTGGTCCGCTACCGCTCGCCGACCGGGCCGATCATCGATGTCGCCCCGTCGCGCCTGGATGTCGGCATCAACGGCGTCTATCTCGACAGCTTCCCGCTCTCGCCGATCGAGCGGCGGGAGAGCTGGGTGTCGCGGTCGCTCGATTTCGGCGCGGCGCAGCCGGAGGCGCGGACCAACATCCCGGCCTATGACGTGTTCGGGCAGAACGACCTGCAGTTCTTCTTCGACGCCCGGCCGCTGCATCGCGGCGACTGCGTGGCGGTGCCGCAGGATTTGCGCATGTCGATCGATCCGGACAGCACGATCGACCTCTCGCGCGGCTACCGCTTCGCGCAGCTGCCCAACCTCGCCTATTTCGTCGGCAGCGGCTTTCCCTACACCCGCATGGCCGACCTGTCGCAGACCGCGGTCGTGCTGCCGGACCAGCCGAGCCCGATCGAGATCAGCGCCTTCCTCGACATGATGGGCCGCTTCGGCGCGATCACCGGCTATCCCGCCATCCGGGTCGCCGTGGTGCGGGCCGACGGAGTGAACGCAGTGGCCGGGCGCGACCTCCTGATGATGGGCACCATGCAGCATCTCGCCGGTGCTGCGGACCTGCTCAGCAACTCGCCGCTGCGGATGAACGGCAACCGGCTGACGATCGATCTGCGCACGCCGCTCGCCTCGGTCCGGCGGGTGTTCGGCGACCAGACGGAGGCGGAGCGGCAGCGCGCGGCGACGGTGCTCTCCGCGCCGCTCAGCGAGACCACATCGGCGCTGATCGGCAGCGAGTCGCCGGTGCGCCACGGCCGCACGCTGATCGCCGTGCTGGCGGCGCAGCCGCAGGCGCTGGACGGCGTGGTCGCGACGTTCCGCGACAGCGCCCGCTCGCCGCTGATCCAGGGCGACCTGTCGCTGCTCTCCGGCGACCAGGTGACCTCCTACCGCGTGGGCAGCACCTACACCGTCGGCAATCTGGCGTTCTGGGTGTGGCCGAGCTGGATGCTGCGCAACCAGCCCGTCGGCATCGTCCTGGTGATGGTGGTCGGCTGCATCCTGCTGGGGCTCGCGCTCTACTGGGCGATGCGCCGGCGCGCCACGGTGCGCGTGCTCGAACGGACCAGGGACTGAGGCCAGGGAACAGGAGCCTGCGGTGAGCAAGCATCCGATCACGCCGACCCGCCCGAGGCCCGCGGTGATGTTGCCGGCGAGCATGCTGGCCGGGCTGATGCAGCTGGCGCCGGCGCTGGCGCAGCCGGGGGCCAACTACGCCCCGCCGGGCGCCTTGCCGGCCGGGCCGGTGCCGGTCGGCCCGTCGGCGGTGCAGCCGACAGCGCCGGGCCAGGCGGGACCCGAAACGCC